>NZ_JBXAJH010000002.1:0-368615 GCF_058797075.1 Acidovorax sp. GW823-FHT02H02 | reverse complement strand
AAAATAAAAAGGGAACGTGAAACACGTTCCCTTTTTACTGCCAATCAGATCAAGCCAAGCTTAACTGACTGGCATTGGCCCGAAGGCGGTTTTTCGGGCGGCGGGAACCTGGCCTCAGGCAAACACACCCGCGGTGTCCTGCATGCGCGCCGACACTTCACCCAGGTGGTGCAGCGTGTCGCCAAAAGCCACTTCGAGTTGGGTGAGCTTCTTGAAGTAGTGGCTCACGATGTATTCGTCCGTCACGCCGATGCCACCATGCAGTTGCACGGCCTGCTGGCCCACGAAGCGCATGGACTGGCCCAGCTGCACCTTGGCGCGGGCCATGGCGCGGCGGCGTTCGTCCGCGGGCGCGCCGAGCTTGAGGCTGGCGTAGTAGCTCATCGAGCGGGCCAGCTCCAGCTGCATCTTCATGTCGGCCACGCGGTGGCGCAGCGCCTGGAAGCTGGCAATGAACACGCCGAACTGCTTGCGCTGGTTCATGTATTCGACGGTGATGGCGACGGTCTTGCCCATCACGCCCACGGCTTCGGCGCAGGTGGCGGCGATGCCGGTGTCCACGGCCAGCTCCAGCGCGGCCAGGCCATCGGTGGTGATGAGCGTGGCGGGGGCATTGCTCAGCTGCACTTCGGCGGCGCGGCTGCCATCTTGCGTGACGTAACCCTGCGTGGTCACGCCGCTCGCAGTGCGCTCGACCAGGAAGAGGGCGATCTTGCCGTTGAGCTGTGCGGGCACGATGAAGGCGTCCGCCTTGTCGCCAGCGGGTACTACGCTTTTAGTAGCTGTTACCGCATAGCCTGATTGCGCCGGAGCCGCTTTGGCCTCGCAAACATCCAGGCGGTAGCGCGCCTTGCGCTCCTGCTGCGCCAGTACCACCAGCGCCTCGCCGCTGGCCACGCGGGGCAGCCAGGCCGATTGCATGTCGGCCGGTGCGTAGTGCGACAGCACGCTGCAGGCGATGAAGGCCTGGGCAATGGGCTCCAGCACAATGCCGCGGCCCAGTTCTTCGGCCACCACCATGGCGTCGATCGCGCCCTGGCCCATGCCGTCGTGCGCTTCGGGCACGGTGAGTGCGGTCAGGCCCAGCTCGGCCAGTTCGTTCCAGGCGGCGCGGTCAAAACCACCCGCGGCTACGGCAGCGCGGCGGCGCTCGAACGTGTAGCCCTTGTCCACCCACTTGCGCACGGCGTCGCGCAGCTGTTCCTGGTCGTCAGAAAAATCGAAATCCATGTGTCTCTCCTTGTGCTGGTTGTGGCGCCGTGGCGCCCTCAACAACCAGCGAAGCTCTATCGGGAACCCCCTCCCGGAGGGGGCACGGGGGAGCAGTTCTGTCGCGCAAGGCGCGGACCGTACTGGGCGTCAGCCCAGAACGGTCTGCGCCACGATGTTGCGTTGGACCTCGTTCGAGCCACCGTAGATGGTGGTCTTGCGCAGGTTGAAGTAAGTGGATGCCAGCGGCGCGTTGGCGGTGACGCCGCCGGGGAAGTTGCCCTGCCAGCCGGCTTCCATGGCTTCTTCGATGAAGGGCATGGCAAAGGGGCCTGCGGCCAGCATCATCAGCTCGGCGTAGCGCTGCTGGATCTCGCTGCCCTTGATCTTGAGCAGGCCGGCGATGTCGAGCGAGTTCTTGCCCGACTTCTCGTTGGATAGCACGCGCAGCACCAGCATTTCCAGCGCCACGATGTCCACTTCCAGCAGCGCGATCTGGTCGCGGAAACGTTGGTCCTCCCACACGCCTTCGGCCCGGGCGATGCGCTTCAGGCGCTCCAGCTCGCGCTTGCTGCGGTTCACGTCGGCGATGTTGGTGCGCTCGTGGCTCAGCAGGTGCTTGGCGTAGGTCCAGCCCTTGTTCTCTTCACCGATCAGGTTCTCGGCAGGCACCTCGACGTTGTCGAAGAACACTTCATTGACTTCACACTCGCCGTCCAGCAGCTTGATGGGGCGCACGGTCACGCCCTTGGACTTCATGTCCAGCAGCAGGAAGGAGATGCCGGTCTGCGGCTTGCCCTCGGTACTGGTGCGCACCAGGTTGAACATCCAGTCGCCGTGCTGGCCCAGCGTGGTCCAGGTCTTCTGGCCGTTGACGATGTATTTGTCGCCCACGCGCTCGGCGCGGGTCTTGACGCTGGCCAGGTCCGAGCCCGAGCCCGGTTCGCTGTAGCCCTGGCTCCACCACACTTCGCCGCTGGCGATGCCGGGCAAGAAGCGCTTTTGCTGCTCGGCATTGCCAAACGCCATGATCACCGGGGCTACCATCACGGGGCCGAAGGGGATGATGCGGGGTGCGCCGGCGAGGGCGCATTCTTCTTCAAACAGGTGCTTTTGCACGGCCGTCCAGCCGGGGCCGCCAAACTCCTTCGGCCAGCCAAAACCGAGCCAGCCCTTTTGGCCCAAAATCTTGGCCCAACCCTGCATGTCGGTGCGGGTCAGGCGCAGGGCGTTGTGCACCTTGTGGGAAATTTCCTTGGGCAGGTGGGCGTGAACCCATGCGCGAACTTCTTCGCGGAAGGCCTGTTCTTCGGGTGTGAATGCGAGATCCATCGGTTTGTCTCCAAATGATTCCGCTGTTGTAGCACGGGCGTTCGTTTCACTCCTGTCCGGGTGGCGACATTGGACTGAAGTCAGGGGAAATGCCCAGTTCGGAACACAGCCGCTGCACGGTATTTCGGAGGATGGCCACTTCGGCCTCCAGGGCATCCACACGGGCCTGCAGGGCGGGCGACGGGGCTGAGCCCACACTGCCTGCGGGCACATGGCTGGGGGTGGTGTCCACGGGCCCGCACATCAAATGCGCCCAGCGCTGCTCACGGGCGCCGGGCGCGCGGGGCAGCTGCACGACCAGCGGGCCGCCTTTTTCGGCGCTGCGCTCCTGCAGTTCGTCCAGAAAGGCTTCTACCGAGGAGATGTCGGCAAAGCGGTACCAGCGCTCGGCGTTGATGCGCAGCTCGCCCGCCGTCTGCGGGCCGCGCAGCATCAAGAGGCCCAGCAGCACCGCCGACTGCTCGGGCACGCCCACGCCGCGCTGGAAGTTGTGCTCCCAGCGGGTGGTGCGGTTGCCGCTGCTCTCGAACGCCAGGCTCAGCAGCTTGAGCGAATCCAACGCTTCCTGCGCCTGGGCATCGCTCAGCTGCATCACCGGGTCGCGGCTGGTCTTCTGGTTGCAGCCGGTCAGCAGGCCGTTGAGCGACATGGGGTAGCTGTCGGGCACGGTGCGGGCCTTCTCCATCAGGGTGGCGAGCACGCGGGCTTCTTGGGGTGTGAGGGGGCGGGTACGAGGGTCGAACGGCATGGCGGGGATAATTGCAGGCAATGAAAAACATTGTGATTTTGATCTCTGGCGGCGGCTCCAACATGGCCACCATCGTCCGAACCGCGCAGCAGGAAAACTGGGAGCAGCGCTATGGCGCGCGCGTGGCCGCCGTGGTCAGCAACAAAGCCGATGCCGGCGGGCTGGTTTTTGCCCGCGCGCAGGGCATTGCCACCGAGGTGCTGGACCACAAGGCCTTTGCCAGCCGCGAGGCCTTTGACGCCGAACTGGCCGCCACCATCGACCGCCATCAGCCCGCCCTGGTGGTGCTGGCCGGGTTCATGCGCATCCTCACGCCGGGTTTTGTGGCGCATTACGCGGGGCGGCTCATCAACATCCACCCCTCGCTGCTGCCGGCTTTCACCGGGCTGCACACGCACCAGCGCGCCATTGATGCGGGCTGCAGGTTTGCCGGTGTGACGGTGCACCAGGTGACGGCCGAACTGGACGTGGGCCCGATCCTGGACCAGGCCGTGGTGCCTGTGCTGCCGGGGGACACGGCCGATACGCTGGCGGCGCGTGTGCTCACCCAGGAACATGTGATCTACCCGCGCGCTGTGCGGGCGCTGGTGCAAGCCTTGTAACTGCGTTGGCGCAACGGAGGGTCAGCTCTCCATGTCAGGGGTCGCATCGCTGCAGCGCTCAAAGCGGGGCCGCAACTGCCCATCCACCGAAACGTTTTCCAGAAACATGGCTGCAGGGCGCACCCACAGGCCCCGCTGGCCGTAAAGCGCGCGGTACAGCGTCATGGGCTCCAGCGTCTCGCTGTGGCGCACGGTGTCGATCACCTGATAGAGCATTCCCTTGTAGTGGCGGTAGAGGCCAGGTGGCGTGCGGATGAGTGCGGGCAGGTCTTCGTCGGTCATGGGGGAAGGGCGGTGAATCAGAGCAGTACAGAGGGGAGGCGCAGATTGTGCGCGCCTGGTGCGCTCGCAACGAGCCGTCCCGCAGGCGGCTGCGGCAGTGCCGGCTGACGCAGAAGGGCCGCTGTGCCGCTGCGTCTCGGGGTGAGGTGCATGCACCGATCAGGGTGTCGGTGGGACAATCGGGGCATGCATCCCAAAGTCCTTCTCGACGCCTGCGCCGAACTTGTCAGGCTCACCCTTACGTTTGAACACCCCGCCGACGCGGTGGTGTCACGATTCTTCCGCGATAACCGGGGCCTGGGCCCCCGCGAACGTGCCACGCTGGCCGAGACGGTTTACACCGTGCTGCGCAAGAAGCTGCTGTTCGACCACATGGCGCCCTCGGGCTCGGGCCCCAAGGAGCGCCGCCTGGCCATCCTCGGCTTTCATGGCCCGCGCGATTTTCTCAAGAGCGCGCTGACCGATCAGGAGAAGAACTGGCTGGACCAGTGTGATGCGGTCACAGTGGATGACCTGATGGAGCGCCATCGCCACAACCTGCCCGAATGGCTGGTCAAGCCCCTCAAGGACCAGCTGGGGGAGGGTTTCTGGCCGCTGGTGGAGAGCCTGGCACAGAGCGCGCCACTGGACCTGCGTGTCAATGCGCTCAAGGACAAGCGCGCCGATGTGCAAAAGGAGCTGGCCAAGGCCGGTATCAAGGCGCATCCCGCGCCGTATTCGCCCTGGGGCCTGCGCGTGGACGACAAGCCTGCGCTGACCAAGCTCGATGCGTTCACGCGCGGCGCCATCGAGGTGCAGGACGAGGGCTCGCAGTTGCTGGCCCTGCTGCTGGACGCCAAGCGCGGCGAGATGGTGGTGGATTTTTGCGCGGGCGCGGGCGGCAAGACGCTGGCCATTGGCGCCAGCATGCGCAGCACCGGCCGCCTGTATGCGTTTGACGTGTCGGCCCACCGGCTCGATGCGCTCAAGCCGCGGCTGGCGCGCAGCGGCCTGTCGAATGTGCACCCGGCAGCCATCGCCCACGAGCGGGACGAGCGCATCAAGCGCCTGGCCGGCAAGATCGACCGCGTGCTGGTGGACGCACCCTGCTCGGGCCTGGGCACGCTGCGCCGCAACCCCGATCTCAAGTGGCGCCAGTCGCCCAAGGCGGTGGACGAACTGGTGGTCAAGCAAACGGCCATTCTGGACAGCGCCGCCCGCCTGCTCAAGCCGGGCGGACGGCTGGTGTATGCCACCTGCAGCATCCTGCCGCAGGAAAATGAGGCCATTGCCGAGGCTTTCAGCGCCGCGCACACGGACTTCCGCCTGCTGGACGCCGGTGAATTGCTGGAGCAACTCAAGGTGGAGGGCGCCAGGGGGCTGTGCAGCGGTGGTGATACCGGCAGTGGTTATTTGCGTTTGTGGCCCCATGTCCACCAGACCGACGGATTTTTCGCGGCGGTCTGGGTCAAAAAGGGCTGAACCGCAGCGGGACGCGGTATTTCCGCACCAGCGGCCGTGGGGCGTGGTGGATGGGGTATGGGAAACAAGGAGTCTTGAACATGCTGTTGCCGGATGGGGTGGCCCTGAACGCCGCCATGGATTGGCTGGCCCATGGCTTGTGGGGCCTGGCCTGGTGGCAGATCGTGCTGTACACCCTGGCCACCACCCACATCACCATTGCCGCGGTCACGATTTTCCTGCACCGCGCCCAGGCGCACCGTGCGCTGGACCTGCATCCCATTCCAGCGCATTTTTTCCGTTTCTGGCTGTGGATAGCCACGGGCATGGTCACCCGGGAATGGGTGGCCATCCACCGCAAGCACCACGCCAGATGCGAAACCGTGGACGATCCCCACAGCCCCCAGACACGCGGCCTTGGCACCGTGATGTGGCGTGGCGCCGAGCTGTACCGCGCCGAGTCGACGAATATGGAAACGATCCAGAAGTTCGGCCACGGCACGCCCAATGACTGGATCGAGCGCAATCTATACAGCCGCTTGCGCTGGCAGGGGGTGGCGCTCATGCTGGTCCTGGATCTGGCCCTGTTTGGCGCGCTCGGCGCAGCCGTGTGGGCGGTGCAGATGGCCTGGATTCCCTTCTGGGCGGCTGGCGTGGTCAACGGCGTGGGCCACTACTGGGGCTACCGCAACTTCGAGGCGCAGGACGCCAGCACCAATCTCTCGCCCTGGGGCATCCTCATTGGTGGCGAGGAGCTGCACAACAACCACCACACCTATCCGACGTCGGCCAGGTTCTCGATCAAGCCCTATGAGTTGGACATTGGCTGGGCCTACATCCGCCTGATGCAGGCGATCGGCTGGGCCACGGTCAAGAAGGTGCCACCCCGATTGCAACTGGGCGATGTGAAACCCGTGGCCGATGCAAAGACACTGGAGGCCCTGATTGCCAACCGCTACGAGGTCATGGCCGCCTATGCGCGCGGTGTGCGCCAGGCCTGCAAGGCCGAAATGGCCGCATTGCAGGCGCGCCAGGCCGATGCATCGGTGCTGAACGTCGCCATGCGCTGGCTGCACCGGGATGTCGAGAAGGTGCCTGCCGTGGTTCTGCCGCAATTGGCCCAGGTGCGCGCCGCATCACCGGTGCTCGACAAGATGATCTCCATGCGCGAAGAACTGCGCCAGCTGTGGCTCAACACTTCGCACTCGCGCGAGCAGCTCACGGCGGACCTGCAGGCCTGGTGCCGCCGGGCCGAGGACAGCGGCATTGCCGTGCTGCGTGATTTTTCGATGCGCCTGCGTGCGGCGCAGGCCTGAGTGCCAGCCCAGCGCCTGAGCTGCATGCAGGTTCCTTGCCACGCCCGTGGCCTGCACCCGCCTGCGGGCATGAAAAAACCGCCCAACCTTGCGGCGGGGCGGTTTTTCCGAAAGACCTGAGGCTGGATTACTTCAGCTTCATTTCCTTGTATTCCACATGCTTGCGAGCCTTGGGATCAAATTTCATGATCAGCATCTTCTCGGGCATGGTCTTCTTGTTCTTGGTCGTGGTGTAGAAGTGGCCGGTACCCGCAGTGGATTCCAGCTTGATCTTGTCGCGTCCGCCTTTGCTTGCCATGGTGCTACTCCTTAAGCCTGGCCACGGGCACGCAGGTCTGCGAGCACCGAGTCGATACCGTTCTTGTCGATCAAACGCAGGGCAGCGCTCGAAACACGCAGGCGCACCCAGCGGTTTTCGGTCTCGACCCAGAAACGGCGGTATTGCAGGTTCGGCAGGAACCGGCGCTTGGTTTTGTTGTTGGCGTGGGAAACATTGTTCCCCGTCATGGGCTTCTTGCCCGTTACGTCGCAGACGCGTGCCATGAGGACACTCCGATACTGATAAACGGCCGTTCGCTGAGCCCTGGGCTGTTTGTTTGCCCAGGATGGCTTGCGGCCTCACCTCGCCAGAAAGGGTGGCGGTAACCCGATTTGCTGTTTCGGGGTGCCGCAAAGCGGGCCGAATTCAGCAAAGCCGCAGATTATAGCCTGATGCCCAGTTTTTGTCGCCGGGCCGCCCCAAGACAAAAAAGCCCCCGGGGGCAGCGGCCCGCGCGGCGGCGGAGCGTGGGGGCCTTCGCCTCGTCAAGCTTCCTGTTCCAGGAAGCGCTGGGCATCGAGTGCCGCCATGCAACCCGTGCCGGCGCTGGTGATGGCCTGGCGGTAGACATGGTCCTGCACGTCGCCCGCGGCAAAGATGCCGGGCACGCTGGTCTGGGTGGCAAAGCCCTTGAGCCCGCCCTGCGTGACGATATAGCCGTTTTCCATGGTCAGCTGGCCCTGGAAGATCTCGGTGTTGGGCGCGTGGCCGATGGCAATGAAGCAGCCCTGCAGTGCGATGTCCTGGGTGCTGCCGTCGAGCGTGCTCTTGATGCGGATGCCGGTCACGCCGGTGTTGTCACCCAGCACCTGGTCCAGGGTGTGGAACACCTTGAGTTCGATCTTGCCGGCCGCCACTTTCTCGTTGAGCTTGTCCACGAGGATGGGCTCGGCCTTGAACTTGTCGCGCCGGTGCACCAGCGTCACCTTGCGGGCGATGTTGGACAGGTACAGGGCTTCTTCCACGGCCGTGTTGCCGCCGCCCACCACGCACACGTCCTGGTCACGGTAAAAGAAACCGTCGCAGGTGGCGCAGCCTGACACGCCCTTGCCCATGAAGGCCTCTTCCGAGGGCAGGCCCAGGTATTTGGCCGATGCGCCGGTGGCGATGATCAGCGAGTCGCAGGTGTAGGTGCCGCTGTCGCCCGTGAGCGTGAAGGGGCGCTGGCTGAAATCAACCTTGTTGATGTGGTCAAAGATGATCTGCGTCTTGAAGCGCTCGGCGTGCTCCAGAAAGCGCTGCATCAGGTCGGGGCCCTGCACGCCGTGCACATCGGCGGGCCAGTTGTCCACCTCGGTGGTGGTCATGAGCTGGCCGCCCTGCGCGATGCCGGTGATGAGCACCGGGTTCAGGTTGGCGCGTGCCGCATAGACGGCCGCCGTGTAGCCTGCAGGGCCGGAGCCGAGGATCAGAACTTTCGCGTGTTGGGTGGAGGACATGGACAAAACCTGTGTGGTGCAGTTGCCTCAAGGCAGCTGCTGTTGAAAAAATGCGGAATCAGCTATGAAGTATCCACCGCGCGCGGCTTTTTCTGGTGACGCCTTATCAATCAGCGCGATTGTAAGAACCCATGGAAAAGCCCTGGTGATACTGCTTGCCGGATCAAGGGGGACGGGGTCCTGGCTGCCATGTGGTCGCGGCAAAACAGCAAGATAGCGTCACTTGCGTTACAGAGTGTGAGCGTGCGTGGCGGTGTGGCAGCGTGGCGGCGGGGGGTGGGGCAAGCCCCGCCGTGCATGGGGTAAGCTTGTCCGGCACGCTTATGACCTACTCCCTCAATACCCTGAATGCATCTTCTTCGGCCAAGTCTGCGCCTCGCACCGGTGCGGCCCGCTTTGGCCACGAAATAGGCCTGGTCGTGGGCCTTTTGGCGCTGGTTTTCTGGCTGCTGGCCCTGGTCAGCTATTCCGCACAGGACGCTGCCTGGTCCACTTCGGGCACGCGCGGCGACCCACTGGTGGCCAACTGGGCGGGGCGTTTTGGTGCCTGGCTGGCCGATGGCAGCTATTTCGCACTGGGATTTTCGGTGTGGTGGTGTGTGGCGGCAGGGGTGCGAGCCTGGATTGCCTCGCTGGCGCGGTGGATGCGTGGTGGCGAAGCGGCGGCGGGCACCGTCAGCCCTGCCGTGCGGCGCTCCCTGTTCTGGGGGGGGCTGGTGCTGCTGATGGGCGCCAGCACCGCGCTCGAATGGTCGCGCCTGTACCGGCTCGAAGCCTTGCTGCCGGGGCATGCCGGTGGCGTGCTGGGCTACCTTGTGGGGCCTGCCAGCGTGAAATGGCTGGGCTTTACCGGCTCGGGCCTGCTGGGCATCGTGCTGCTGGTGCTGGGGGTGGCGCTGGTGTTCCGCTTTTCCTGGGGGCATGTGGCCGAGGTGCTGGGTGCGCGGATTGATGCCCTGGTTCAGTCGCGCCGCGCCCAGCGCGAAGTGGCCAAGGATGTGGCCGTGGGCCGCAAGGCTGCGCGTGAGCGCGCGGTGGTGGTGCTGGAGGAACGCACCGAAAGCGAAGAACACCACCCGCAGCCGGTGCAGATCATCGAGCCGGTGCTGGTGGATGTGCCGCAGAGCGCCCGCGTGGTGAAAGAGCGGCAAAAACCCCTGTTCACCGAAATGCCCGACAGCAAGCTGCCGCTGGTGGATCTGCTCGACAGCGCATTGCAGCGCCAGGAAACCGTGGCGCCCGAGACGCTGGAGATGACCAGCCGCCTCATCGAGAAGAAGCTCAAGGACTTCGGCGTGGAAGTGCGCGTGGTCGCGGCCATGCCCGGCCCCGTGATCACGCGTTACGAGATCGAGCCCGCCACCGGCGTGAAAGGTTCGCAGATCGTCGGCCTGGCCAAGGACCTGGCGCGCTCCCTCAGCCTGGTCTCGATCCGCGTGGTGGAGACCATCCCGGGCAAGAACTACATGGCGCTGGAGCTGCCCAACGCCAAGCGCCAATCCATCCGCCTGTCCGAAATCCTGGGCTCGCAGGTCTACCACGAGGCCAAGAGCATGCTCACCATGGGCCTGGGCAAGGACATCGTGGGCAACCCGGTGGTGGCCGACCTGGCCAAGATGCCACACGTGCTGGTGGCCGGTACCACGGGCTCGGGCAAGTCGGTGGGGATCAACGCGATGATCCTTTCGCTTTTGTACAAGGCCGAGGCGCGCGATGTGCGCCTCTTGATGATCGACCCCAAGATGCTGGAAATGTCGGTGTACGAAGGCATTCCGCACCTGCTGGCCCCCGTGGTCACCGACATGAAGCAGGCCGCGCACGGCCTGAACTGGTGCGTGGGCGAGATGGAGCGCCGCTACAAGCTCATGAGCAAGCTGGGTGTGCGCAACCTGGCCGGTTACAACACCAAGATCGACGAGGCCATGGCGCGCGAGGAGTTCATCTACAACCCTTTCAGCCTCACGCCCGAGGAGCCCGAGCCGCTGCAGCGCCTGCCGCACATCGTGGTCATCATCGACGAGCTGGCCGACCTGATGATGGTGGTGGGCAAGAAGATCGAAGAGCTGATCGCCCGCCTGGCGCAAAAGGCGCGCGCCGCCGGCATCCACCTGATCCTGGCCACGCAGCGCCCCAGCGTGGATGTGATCACCGGCCTGATCAAGGCCAATATTCCCACCCGCATCGCGTTCTCGGTAGGCTCCAAGATCGACAGCCGCACCATCCTCGACCAGATGGGCGCCGAAGCCCTGCTGGGCATGGGTGACATGCTCTACATGGCCAGCGGCACCGGCCTGCCGATCCGTGTGCATGGGGCCTTCGTATCGGACGAGGAAGTGCACCGTGTCGTCAGTTACCTCAAGCAACAAGGGGAGCCGGACTACATCGATGGCGTGCTCGAAGGCGGAACTGTGGACGGCGACGGTGATCTGTCAGGGGACGGCGGCGGCGATGGGGGCGAGAAAGACCCCATGTACGACCAGGCCGTCGAAGTGGTGCTCAAGGACCGCAAGGCCAGCATCTCCTACGTGCAGCGCAAGCTGCGCATTGGCTACAACCGTTCGGCGCGGCTGCTCGAAGACATGGAAAAGGCGGGCCTGGTGAGCGGACTGACCACCAGCGGCCAGCGCGAAGTGCTGGTGCCGACCCGCAGCGAGTGACCGCGAACGGGCTTTCTGCCCCCTGACAGGAGTTTCCGTTGAAGAAATTGATTGCTACTTTCTTGATAGCTACTGGTGCACAACTGGCAAGCGCTGACGGCCTGAAAAGCCTGGAGTCCTTCATGAAGGGCAGCCAGACGGGTCGCGCCGATTTCACCCAGGTCGTCACCTCGCCCCCGAAGGACGGCCAGGCCGCGCGCACCAAAACCAGCAGCGGCAGCTTCGAGTTCCAGCGGCCGGGGCGCTTCAAGTTCATCTACAAGAAGCCTTTTGAGCAGACCATCGTGGCTGATGGGCAGACGCTGTGGTTGTACGACGCCGACCTGAACCAGGTGACACAGCGCACCCAGGCCCAGGCCCTGGGCAGCACGCCCGCGGCCCTGGTGGCCTCGGCGCCCGACCTGTCGGCGCTGAAGGCCGAGTTCACGCTCGAAGCGGCCCCTGACCAGGATGGCCTGCAATGGGTGCTGGCCCGCCCCAAGGCCAAGGACGGCCAGTTGCAGAGCGTGCGCGTGGGTTTTTCGGGCGAGCAACTGGCCGCGCTCGACATCCTGGACAGCTTTGGCCAGCGTTCAGCCATCCGCTTCACGGGCATGCAGACCAATGCCGCGCTGCCGCCGGGCACCTTCCAGTTCAAGCCGCCAGCAGGGGCGGATGTGCTCAAGCAGTAAACGCTTTTGTTTTGAGAGCTTCTGGCGCTTATTTATCAACCGCTAGAGTCGTTTTTCGTCCTGAGTGGCCAGCACGGCCGCCACGCGTGCCCGTACCAGGGGCTGCAGCGCGATCTCGAACCACGGGTGGCGCTTGAGCCAGCCATTGTTGCGCGGGCTCGGATGGGGCAGGGCCAGGACGGGCGCATCCGGCCGTGCGCAGGTGCTCTGTACTGCCTCCGCCAGCGGCTGGCCCTTGCGGGCGGGCAGGTGCCAGGCCAGGGCGTACAGGCCGATCGCGAGAGTGAGCCGCACCTGCGGCAGACGGTCCAGCAGCGGTTGGCGCCAGGCCGGTGCGCATTCGGGGCGCGGCGGCAGGTCGCCCGATGTGCCCCGGCCAGGGTAGCAAAAACCCATGGGCAGTATCGCTACCTGGCGCGGGTCGTAGAAGGTCTCGCGCGAGATGCCCATCCATAGGCGCAGGCGTTCACCGCTGGCGTCGTCGAAAGGCACGCCCGAGGCATGCACCTTGCGGCCCGGCGCCTGGCCCGCGATGAGGATGCGTGCATCTGCATGCGCCTGCAGCACCGGGCGCGGCCCGAGCGGCAGGTGCCCCGCGCAGAGGTGGCAGGCGCGCACGCGGGCGAGCAGGGCGTCGAGCGGTTCTTGGTCTTTTGGGTGCATCTCAGTGACTCATGGCGCGGCGCTGCATACGAAACCGGCGTGGCCCAGGCCAGCAGACGCCGCGCAAGGGCCGCCCCGCCGCGCTGGCGGCGTCCCCCTGGGGGGAAGGCGCGAAGCGGCTCAGGGGGGATTGGATATCCGTGCTCCGGCCTCGGCCAGCAGTTGGCGCAATACCGAGCGATGGCAGTGGGCCTCGTCCTCGCAGTAGCAACCGACCGAGAAGTTCGCGTCCTGCGACATCCGGGCCAGGAGCGCCAGGGTGTGGCGGTTCTCGGGCGTGGCCATCTCGGCGCGGTACTTGCGCGCGAAGGCCGCCCATTCCTGGGGCGTGGTGGCGGCCTGGGCCTGCTTGACGGTTTCGGGGCTCGGTGCCAGGTTGGGGTACCAGACGTCGTACCAGTCCTGCGCCGCGAACTGCTCCTTGGGCACACCGCGCGGCGGGCGGCGCACGGTGCCGATGCGGGTGCCCTCGCCGGGGGCACGAGGGCTGCCGAGTTGAACGATGCGCACGGGCATGGAAATCCTCCGGGGGCTGCGGACGCGATGCGGGTCATTCTAGAAGCCGGCGGTCATTGGCCGGAATGCCGGCTACCATTGAAGTCAGCCCCCTCGCCGAACGTGAAACCGCCCGCCGTCTCCCACCAGCCCCTGGCCGAGCGCCTGCGCCCGCACCAGCTCTCCGAAGTCATCGGCCAGCAGCATGTGCTGGGGCCGGGCATGCCGCTGCGCCTGGCGTTCGAGTCGGGCCGGCCGCACAGCTGCATCCTCTGGGGCCCGCCCGGTGTGGGCAAGACGACCATTGCGCGCCTGATGGCCGACGCGTTCGATGCGCAGTTCATCAGCATCAGTGCCGTGCTGGGCGGGGTCAAGGACATCCGCGAGGCGGTGGAGCGTGCCGAGGCGGCCAAGGGCGGCCTCATGCAGCAGCGCACCATCGTCTTTGTGGATGAGGTGCACCGCTTCAACAAGAGCCAGCAGGACGCGTTTTTGCCGCATGTCGAGAGCGGGCTGTTCACCTTCATCGGCGCCACCACCGAGAATCCGTCGTTCGAGGTCAACTCGGCCCTGCTGTCGCGTGCGGCGGTGTATGTGCTGCAACCGCTGTCCATCGCGGATTTGAAAAAAATTGTGGCTCTGGCGCAGAAGGAGCAAGCGCTTCCAGCTATTGAAAACGAAGCAATAGAACGGCTGGTGGCCTACGCCGATGGCGATGCCCGCCGCCTGCTCAACACGCTGGAGACGCTGTCCATGGCGGCCGCCCAGGAGCAGCTGGCCGAGATCACCGACGCCTGGGTGGTCCGCGTGCTGGGCGAGCGCATGCGCCGCTACGACAAGGGCGGAGAGCAGTTCTACGACACCATCAGCGCGCTGCACAAGTCGGTGCGCGGCTCCGACCCCGACGCCGCGCTGTACTGGCTGGTGCGCATGCTCGACGGCGGCGCCGATCCGCGCTATATGGCGCGCCGCCTGGTGCGCATGGCGGCCGAGGATGTGGGCCTGGCCGACCCGCGCGCGCTGCGCCTGGCGCTCGACGCCAGCGAGGTGTACGAGCGCCTGGGCAGCCCGGAGGGCGAGCTGGCGCTGGCCGAGTGCGTGATCTACCTCGCCGTGGCGCCCAAATCGAACGCCGTGTACAAGGCATACAACGCCGCGCGCGCCCATGTGAAGCAAGACGGTACGCGCCCCGTGCCCATGCACCTGCGCAATGCGCCCACCCAGCTCATGAAGGCGCTCGACTACGGCAAGGGTTACCGCTACGCCCATGACGAGGAGGGCGGTTTTGCCGCTGGCGAACGTTACCTGCCCGAAGGCATGGCGGAACCGGGCTTCTATCAGCCGGTGGAGCGGGGCCTGGAAATCAAGATCGCGCAAAAGCTGCGGGACCTGCGGGTGCGCAATGCGGCTGCCAGCGCGGACCCGGAAAACCCCTGAGTCACAGTACCGACCGGGCCGCCGAGCGGTGCGTCCGGCCCGGCCTGCCGCCGGCAATCCATTTACTCCGTTTTTGAGATAGATCCATCAATCTTTCTTATGCGTTGCGTCCCCGGCTGATGGATCCCAAACCCAAGGGAAAACCCCGCCAGACAAGGCCCGGACGGCCGAAAACTACTCGCTACAATCGCGTCCTCAAACCCGCACAGCTGCATTCCTGGCGGGTTTTTTGCTACATGGCAGTCGGGCCCACAAGGCTGTACCGATTTCGGTGCCAAAGCGGTGGGTACGTCACAAACGAAGGACTTCTCTTATGGACATTTTGCTGCAGCAGATCATCAACGGTCTGGTTCTCGGCAGCATGTACGCCTTGATAGCCTTGGGCTACACCATGGTGTACGGCATTATTCAGCTGATCAATTTTGCCCATGGCGAAGTGCTCATGGTCGGCGCTCTCACCAGTTGGAGCTGTATCGGACTCATGCAGGAGGCCATGCCGGGAGCACCGGGCTGGCTCATTCTGCTGCTGGCCACCATCATTGCCTGCGTGGTGGCCGCCGCGCTCAATTTCACGATCGAGAAGGTGGCCTACAAACCGCTGCGCAGCAGCCCGCGTCTGGCGCCGCTGATCACGGCCATCGGCATGTCGATCCTGCTGCAGACGCTGGCCATGATCATCTGGAAGCCCAATTACAAGTCCTATCCCACTTTGCTGCCGGCCACGCCGTTCCAGGTGGGCGGGGCCGTCATCACCTCCACCCAGATCCTGATTCTGGGCGTGACCGTGGTGGCCCTGGCTGCGCTGATGTACCTGGTGAACTACACCAAATTAGGCCGTGCCATGCGCGCCACGGCAGAAAACCCCCGTGTGGCTTCGCTCATGGGCGTGAAGCCTGACATGGTGATCTCGGCCACCTTCATCATCGGTGCCGTTCTGGCGGCCATCGCCGGCATCATGTATGCATCCAACTACGGCACGGCGCAGCACACCATGGGTTTCCTGCCGGGACTCAAGGCCTTCACGGCGGCGGTGTTCGGCGGCATCGGCAACCTGGCCGGTGCCGTGGTGGGCGGCATCCTGCTGGGCCTGATCGAGGCCATCGGCTCGGGCTACATCGGCGCGCTCACGGGCGGCCTGCTGGGCAGCCACTACACCGACATCTTTGCGTTCATCGTGCTCATCATCATCCTGACGCTGCGCCCCTCGGGCCTGCTGGGTGAACGCGTGGCCGACCGCGCCTGAGGACCTATTGCCATGAAGAACACCAAAACCAACTGGATCATCGGCGCCGTGGCGCTGCTGGTGCTGCCACTGATCCTGCAATCCTTCGGCAACGCCTGGGTGCGCATTGCCGACCTGGCCCTGCTGTATGTGCTGCTGGCGCTGGGCCTGAACATCGTGGTGGGCTACGCCGGCCTGCTCGACCTGGGCTATGTGGCGTTCTACGCCGTGGGTGCCTACCTGTTTGCCCTGATGGCGTCGCCGCACCTGGCAGACAATTTCGCGGCGTTTGCCGCCATGTTCCCGAACGGGTTGCACACCTCGCTGTGGCTGGTGATACCGCTGGCGGCGCTGGTGGCGGCGTTCTTCGGCGCCTTGCTCGGGGCGCCCACGCTCAAGCTGCGCGGCGATTACCTGGCCATCGTGACCCTGGGCTTCGGTGAAATCATCCGCATCTTCCTGAACAACCTGGACCATCCCGTCAACCTGACCAACGGCCCCAAGGGCATGGGCCAGATCGACTCGGTCAAGATCTTCGGACTGGATCTGGGCAAGCGGCTCGAATTGTTCGGCTTTGACATCAACTCCGTCACGCTCTACTACTACCTGTTCCTGGTACTGGTGGTCGTCAGCGTGGTGATTTGCTACCGCCTGCAGGACTCGCGCATCGGTCGTGCCTGGATGGCGATCCGCGAAGACGAAATTGCCGCCAAGGCCATGGGCATCAACACCCGCAACATGAAGCTGCTCGCCTTTGGCATGGGCGCCTCGTTTGGTGGTGTGGCGGGTTCCATGTTCGGAGCCTTCCAGGGCTTCGTGTCGCCCGAGTCGTTCAGCCTGATGGAGTCGGTCATGATCGTCGCCATGGTGGTGCTGGGCGGTATTGGCCACATCCCCGGCGTGATCCTGGGCGCCGTGCTGCTGTCGGCCCTGCCCGAGGTCCTGCGCTACGTGGCCGGCCCGCTGCAGGCCATGACCGACGGCCGCATCGACTCCGCCATCCTGCGCCAGCTGCTGATTGCCCTGGCCATGATCATCATCATGCTGCTGCGCCCCCGCGGCCTGTGGCCAACGCCCGAGCACGGCAAGAGCCTGACGCAAAAGACCTGAAGCACTCCACCGAAAGTTCGCAATGACAGAGAAATCCAATGATGTGGTGCTGAAGGTCGCCGGCATTTCCAAGCGTTTCGGCGGCCTGCAGGCCCTGTCCGACGTGGGCATCACCATCCAGCGCGGCCAGGTCTATGGCCTGATCGGCCCCAACGGCGCGGGCAAGACCACGTTCTTCAACGTGATCACCGGCCTGTACACGCCCGACAGCGGCAGCTTCGAGCTGGCCGGCAAGCCCTACGAGCCCACGGCCGTGCACGAAGTGGCCAAGGCTGGCATCGCCCGCACCTTCCAGAACATTCGCCTGTTCGCCGAAATGACGGCCCTGGAGAACGTGATGGTGGGCCGCCACATTCGCACCAAGTCCGGCCTGCTGGGCGCGGTGCTGCGCACCAAGGGCTTCAAGGAAGAAGAAGCCGCGATTGCCAAGCGTGCCCAGGAACTGCTGGACTACGTGGGCATCGGCAAGTTCGCCGACTACAAGGCGCGCACGCTGTCGTATGGCGACCAGCGCCGCCTGGAGATTGCCCGTGCGCTTGCCACCGACCCGCAGCTGATTGCGCTCGATGAGCCCGCCGCCGGCATGAACGCCACCGAGAAGGTGCAGCTGCGCGAGCTGATCGACCGCATCCGCAACGACAACCGCACCATCTTGCTGATCGAGCACGATGTGAAGCTGGTGATGGGCCTGTGCGACCGCGTGACGGTGCTCGATTACGGCAAGCAGATCGCCGAGGGCAACCCGGCCGAAGTGCAGAAGAACGAAAAAGTGATTGAGGCCTATCTGGGCACCGGAGGACATTGAGAATGGCCGAAAAATCCAACAAGGTACTGCTGCAGGTCAAGGGCCTGAAGGTGGCCTACGGCGGTATCCAGGCCGTCAAGGGCGTGGACTTCGAAGTGCGTGAGGGCGAACTGGTGTCGCTGATCGGGTCGAATGGCGCCGGCAAGACCACCACCATGAAGGCCATTACCGGCACGTTGCCCATCAACGATGGCGACATCGAATACCTGGGCGAGAGCATCAGGGGCAAGGGCGCCTGGGACCTGGTGAAGAAGGGCCTGGTCATGGTGCCGGAAGGCCGCGGCGTGTTTGCGCGCATGACCATCACCGAAAACCTGCAGATGGGCGCCTACATCCGCAACGACAAGGCGGGCATCGCGGCCGATATCGAGAAGATGTTCTCCATCTTCCCGCGCCTGCGTGAGCGCAAGGACCAGCTGGCCGGCACCATGAGCGGTGGTGAGCAGCAGATGCTGGCCATGGGCCGGGCGCTGATGAGCCAGCCCAAGGTGCTGCTGCTCGACGAGCCCTCCATGGGCCTGTCGCCCATCATGGTGGACAAGATCTTCGAGGTGGTGCGCGACGTGTACGCCCTGGGAGTGACCATCTTGCTGGTGGAGCAGAACGCCAGCCGGGCCCTCGCCATTGCCGACCGTGGCTACGTCATGGAGTCGGGCCTCATCACCATGACCGGCCCCGGCCAGGAACTGCTGAGCGACCCGCGCGTGCGCGCCGCCTATCTGGGCGAGTGAGCGTGGTGCCTGCGGGTGCAGGCGTTATTCCAAAGGCACTGCACTGGCTGCAGTGCCTTTTTTGTTGATCCTGTGCCGGGTGTGGAATATTCCACGATGGATAGCTCGTGGCGTTTATCCGGCAAGGGATAAAACCATATCTGGCTTGTGTTTTCGTGTTGGCTGCTCTGTGGCATGGTGTCCATGAACTCTCTGCAATCGCTTCCCGTCAGCCTGCAAACCATCGTGTTGCTGGTGGCCAGCAACGTCTTCATGACCTTTGCCTGGTATGGCCACCTGAAGAACCTGGCGACATCGCCCTGGTACGTGGCTGCGCTGGTCAGCTGGGGCATTGCGCTGTTCGAGTACCTGCTGCAGGTGCCTGCCAACCGCATTGGCTACACCCAGTTCAATGTGGGGCAGCTCAAGATCCTGCAAGAGGTCATCACGCTGTCGGTGTTTGTGCCGTTTGCGGTGTTCTATCTCGACCAGCCCCTCAAGTGGGACTACCTTTGGGCAGGTCTGTGCATGGTCGGCGCGGTGTATTTCATCTTCCGCAGCGGGTGATTGGGGGCGCTTCGCGCCGCTTGGGTGCGAGGTGGGCGCCCGGCGAGAAGCGGCGGGCGGTTAAACTTCGCGGGTTTTCAAAGTCACAAATAGGTCACTCGCCTGTCATGAACAGGCGGTATATGACCATTTTTTATTCCGATTCCGCACCAGGAGCTCCCCCTCATGCTGTTTGGCAAGCTGTTGCCGCGCGAAGGCAATTTTTTCGAGATGTTCAACCAGCATGCGGATCGCATCGTCGAGGCCGCCAGGGCCTTTTCGCAACTGGTGGCCAACTACAGCGATCTGCACCTGCGCGACAAGTACAACGAGGATGTGGACAACGCCGAGCGTGCCGCCGACCGCGTTACCCAGGACGTCAATCGCCTGATCCACAAGACCTTCATCACGCCCATTGACCGTGAGCAGATTCACACGCTCATCAACACCATGGACGACGTGGCCGATCTGATCCAGGACTCGGCCGAGACCATGGCGCTGTATGACGTGCACCACATGACCGAGGAAATCACGCGCCTCACCGACCTCAGCGTGAAATGCTGCGAACGCCTGCGCGATGCGGTCAAGCTGCTTGGCACGATTGCCGACCCGGCCGTGGCCGAAGCCGCCCTCAAGACCTGCGAAGAGATCGACCGGCTCGAAAGCGATGCCGATCGCGTGATGCGCAGCGCCATGAGCAAGCTGTTCCGTGAAGAGCCGGATGTGCGCGAGGTGATCAAGCTCAAGGCCATCTACGAGCTGCTGGAGACCATCACCGACAAGTGCGAGGACGTGGCCAATTGCATCGAGGGCATCGTCCTCGAAAACTCCTGATCCGCAGGGCCCATCACCATGCAAACCGTACAGACGGCCCTGTGGGTTGTGGTCTTGCTCGTGGCGCTGGCCATCCTGTTCGACTTCATGAACGGGTTCCATGACGCCGCCAATTCGATTGCCACGGTGGTCTCCACCGGTGTGCTCAAGCCGGCCCAGGCCGTGCTGTTTGCCGCGTTTTTCAACGTGGTGGCCATTTTTGTCTTCCACCTGAGCGTGGCGGCCACGGTGGGCAAGGGCATCGTCCAGCCGGGTGTGGTCGATACCCATGTAGTGTTCGGCGCGCTGGTGGGCGCCATCACCTGGAACGTGGTCACTTGGTATTACGGCATTCCCAGCAGTTCGTCGCATGCGCTGATCGGCGGTATCGTGGGCGCGGTCATTGCCAAGGCGGGGGCGGGCTCGCTGGTGTCCGCAGGCATCCTCAAGACGGTGGCCTTCATTTTTGTGTCGCCGCTGCTGGGGTTTCTGCTCGGCTCGGCGATGATGGTGCTGGTGGCGTGGTTGTTCCGGCGCACCCGTCCCAATAAAGTGGACAAGTGGTTCCGTCGCCTGCAGCTGGTGTCCGCCGGCGCCTACAGCCTGGGGCATGGCGGCAATGACGCGCAAAAGACCATCGGTATCATCTGGCTGCTGCTGATCGCCACCGGCTATGCGTCGGCTGCGGATGCCTCTCCGCCCACCTGGACCATCGTGAGCTGTTACCTGGCCATCGGCCTCGGGACCATGTTCGGCGGCTGGCGCATCGTGAAAACGATGGGGCAGAAAATCACCAAGCTCAAGCCCGTGGGCGGTTTCTGTGCCGAAACCGGCGGGGCCTTGACCCTGTTCCTGGCGACCGCGCTGGGGATTCCGGTGTCCACCACTCACACCATCACCGGGGCGATTGTCGGCGTGGGCTCCACGCAGCGCGCCAGCGCGGTGCGCTGGGGTGTGGCGGGCAACATCATCTGGGCCTGGGTGTTGACCATTCCGGCCAGTGCGTTCGTTGCTGCCATGGCTTACTGGGTCAGCCTGCAGTTGTACTGAGGTCGCAAACGCTATTAAAAAAGAGCTGCCAGCGCTTCCCAATCAGGCGCTGGCAGCTCTTTTTGCTTGAAATCGGTGCTTACTGCGAGATCTTGCGTGCTTCCTCGATCTGGTACTCGAAATAGCGCTGAAAGCTGAAGGCCAGGCTGGCCATCAGCACGGTGGTGCCTATCATCAGCGCCAGTCCGATGGCAAAAATGGTGGCCCAGCGGGTGCGGCCGGCAGGCGCATCCGGCGCGGCCGCCGCATTGAAGCGGGCATTCCATTTCTCGGGGGGCGTCAGGCCATACAGAATGGCCTGGAGTGCGCAGCCTGCAATGGTGAATCCGAGCAGCGGTATCAGTATCCAGCTGGTGTGATCGTCCTGCCCCAGCGCCTGCACGCGCTGGATGCCGTACAGGCCCAGGGCGGTGGGAATGGGCAGCAGCCAGCCGAGCATGTCGGAGAGGCCATGCAGATAGAAGCGGTGCAGGCCCAGAGGACCCCCCAAGAAGGCGAGCCAGGCCGCCACGGTTTTGTTTTTCATTGCCAGGCCGCCCCAAGATGAAAAGCGGCCCCCTCGGGGGGAAGTGAGCAGACGAAGTGGGGAGCGTGGGGGTTATGGTTCATGCGCGGCATTATTCCGGGGATGTGGTGTCACCCGCGCCCAGGGGTTTTTCCATCAGCACGATGTCGCGCCAGGCGCCGAACTTCCAGCCCACCGAACGCATGACGCCCACGTCGGTGAAGCCCAGCGCGCGGTGCAATCCGATCGAACCCGCGTTGGCCGAATCGCCGATCACGGCCAGCAGCTTGCGCACGCCGGCGGCCTCGGCCTGCATCGCCAGTGCGGCCAGCAGCTTGCGCCCCACGCCCATGCCGCGCGCGCTGTCGGCCACGTAAATGGAGTCTTCGGCCGAGAAACGGTAGGCCGGGCGTGGTTTGAACCAGTTGGCGTAGGCGAAGCCCAGCACCTGGCCCTCTTTCTCGGCCACCAGCCAGGGCAGGCCCTTGGCCAGCACGTCGGCGCGGCGGCCTGCCATGTCGGCTTCGGAGGGGGGATCGATCTCGAACGTGCCTGTGCCGTGCAGCACATGGTGCTGGTAAATGGCGGTGATGGCGGGAATATCGCGGTCTGTGCTGGGGCGGATGGTGGACATGGGAACAAATAGATATAATCGCGGGCTTTGCAGCGTGTCGCTGGCCGGGTGGCCATGTCGCGTGTCTCAAGCGTTGCGAATATGGTTGCGAACACTGTGGCTCCGGGCAAATGTTGCCGGAGTTCACCACCCGAAGGATAAATCATGGTCGTCATTCGACTCTCCCGCGGCGGCTCCAAGGGCCGTCCTTTCTTCAACATCGTCGTTGCCGACAAGCGCGTGCGCCGTGATGGCCGCTTCATCGAGCGCATCGGCTTCTACAACCCCACCGCCAAGGAAACCGAAGAAGGTCTGCGCATCGTGCAAGACCGCCTGACCTACTGGCAGAGCGTGGGCGCCCAGTCCTCGCCCACGGTGGACCGCCTGATCAAGCAAGCCGCCAAGAAGGCTGCTTAAAGCTCCCCGAAAAGGGCGGGTTCCGTGGGCTTGCCCGGCGGAACCCGCCCTTTTCTTTTTGCACGAGACACACCATGGCTGCACCCCTGTCGCTCGAATCCGCCGTACTCCCTGCCGATGCCGTCGAGGTCGGGCGCATTGCCGATGCCTGGGGCGTCAAGGGCTGGTTCAAGGTGGTGTCGCACAGCACCACGCCCGAGGCGCTGTTTGCCGCCAAGCACTGGTATCTGCAGCCGTCCGAGCGCGGTGCCAAGACGTTTTCTGGCACGGTGCTGTTGCCGATCCGCCAGGCCAAGGACCATTCCGACACGGTGGTGGCCTGGGCGCAGGGCATCGATGACCGCGATGCCGCAGAGGCCTTGCGGGGTGCGCGCATCTTCGTGCCGCGGTCGAGCTTTCCCGTCACCACGCAGGACGAGTATTACTGGGTTGACTTGATCGGCCTTCAGGTCCTCAACCGTGAAGGCGTGGCGCTGGGGCAGGTGCAGGAGCTGATGTCCACCGGCCCGCAGACCGTGCTGGTGCTGGCCTACGAGCAGGACGGCAAGGCCCGGGAGCGCATGATTCCCTTCGTGTCGGCGTTTGTCGACAAGGTGGATCTGCCCGAAAAGCGCATCACGGTCGACTGGCAGCCTGACTACTGACCGGCCTGCGCTCTGGCACGCCGCGCACCATGCGCTTTGACATCATCACCTTGTTCCCCGAGCTGTTTGCGCCTTTCCTGGTGAGCGGCGTGACCCGCCGCGCCTATGCCAGCGGACAGGTCGATGTGCATCTGTGGAACCCGCGCGACCATGCCGAGGGCAACTACCGGCGAGTGGACGACCGCCCGTTTGGCGGCGGCCCGGGCATGGTGATGCTGGCCGAGCCGCTGGCGCGGTGCCTTGCAGCCATCCGGGCGGAGCGTGGCGAGCCGCAAGACGGCCAGGCGCCGCTGGTGCTTTTTTCGCCCATCGGCGAATCGCTCAACCATGCCGCGGTGGAGCGCTGGTCTGCCAGCGCTGGCGCTGTGTTGCTGTGCGGGCGTTATGAAGGGATCGACCAGCGCTTCGTCGACGCCCATGTCGATCTGCAGATGAGTTTGGGTGACTTCGTGCTCTCGGGCGGTGAAATTGCGGCCATGGCCTTGCTCGATGCCGTGGCGCGGCTGCAGCCAGGGGTGCTCCATGACGAGGGCAGCCACCAGCTCGACAGTTTCAACCCGGCGCTCGACGGCCTGCTCGATTGCCCCCACTACACCCGCCCCGACGAATGGCAGGGTCGCCCGGTGCCCGCGCCGCTGATGTCCGGGCACCACGCGCAGATTGAGCGCTGGCGCCGTGATCAGCGCCTGGCCACCACGGCAAAGCACCGTCCCGACCTGATCGATGTCGCACGCAAGGCAGGGCGCCTGGCGCCCGCCGATGAGGCGGTCTTGGCCAAGCTGGGTTGAATTGCTATAATCAAAGGCTTTTCGATCCTCTGGCCGGCCGTTTTGCCCAGTGGCTTTGCTTGCAAAGCCTGCCGCGAAACCCTGAATCGTCAATCCCGACGCTGCCATTTTTGGCGCGGACAAGATCGTTGGATACCCAAATGAACCTGATCCAGACCCTGGAAGCGGAAGAAATCGCCCGCTTGAACAAGACCATTCCCGTGTTCGCCCCTGGCGACACGGTCATCGTGAGCGTGAACGTGGTCGAAGGCACGCGCAAGCGCGTGCAGGCCTACGAAGGCGTGGTGATTGCCAAGCGCAATCGCGGCCTGAACAGCGGCTTCACCGTGCGCAAGATCTCCAGCGGCGAAGGCGTGGAGCGTACGTTCCAGACCTACAGCCCGCTGATCGCCGGCATTGAAGTCAAGCGCCGTGGCGACGTGCGCCGCGCCAAGCTGTACTACCTGCGTGAACGCAGCGGCAAGTCGGCACGTATCAAGGAAAAGCTGCCTTCGCGCGCCAAGGTGGCTGCACCCGTCGCCGCATAAGGCACAGGCCATCCCTGACCGGAGCCGCTACAGCATCGCCTGTAGCGGCTTTTTGTTTTTTGCGGCCCCCTTGGGTCTGCGTTCCAGGCTTGTCGTGAATCCCTCATCCGCCCCTGTTCCATCGGCCAACCCGGCGTCGCTTTCGGCGCTGCCTGATTTCGACCCGCGTGCCGTCCCGGTGGTGGGCGTGGATGGGCACCTGCCCGCAGTGCCGGTGCAGGCGCAGACGCCGCAGGCCCTGCGGGCGCGTTTTGCCCACCCGCCTGTATGGACGCCCGAGGTGGTGCTGGAAAAGAAGTTCATGCATCGCGAGCCGGCCCACGCGTCCGTGCTGGTGCCCATCGTGCTGCGCGAACAGCCCATGGTGCTGCTGACGGAGCGCACGGCCCATCTTTCCACCCATTCGGGCCAGGTGGCCTTTCCGGGTGGGCGGGCAGATCCAGAAGATGTCTCCACGTCCGACACGGCTTTGCGCGAGGCCGAGGAAGAGGTCGGGCTGGCGCGGCGCTTTGTCGAGGTGCTGGGCGTGCTGCCCACCTATGTCACCGGCTCCTCATTCATCATCACGCCGGTGGTGGCGCTGGTGCAACCGGACTGCGTGCTGCATCCCAACCCCTACGAGGTGGCGGATGTGTTCGAGGTGCCGCTGGCGTTCCTGCTCAATCCTGCCCATCACCAGCGCCATGTTTTCGAGTGGCAAGGCGTGCACCGGGAATGGTTCTCCATGCCTTACCAGGATGGCACCAAAAACCGGTTTATCTGGGGCGCTACTGCCGGCATGCTGCGCAATTTCTATCGATTCATGCAGGCGTGATGGAGGGGCCGGCGCCCGCATGATCCAAAGGCGCGCAGCCCCAGTATCATTGCCCTCCATGAGTTTCTTTGCCATCCTGTTCGCTCTGCTGATCGAGCAGGCCCGCCCTCTGGCCCGCACCAACCCCATCCACGCGGGACTGCGCGCGTGGGCTCTGTCGGTCAGCCGCAATTTCGACGCGGGCAAGCCTCACCACGGCTGGGTGGCCTGGAGCCTGGCCGTGCTGGTGCCGGCGCTGGTCACACTGGCTGTCCACTGGTTGCTGCTGCTGGGGTTGGGCTGGCCGTTTGCGGTGGTGTGGAGTGTGGCGGTGCTGTATGTCACGCTGGGCTTTCGCCAGTTCAGCCACCATTTCACCGGCATCCGCGATGCGCTGGAGGAGGGCGATGAAGACCGGGCGCGCGAGCGCCTGGCCGACTGGCAGCAGGTGGATGTCGGCGCGCTCCCGCGCAGCGAGATCGTGCGCCATGTGATCGAATATTCGGTACTGTCGGCGCACCGCCATGTGTTCGGCGTGCTGGCGTGGTTTTCCGTGCTGGCAGCGCTGGGTCTGGGGCCCACGGGTGCGGTGCTGTACCGGCTGGCAGAATTTGTCTCGCGCTATTGGCAGTACAAGGAACGTACTGGCGTCCAGCCCGCCAGCGCGGCATTGCAGCAAGCCTCGGCCCAGGCCTGGACCCTGGTGGACTGGTTGCCCGTGCGCATGACGGCCTTGAGCTTTGCGGTGGTGGGCAGTTTTGAGGAGGCCATCGAGGGTTGGCGTTTTCATGCGCAGCGCTTTCCCAGTGACAACGACGGCGTGGTGCTGGCCGCCACCGCAGGCGCCATCAATGTGCAGCTGGGCGGCGAGGCCCTGCCTGCCCGCGCCGATCCGAAGACACCCCAGGGACTGGAAATCGAGGCCGACATGGGCGACAGCGACAGCACCCCCGGTCGCGAGCCGGAGGTGGTGCATCTGCGCAGCGTGGTGGGCCTGGTCTGGCGCTCGGTGGTGGTGTGGATGCTGCTGCTGGCGCTGCTGACCCTGGCGCGCTTGCTGGGCTGATGGCCGTCCCCTGGCCAGGTGGCCGAGGTGTGGGGTGTGATTCAGTAGCGCGTGTGGCTCAATTCGGCGAATAAATCGCTATAAATCTTATAGCGATTTGCGCTGATTCCCTCTGCGCTGGCATTCTTTTCGAGTGCTGTAATCACGCCGCAACCCGGTTCGTGCAGATGGCTGCAGTTGTAGAACTTGCAGTCGGTGGCGTGGACGGCGATGTCGGGCATGCAGGATGCGAGTTGCATGGGAGCGATGTGCTGCAGGCCGAACTCCTGAAAACCCGGCGAATCAATTAGGGCGGTGGTGCGGGCGCTGTCCACCCAGTACCAGTTGGTGCTGGTGGTGGTGTGCTTGCCCGAGTTCAGTGCCTGTGAAATCTCGCCTGTCAGCACGCTGGCGCCCGGCACCAGCAGGTTGATCAGCGTGCTCTTGCCTGACCCCGAGGGACCCAGCACCAGCGTGGTCTTGCCCTGCAGGTGTTGCATGAGCAAGGCGCGGTCCACGTCGCCCGACATCGACAACGACAGCGGCAGCACGCCATAGTGGTGCCCGCCCCCCATGTGGCGGTAAGGCAGCAGGCGCTCCCAGGCGCGGGCAAAGGGCTCCACCAGATCGCTCTTGTTGAGCGCGATCAGGGGCTTGATGCCAGCTGCTTCTGCGGCGATCAATGCGCGGGCCAACTGGCTTTCCGAGAACACCGGTTCGGCTGCGATCAGGATCAGGATCTGGTCGAGATTGGCGGCGAAGGACTTGGTGCGGATCTCGTCCTGGCGGTAGAACAGGTTGCGCCGCTCCAGCACCTTTTCGATGGTGCCTTCCTCGCCCTGGCCCTGTGGAGGGGCTTGCCACAGCACCCGGTCGCCCACCACGGCCTGGTTCTTCTTGCCCCGCGGATGGCAGATGCGGCGCTGCCCATCGGCGGTTTCCACCATGCAGTGGCGCCCGTGGCCGGCCACCACAAAACCTTCCATCAGGGCGCTGCGTTCAGTCATGCGGACGATTGGCAGGGTTCATGCCAGCAGGGCGTCGAATCGGGCTGCGCAATCGAAGTCGGTGGCGGAGATGCCCTGCACGTCGTGGGTGTTGAGGCGCACCACACAACGGTTGTAGTGCACCGACAGATCGGGGTGGTGGTCTTGCGCGTTGGCCACGAAGGCCACGGCATTCACGAACGAGATGGTCTCGTAGTAGTTGGCGAAATGAAAGGTCTTTTCGATGGCCACCTGGGCGCCATCGCCGCTCAGGGACCAGCCCTCGATCTTGGCCAGATTGGCCACAATTTCTGTGGCTGTCAGCGCACGGCGGGTAAGCGCTGACCAGTCTTTTTTCTTTAACATCGATGTCATGGTCGGGCAGGTGAGGGCATGCGGGCCAGCCGCTCGGAAGCGGGCGGATGCGAGTAGTAGAACTTCACATACACCGGGTCGGGGGTGAGTGTGGAGGCGTTGTCTTCGTAAAGTTTGAGCAGCGCCGAAGAAAGATCGGCACCGCTGGCCTGGGATGCCGCATACGCGTCGGCTTCAAATTCGTGGCGGCGCGACAACTGGGCAAACAGGGGCGCAATGAACAGCGTGAAAACAGGCACCGCCAGCAGGAACAGCAGCAGGGCCAGCGCATCGTTGGGCGCGGCAGCCACGGACAGGTCCAGCGAGATATTGGGGCGCACGCCCAGCCCGGTATAAAACCACACCTGGGTGGACAGCCAGCCGAGCAGGGCAAAACCGACCAGGCTCAGGGCAAACAGGCTCGCCACGCGCTGGAGGATATGGCGGTGCTTGAAGTGCCCGAGCTCATGGGCCAGCACGGCTTCGACTTCGCCCGGGGAGAGCTGGCGCAGCAGGGTGTCATAGAAAACGACGCGCTTGGCGGCGCCAAAGCCGGTGAAATAGGCATTGGCATGGGCGCTGCGGCGGCTGCCATCCATGACGAACAGCCCTTTGGCCGCAAAGCCGCAACGTTGCATCAGCGCCGTGACGCGGGCCTTGAGCGATTCATCTTCGAGCGGCTGGAACTTGTTGAACAGCGGCGCGATGAAGGTGGGGTACAGCACCATCAGCAGCAGGTTCAAGCCCATCCACAGGCCCCAGGCCCACAGCCACCACAAGGGCCCGGCAGCGCCCATCAGCCACAGGATCAGCGCTGCAATGGGCAGACCGATGAGGGTGCCCACGAGGGCCGATTTGGCCAGATCGGCCAGCCACAGGGCCAGCGTCATCTTGTTGAAGCCGAAACGCTGCTCGATCACGAAGGTCTGGTACAGCGTTACCGGCAGGTCGATGGCGGCACTGATGACCACGAAGGCCCCCAGCAGGGCCAGTTGCTGCACCATGCCGCCACCCAGGGCGCCCAGCAGCGCCTGGTTCAGGGCGTCCAGGCCGCCCAGCAGCGTCCAGCCCAGCAAGACAGCGGCGCCGAGCGCCATCTCCAGCAGGCCAAAACGTGCCTTGGTGATGGTGTAGTCGGCGGCCTTCTGGTGGGCGGCCAGCGCAATGCGCGTGGCAAAGGCCTCGGGCACGCTGGACCGGTGCTCGGCCACATGGCGAATCTGGCGGGAGGCTAGCCAGAATTTGAGCAGCAGGCCAGCGCAGACGATCGCAGCAAAGGCGAATGTGAGTGCGGTGGAGGGCGAAAAAGCGTCGGGCGTGGGCATGAGGGGGCGAGTTTAGGCCATCAGCGACAATGCGCGCCATGTCTGAAGCCAACAACCCCGTACCCCCCGTGCTTTCCAAATCGGACCAGAACCTGGTCTGGCTGGACTGCGAAATGACCGGCCTGGAGCCCGATACCGACCGCCTGCTGGAGATTGCCGTGATCGTGACCGGCCCCCAGCTGGAGCCCCGCATCGAAGGCCCGGTGCTGGCCATTCACCAGGCGGATGAACTGCTGAACAGGATGGATGCCTGGAACAAGGGCACGCATGGCCGTAGCGGCCTGATCGACAAGGTGAAGGCCTCTACGGTGACCGAGGCCGAGGCCGAGCAGCAGATCCTGGATTTCCTGGCCCGTTACGTGCCCAAGGGCACGGTGCCCATGTGCGGCAACAGCATCGGCCAGGACCGGCGCTTTCTGGTGCGCTACATGCCAAAGCTGGAGCGCTTCTTTCACTACCGCAATGTGGACGTGAGCACCCTCAAGGAACTGGCCAGGCGCTGGAAGCCCGAGGCCTACAGCAGCTTCAAGAAGGCGCAAAAGCACACCGCGCTGGCCGATGTGCACGAGAGCATCGACGAACTGGCGCACTATCGCAAGAACCTGCTGTCCGTCTGACGACGGCCGGGCGCCGCATTGCCGGGCGAGTGACAGTTTGATGGCCCGGCATGCGGGTGCAATTCAAAGAGGGCTTGCGGGGAAACCCTTAACTGTGCGACAATCGCTGGCTGCGCAGGAAACTGTACGCAGATTGTGCATCTCCCCTCACACACCGGGCTTGCCAGCCGGCTGTCTCAGACAGCGCAGGACTGGCGAACAACGCCCACCCGCATGCCGCCCAGAGCGCATGCAGGTTTCGTTTGATGGTTGATGTTTTTTAACCATTGACGAAGCCATCGCGGGTTACGCCTGCGAACGTCTTCGTGAGAGAAAAATTCATGACCGACACCTCTTTGGTGCAGGGCGATTTCGCGCCTGCCGATACTTCTATTGCTGCCGATATTGCCGTGCAGCCTACCCTTGAATCTTCTGTGGAATCCACCAGCGAGGCTGTCACTGCCGAGCCCAATGGTTTCATCGAGTTGGGACTGGCGCCTGAACTGGTGCAAGCTGTGGCCGATCTGGGCTACACCCAGCCTACCAGCGTGCAGCGCAAGGCCATTCCTCTGGCCATGGGTGGTGGCAACGACGCCACCAAGTTCATCGACCTGATGGTCTCCAGCCAGACCGGTTCCGGCAAGACCGCTGCTTTCCTGCTGCCCGTGCTGAACACGCTGATCCAGCAACAGGCCGAGGCCGAAGCCGAAGAACGCGCCGCCTTCGAGCGTGCTGTGGCCGAAGCCGCTGCCCGGGGCGAGCCCGCTCCCAAGCGCGCCAAGCGCAAGGACCCCACCAACTCGCGCAATTTCAAGGCCGCCACCCCTGGCGCCCTGATCCTGTGCCCCACGCGTGAACTGGCGCAGCAGGTCGCGCACGACGCCATCGACCTCGTCAAGCACTGCCGCGGCCTGCGCGTGGCCAACGTGGTGGGTGGCATGCCTTACCAGCTGCAGATCGCCAAGCTGCAGAACGCCAACCTCGTGGTCGCCACCCCCGGCCGCCTGCTGGACCTGCAGCGCTCGATGCAGATCAAGCTCGACAAGGTGCAGTTCCTGGTGGTTGACGAAGCTGACCGCATGCTCGACCTGGGCTTCTCGGACGACCTGGCCGAACTGAACCAGCTGACCAGCCAGCGCAAGCAGACCATGATGTTCAGTGCCACCTTTGCACCCCGCATCCAGCAACTGGCCATGCGCGTGATGCACGACGGCGGCTCGTCCGTGCAGAAGGTGACCATCGATTCTCCGCAAGAGAAGCACGCCAACATCAAGCAGGTGCTGTACTGGGCCGACAACGCCCAGCACAAGCGCAAGCTGCTGGACCACTGGTTGCGCGACACCACCATCAACCAGGCCATCGTGTTTGCCAGCACCCAGGTGGAGTGCGACGGCCTGGCCAATGACTTGCAGCAAGAAGGCTTCTCGGCCGTGGCACTGCACGGCGCCCTGAGCCAGGGCTTGCGCAACCGCCGCTTGATGGCGCTGCGCGCTGGCCAGGTGCAGATCCTGGTGGCCACCGATGTGGCGGCCCGCGGCATCGACGTGCCCACCATCACCCACGTGTTCAACTTCGGCCTGCCCATGAAGGCCGAGGATTACACCCACCGCATTGGCCGCACGGGCCGTGCCGGTCGCGATGGCCTGGCGATCACCTTTGCCGAGTTCCGCGATCGCCGCAAGATCTTCGACATCGAAAGCTACAGCCGCCAGCAGTTCAAGTCGGACGTCATTGCCGGCATGGAGCCTTCGCAGCGCTCGCCCCAGGCGCCACGCGGTGGCGATTTCGGTGGTGGCCGTGGCGCCCCGGGCCGTTCTTACGACAACCGTGACAACCCGTCGCGTGGCCGCTTTGGCGGTCCCGCACGCGGTGGCAATGACCGTGGCGGTTTCGGGGGTGGCTTTGGCGGCGGTTTCGCTGGCCGTGGCAGCGACAACCGTGGTGCTTCCGCTCCCCGGGATGGCTACCAGGGTGGCAACGGCGGCTATGCCGGCCGTGATGACCGTGGCGGCTTCGGCGCCCCCCGTCGCGACAGCGAGGGCTACGGCCGCAAGCCCGGCTTTGGCGATGCGGGCCGTGGTGGCTTTGCCCCCCGTGGCGACGCCGGCGCACCCCGCGGTGATTTCGCTCCCCGCAAGCCTGCTTTCTCCAAGCCAGCCGGCGCTGGTGGTGGCAAGCCTTTTGCTCCCCATGATGCCCGCAAGCGCCCTGCGCGCCCTGCACGCTGATTTGGCTGCTCAGACGCACTGACAAGCGTTCAAAAGGGCTGGCTCCGCAAGGAGTCAGCCCTTTTTTGTTCGCCATCGGTGGCGGTGGTCCGGCCGATGCGCGCCATGAACGCATCGGTCGTGCGCAGCAACTGGGCTATTTCATCGATCCCATTTCATCGATCTGTGTCGAGCCCGGTTGGGTGCGTCATCTGTGTCGTGGGTCGTTCAAGGGGGCGGGATATTCCGGTCGATTGTGGAAGGGCAGCTGGCAGTGGAGCATGCCAGTGCCGTCAACCATGCCCGGGGGTGCTGCGTCCAATCTCGGGCCAGCGATGGTGCACGCAGATCCAGGCCAGCATGCCGACGCCCATCATCATCAGCGACGCCACAGCCAGCCATACCGTGGAGTGCATCACCAATGGGGCCACCACGCCGGCCACCACGCCATTGGCGGCAGAGCCCACAAATGCTTGCAAGGACGATGCCATGCCACGTCGGTGCGGGTGCAGATCCAGTACCAGCAGGGTGACCACCGGCACCATCAATGCCCAGCCAAAAGCGAACAGGGCGACGGGTAGGAGTGCCCAGCTCGCATGCGCTGCAAAAACGGTATTCGCGACCACATTGGCAACCGCAACCACGCACATGATCGCGAAGCCATGCCGTATCTGCCGCTTGGGCGCAATGCGTCCTGCCAGCCGACCGCTCAGCCATGCGCCGCCCATGATGCCGCAGATGGTCAGGCCAAAGAACCAGAAAAACTGGGTAGGTGCCAGCCCCAGGTGGCCGCTCAGAAAGGCGGGGGCCGACAGCACATACAAAAACATGCCATTGAATGGCACACCGCTGGCGAGGGCCAGCAGGAGAAAACGCATGCTCGAACCCAGTTCCCAGTATCCCCGCAGGAGGTGCGGTATGTTGAAGGGCTGGCGCTGGTCCGCTTGCAGGGTTTCGGGCAGGAAGCGCAGGTTGGCGATCCAGAGCGCCACACCCACCAATGTCAGGAACCAGAAGATGCTGTGCCAGCCCAGATGCACAAACAGCCAGCCGCCAACGATCGGGGCAATGGCTGGCGCGACACCGAAGTAGATGGTGACCTGGCTCATGACCTTCTGCGCCTGGGCGGGCGGAAACATGTCGCGAATGACAGCGCGCGACACCACGATGCCGGCGCCGGTAGACAGGCCCTGCAGCGCGCGGAAGACCACCAGTTGTCCAATGGTCTGAGAAAGCGCGCAGCCGGCCGATGCCAGCGTGAACATCGCAATACCGGTCAATACGACAGGTCTGCGGCCAAAGCTATCCGCCAGCGCGCCATGAAACAGATTCATGAAGGCAAAGCCGAACAGATAGGCAGACAGCGTCTGCTGCATCTCCACCGGCGTGGCTCCCAGGGCAGAAGCAATGCCCGAGAACGCGGGAAGGTAGGTATCGATCGAAAAGGGTCCGAGCATGCCCAGCACAGCCAGCAGCACGGCCAGCGCCCATTGGGGTGCAGGCCAAAGCAGGCGGGCTTGTGGGTTCATGGAGTGGTGGAGTCAATGGATCGAGAGGGGGCCGGAAACGACGGGGGCGTCATGATCGGTGCCGGGCCGGTCCATTATCAACGAGCGATTTCACCTGGGGGTGGCGCAGCAGCTGGGTCCATCCATGGGGCGAGTGCAGGCGCATCGCGTGCCGATGCAGTCGACCTGGCAGACCCGGTAAATAAAAAAGCCCCGCCATCTTGAAGAAGGCGGGGCTTTCCAGTTTGGTGGGTCCTGAGTGACTCGAACACTCGACCTACGGATTAAGAGTCTGGCTAAATTATCTTTTGCCATCCTTGACTATCCTAGATACAATCTATGTAAATCAATGACTTAGGTGTAATTTTTGCTTTTGTTCCTTGATTGAAGTAGGCTGAATTTTAGGAAATAGTCTTACATCCGCCCTTACATCCTGCCCGATGTAAGTCCAAAAGGGGCACCACATGGCAAAGATTGCATTCACTGCTGGTCGGGTTTCTGGGTTCAAGTGCCCGCCTGACAAGAAGCAGGCTTTCATGTGGGACGTGACCGCGCCGGGGCTTGGACTGAGGGCAACGCCAGCCGGGAAGCCTGCCTACGTGTTCCAAGGTGTGTACCAAGGCAAAGACCTGCGCATAACCATCGGGAGCCCCGCCGCCTGGAGCATTCCAGACGCGCAAGCCAAGGCACGCGAACTGCAACGCCTGATTGATGAAGGCAAAGACCCCCGCGACCTGAAACGCGAAGCATTGGCCGTCCATGCTGAAAAGCAAGCCGCCGCCGCCGTCCAAGCCGTTACCGTGGGCGAGGTGTGGGCTATTTACATTGAGGCCCGCCGCCCGCATTGGGGAGCACGGCACCATGCCGACCATGTGAAGCTGGTACAAGCCGGGGGCGAGGTTTCCAAGCGTGGCACCCGTGGCCGTGGTAAGACCGTCGCCGGGCCATTGCATCCGCTGATGGGGCTTGCGCTGCGTGACCTGACAGCGCCCGTTATCGAGGCATGGGCAGCACGCGAGGCACAAACCCGGCCAACGTCTGCCCGCCTTGCATGGCGCTGCCTGAAAGCCTTTTTGAGCTGGTGCGCAGAGCAGCCGGAATATGCGCCAGTGCTGCCCAGCGTGAACCCTGCCAAGACCAAGAAGGCCCGCGAGGCATTGGGCAAAGCCGGGGTGAAGCAGGATGCACTGCTGAAAGAACAATTGCCCGCGTGGTTTTCTGCCGTTCAACAGGTACAGAACCCTATCGCCGCCGCTTACTTGCAAGTGCTGGTGCTGACAGGCGCAAGGCCGGGCGAGGTGCTGGGGCTGCGATGGGAGGACGTCAACACCAAGTGGAAGGGCCTGACCATTCGCGACAAGGTGGAAGGAGAGCGCACCATCCCCCTGACGCCCTATGTGTCGCACCTGCTGCACTCCTTGCCGCGCCGCAGTGACTGGGTGTTCTCCAGCACCGCACGGGGCAAGGACACCGAAGGGCAGACCCTGAGCATCCCGAGAGCCCCACACAATGCCGCCTGTGCTGTGGCCGCTATCGAGGGGCTTACCCTGCATGGCCTGCGCCGTTCGTTTAAGAGCCTCACTGAGTGGCTCGAAATACCCGCCGGTGTGGTGGCTCAAATCATGGGCCACAAGCCCAGCGCAACCGCCGAAAAGCACTACACCGTGCGCCCGCTTGACCTGCTGCGCGTGCACCATGAGCGCATAGAGGCGTGGATATTGGAGCAGGCCGGGGTGAAGTTTGACGCCCAAGTCGTGCCCGGTGCGCTTCGCGTGGTGCAAGCCGCGTAATTCAGTTTTTGTCCCAGCTAGGCCCGCTTCGAATCCGGGCCGAAAAGTCGGACACCTTCACCGACCTACTGGGGCGTCTTTATGAAGGGCGCGAGAAGGATCCCACCAAATGCCGGAAAATTACTACCTGTCCGACCTTCAGCCGTTTCTGCCCTTCACCCCCACTGACGACGATGCGCCTTTTCCCTGGCGGTTCGAAGCTGCAAGCGGGCATGTGCTTTATCTCGCCGACGACAAAGGGTTATGGATGCGAGTCCTAGGTGAACCCGAAGAACCAATGAATTTTGAGGTCATCACAGGGTTTCGGCCGGACGAGCTGGTACGCAAAAAGGCAGGCGCCATTTACATCTACACGCTCAAAGACGGCGGGGCAATACTGCCGTTCCCATTCACCGCCACCCAGTTGCTGGAGCTGGACGAGCGAGCTGGTCGTGTTTTCTCTGAGCGAATTTGCTGCGATGGAGAAGGAGAAAACGGCGCCAACGAAACAGACGAACTGATTGCAGAGATTGCGCAGCGCAGTCCCAGGGCTGCAGAGCTTGCCCGCGCCGTTGTTTATGGCGAAATCCCGCCAGAGCATGGTGCAACGTCCGCGCCCGTGGCAGACATCGCCAGCAAGGCGCCGGGCACGCAAAGTTTGCCTATGAAAAAAGATGCATTGATTGCAGCGTTTCAACATGGATGGCCTTCAATCGCGGCTGACATAAACGAAGCCTCGCGAAACGGGCTGAAGGCTGCGGCGCACGCTGGGAAGCACGGCTATTGGCACGCGCCTAAGGCCAGCGAATGGGCAGTCAGCAAGGGCAAGATAAGGCAGGCTGCGCCAACGCTACCCATGGCGTTGGGGTGGGGGGCTGTCACTCGAAATCGAAGCTGAGACCACTCACACGAAACCCGAATATCGGGTTTTCTTCGGGGATTTGTCGGGAAATATCGGAGCTTTTGCAATTCACCTCCAGCCAGCCAAGACAACCCGGTCAAGGCGGCAGAAAGGTGAACCATGAAAGCACAGCGAGCCCCGAACGAGCCGGGACACAAGCAAAGCGAATTCCCCCCGCTGGAGCAGGTAACGAAGCCAAACCTGACCACCAAGGAATTTTGTTTCTATACCAATCTGGCAGAACAAACCGCGTGGCTGTACGCCTGCAAGGAATCGGGGCCTATCAGACCACTTCGGATTGGGCGCCGCCTTAACTGGCCTACCAAGTCGGTAAAAGAACTGTGCGGGGTGGCGCAATGATGGCCACCACTTACTCCCATCCGGACGGCCACGGAATCGTCTTGGGCGATGACCTGATGACCGCCTGCAGCAGCGAAGGTGCCACCGTTTCTCCGTCCATCGGCCCCGATGCCCTGCCCGCCTTAGGTGCTGCGCTGATCGAGCACTCCATTGCAGATGATGCCTCGGAACGTGCAGGGGCCGCTTTGGGCGGCGAGCTGCTAAACGAACTGCTGGCGCTGCGTGACCACCCCCAGGCAGAAGCATTCCGCGCTCTACGCGACAAGCTGTATGCCCTGGGCAAGTTGGAACACTTCGACAGCGCTGCCGGTGGCTTTGCAGTGGCTGTGGTCAGCGTGCTGGAGGTGGGCGTTGCGAACCTGCCCAAGTTCGAGGGAGTGCATGAATGAGCGTCGTCACGCGCTTGCGACAAACCTTGAGATTGGTCCACCGCGCCGATGGGCAGTCGGCCGGTGACTATGGGGCAAGTCAGAGCAGACAAGTGAATTCCAACATTCTGGGTGCGGCAGACGCAATGGGTTGTCGATGCGGGCCCGGGCGTGTTGCCAGCCCGCGCTACACCTGTGTGAGCTGCGCACGGTTTGCGTTGTATGGCCGCCAGCTCGAGGAGCGCAATGCATACAGAGCACGTGGGGCGTGGCGATGACCCTCGAGTACAGCCTACAACCTGGTGACCTGGCCGAAATGGCAGGGTTCAAGATGGGTGAGCGCACCCTGGAGGCGTTTTTCCAAGTCGCCAGCCAGCAAGAGCGGGCCAAGCTCCTTGAAAACGCGCTGCTGGAGATCTACTGCGCGCCCAACAAAGGCGAGCGGGTCGCCAAAGGCATGGCTGCCGCCCTGGTGGCGGTCATTGAGGCGGGCCTGTTTCACGAACTGAACAGGCGGCGCTGATGGCACGAATCCGAACCATCAAGCCTGAGTTCTTCACGAGCGAAGACATAGTGTCGTTGTCCCCCTTGGCGCGATTACTCTACATCGCACTTTGGTGCGAAGCAGACAAGGAAGGCCGCCTGGTGTGGAAGCCGCTCACATTCAAGCTGCGCTATCTGCCCGCAGACGATTGCGACATCAAAGCACTGTGCAAAGAGATTGTTGATCGCGGCCTTGTCACGCTCTACGGCGAAGGCTACGCGGTGATCCCAGCATTTCGCGCGCACCAGCATATCAACCCACGCGAGAGCGCGTCACAACTCCCTGAGCCTGTCGCGATCACCACGCGTAAGGCACGTGTCGGCACGCGCAATTCACGCGTCAGCTCTGGTGCAAATCTAGATGTGCACGCACAGGTAGGAAGGGAAGGGAAGGGAAAGGAAGGAATAGATGACGCGTCAGCGAAGCCGGCAAGAGGAGCAAGCGCAAAAGCATCGCCGCATGGTTTTGATGAATTTTGGCAGGCTTACCCGAAAAAGGTCGGCATAGACGACGCTCGAAAAGCATTTGCCAAGCGCAAGCCTGATGACGCCCTGTTGGCGACAATGCTGGCAGCAGTCTCAGCTCAGCGCGAGTCTCAGGCCTGGATCAAAGACGGCGGACAGTTCATACCCAACCCAGCGACGTGGTTGACGCAGGGGCGCTGGCAGGACGAGTTGCCAGGTAATGCGATGACGAGCCGCGAGCAAAGCAGCCTGGGGATGTTTGTATGACTGGCCAGGACGCAATCATCAAGGTTCGCCGCCAGGGCTACGCGCCCGACTTGGTGCGGATCGAGGACCACCCGGTTCGCTACCCCGACGCATCCACTGTGGTGATGGCGCCGGCCGATGTCCCTGAACTGCAGGACTGGCGTTTCACCGTGGGCCTGACGGTGATCGTCACGTCATTCGACGCGGACCGCGCCAGCCGCATCGCTGTGAGCTGCGCAGCGTTCGCAAGGCGCGTCATCACCAACACCCTCACCGCCAAGCCGAACCACTGGGGCCACCCCGTAGCAGTGGTTGGGCGCATTGACGACACCCAAGGACTTCTTGCATGGCCTACCTGATAACCCCCGATGAAATCGACTTCGCCGCCTATGAGCGCGAAACCGACGCGCAGCAAAAGATCAAGCCTGCCGGCCAGTACGTGCAGGAGCTGATTGACCGCATCCGCAACCCGGTCAAGGCTCACCGTGCACTGATGCCCTGGCGCAAGACCCATAGCCTTATCCAGTTCCGCCCTGGTGAGGTGACGTGCTGGGGTGGGGCGAACGGCAACGGTAAAAGCTTGGTAACGGGTCAAGTGGGCCTGAGCTTGTGCGCCCAGGATGAAAAAGTCGGCCTGGCCAGCTTTGAAATGAAGCCCATCAAGTCGCTGGAGCGCATGGGGCGCCAGTGGTCGGGACAGAACCCGATGGACCCGGCTTTCGCCGGTAGCCCGGAGGCACAGGCCGCGCTGGTGGACCTGTACGAGCAGTTCCGCGACTGGACAGATGGCCGTCTGTGGCTCTATGACCAGCAGGGAACCGTGACGGCAAATCAGGTGGCCGCCGTGGTGCGCTACTGCGCGAAGGAAAAGGGCATCACCCAGTTTTTCGTGGACAGCCTCATGAAGTGCGTGCAGGGCGAGGATGACTACAACGGACAGAAATCGTTTGTTGACGAGTTGACGTGCATTGCCCGTGACTACTCAATGCACATCCACCTGGTGCACCACATCAAGAAGCCACCGACCGAGGACCACAAGCCAAACAAGTACGACTACAAGGGTTCCGGCGCGATCACCGACCAGGTGGACAACGTTATCAGCGTGTGGCGCAACAAGGCCAAGGAGCGCAAGACCGAAGAAGGCAAGACGGTGGACGACAAAGAGCCCGACGCCCTGCTGATCTGCGACAAGCAACGCAACGGCGACTGGGAGGGCTCCATCGGCCTTTGGTACGACCGGGCAAGCCAGCAATTTGTCGCGTCCGCAGACGCAAGCCCCTTGGTGATGTTTCGCCATCCTGAGGATCTATGACGTGGGCCACATGTGAGCTCGTGGTGGTGCCAACTGTCGCTGCCTGAACTGGATCAGAAAGTTAGCAGAGATGGCGAAGTTTCAAAAAGGACAGTCGGGTAATCCGGCCGGGCGCCCCAAGGGTGTGCCGGATCGCCGGGGCGCGTTACGCGCAAAGCTGCTGCCTCATGCGGAGGATCTGATCACCATGGTGGTGGCTTATGCCAAGGCCGGCGACATGCAGGCCATGCGCATAGTGATGGAGCGCATCCTGCCACCACTGAAGGAGGAGCCTCTGGACTTGAAGCTCCCCAAGATCGACTGTCCTGAGGACTGCAGCAAGGCGCAGGCTCATGTGCTGCAGGCCGTGGCCTCAGGTGAACTGTTGCCCAGTGAGGGGCAGGCCATGTCCAACCTGATCGACGCACAGCGCCGGTCGTTGGAGACCACCGACATTGCCGCGCAACTTCAGGCCCTGCGCGACGAGCTCACACAACTGAAGGATGCCAAGCGATGACTCAACAGATCCGCAAGGAGATTGCAAGGCTAAAAAACGAGCTTGATGCCGTGAAGCCAAAACCTTTGAAGACGGTGGTTCTCCTGGGGAGGCCCACCCCTGAAATGGGGCGGCAGGCGATGAACGACTTTGAAAAGGAGTTGGCTGAGGCCAAGGCAAACTCTTTTGATGTAATCGTGCTGTGTGCGCTGGGAGGACACGAAGGGGAGAGGCCAGGAGCCGTAAGCCCCAAGGCCATAAGCGATGCCATGCGCTCGGCCTGGATGAAATGACCTGCCCCCTGTTGCCATACCAATCAAAAGTGGAAATGCGGTGTTCAAGATTAATCTACAGGGCTATGGGTTGATAGGGATTGAGCTGCACCGTCAGCGAGCTGGAAATCCAGCTCGACGAATCGAGCCGGTAGCTTGCGCCTCAGTCTGCTGTGCGGCCTGATCTCGTTGTAGTCCGGACACCATGCCACCACCACTATCCTGGCCTGATGCAGCGGTCTGAAACCAGGATTCGTTCAGGTGCTCGTCACGGAACTCTCGATGTATCCGTTCTGCATGGGGCGTCCTGGCTGGGTCAGGATGTGGCGAATGCCATGAGCCTGTGCCCAGGCCATGAACGCCCGGCTTGTGAACTCGGGGCCGCTGTCTGTACGTACCGCCTGCGGGTGACCTACCTCAAGCCCGCACCACCGCCAACCCATCCCATCCCATCCCACTCCGTGGTGTAACCCGGCGTCCTGCGTTCCTGGCGCATAGCCCACGACCGGCCATCCCCCTCCAGTCCCGCGCTGGCCAGTTGCCTGCAGCCTTCATGCCAAAGTGCCACTCGTTGCCCTTTTGGCTTGAGTGCATCTGCGGGTCGCGCTTTTTGTCCTTGTTCTTGGTGGAGCTGGGCGCTGCGATCAAGGTGGCGTCCACGGCTGTGCCCGCTTTGAGCAGCAGGCCCTGGGCTGCCAGAAGTTCATTGACTGTGACCAGAATCTGGTCGGCCAGTTTGTGCTTTTCCAGCCGATGACGGAACCTCAAGATGGTGCTCTCGTCTGGCAGGCGTCCATGGGCATCGAGCTGGGCAAACTCCCGGTAGAGCGGGGTGTCAAAGAAGGCTTCTTCCATGCCCAGATCCGACAAGCTGAACCATTGCTGCATGCAGTGGATGCGCAGCATGGTCTCCAGGGCAAAGGGCGGGCGCCCGTTCTTGCCTTCTGGGTAATACGGGGCAATGAGGTCGACCAACGCAGCCCAGGGAACCACCAGCTCCATCTGGGCCAGCAGCTCCTGCTTGCGGGTTCTCTTGGTGCTCAGGTTCAGATCCAGGCTGCTTTGCTTCATGGGCTACGAGGATGCCATTGGCTGCTGACGTCTATCAAACAGGCAGAGAGGTTTTGCAGGATTTCCCTTATTCAGCATTGACCATTGGTTGCTTGTCCCAAACGTAGTTCCGGTGAGAGTTCTAAGCCGTCGCCCGGTGGCCACATCCCCATCGGCACATCTGGACAGATATGGTCAATCCGGCACCCGCGGCAACACCGTGGGTTAAGAGCTACACGAAACAGGGGCAAGGTCAGTGCCCAAGACGACGTGCATGGAGATGCTGCAAGCGCGAACGACAACCACCAGCCTTCACGGGGCGCCCTTGCGCGATGACGCTCGCTTCACATGTTGCATCGCCGTACGGTGGCCAGGCGTGGATGCAGAAAAGGCAAATGCGTCGGCTTCGTGCGCGAGATAGTCCTCGAGGCCCGGCGCCCAAAATCTGCGGCACAGGGACTTGGTAAGCATGCGCGCCTCGCGGGGTAATCGTGCTAGCTCCTGCGCCAGCGCAGCGGCGCTGGTCCGCAGTTCGCTGGCCGGAACGACGCGCCGGGTCAGACCGAGGCGCGCTGCTTCCTCGGCGCCGAGTGTCCCGGCGGTGAGGAGCAAGTCCAGCGCGATGGGCACGCCCAGCTTGGCCTGCAGGAAGTAGCTACTGCCCCCGTCCGGAATGATGCCGAGGCGCAGGAAGGGAAAAGAAAACTTCGCGTCGGTCGACATCACCAGAATGTCGGCCGACAGTGCCAGCGACGCCCCCCCACCGACAACTGCGCCTTGCACGGCTGCAATCACAACCTTGGGGCTGTGCACGACGGCCAGGTGGTTCATCTGCGCTGCGAGCACGCGCTCGCGCCAGCTCGAGGGATTGTCCGGCAGGTCTTGAAGGTCGAGACCACCGCAAAAACTTTGCCCTTCCGCCTGGATCAGCACGACGTCGATCGTCTCGTCAACTGCCACGTCTTTCAGCCGCTCCTCAAGTGACGCGCGCATCGCCACGGAAAGCGCATTTGCTTTGTGCGGCCTATTTAAGGTAATAGTGGCTAGTGGACCGGTCTTCTCGATCAGGGTGTGTGGGACTTCCAAGGGTGTCTCCATGCAGATTTGATGGGGCTTCCGATGCTCGGTACTTTCCCCTATATAGGGTCCGATGAACTGGGGTAGCATAAGTTTCATCGAACGAACGTTAGGCAGATTTTGGCAGAGCCGAACGGTCGTTGCAAGCAATCAACGTGGCCGGAGTAGCAGATGTTTTTTAGCGATGACCAACACGCGATGCGAGAGGCAGTGCGCCGCTTTTCAGTTGAGCGTCTGTTGCCGGATTACCAGGCCCGCGAGCGCTCAGGCCGCCTCGACCGCGCGCTCGTACTCGAGATGGGGCGGCTCGGGTTCATCGGCGTTGATCTGCCGCAGGAGTACGGCGGCCTCGGTTCCGACAGCGTTACCACGGGGATGCTGATGGAGCAACTCGCCTATGGCGATTTCAACGTCAGCTACGTGCAGCTGATGGCATCCCTCATGGGCAGCATTATCGTTCGCAACGCCACGAGTGCGCTGGCGGCGCACTGGGTGCCACGCATCGTCAGCGGCGAGGCGATCATCGCCTTGGGCCTGACTGAGCCGCGCGGAGGCTCCGACGCCGCCAACCTGCAGTTGCGGGCGTACCGCGACGGCGGTGATTACGTGCTGAGCGGCGAGAAGACGTCAATCAGCTTCGCCGACCAGGCCGATGCCGCCGTCGTCTTCGCGCGCACCGGGTCCATCGAGGAAGGCGCGGGCGGAGTCAGTGCCTTCCTCGTCCCGCTACACCTCCCCGGCATCAGCCGTACTGCCTTCGACGACGTGGGCAGCAAGATTGTCGGCCGCGGCTCGCTCTTCCTGGACGATGTGCGTGTGCCTGCGGCGTATCTGCTGGGCGTGGAAGGGACCGGCTTCACACAGGTGATGCGCGGCTTCGACTACAGCCGTATCCTGATCGCACTGCAATGCATCGGCGCTGCGCAGGCGTCCCTGGACGAAGCTTGGGCCTACGTGAAGGACAGGGAAGCCTTTGGCGCGCCGCTGGCTCAGTATCAGGGGGTGAGCTTTCCGCTGTCAGAGGGCGAGACGCTGATTGCTGCCGCCCGCGAGCTTTGCTACCACGGGCTGCAGTTGAGGGATGCCGGGCGGCCGCACACCGCCGAAGCGGCGATGGTCAAGTGGTTCGCGCCCAAGACCGCGTTCGACGTGATCCACCAGTGTCTGCTCAGCTTCGGTCACTACGGGTGGTCTATGGACCTGCCGCACCAACAGCGCATGCGTGATGTCATGGGACTGGAGATCGGCGATGGGCCGGCGCCCGTGATGAAGTTGATCATCGCCCGTGAGAAAGTCGGCCGCATCGCTGTGCAGTACGCGGGAAAAACCAGGGCGGCTGCGGCCGCGAGGTGAAGTATGGAACACCAGCAGATGACGGTGCGATTCGAACAAGTGGCTGGTGTGGCCACGATCACCCTCGATCGCCCTGAGCGACTCAACGCACTCAGCCAAGACATGAAGAACGCGCTGCTGGAGCGGCTGCAACACTGCGCGCAGAACGATGCAGTGCGGGTGGTGGTGTTGCGTGGAACCGACAAAGCCTTCTGCTCCGGCGCCGACGTCACCAGCATGTCCGAGCCCACCATCCCGATCGGCCGGCAGCGGCTGCACGGTGCGCACCAGATCATCAAGGCCATCGTGCACATGGAAAAGCCCGTCATCGCCGCCGTCGCGGGGGCAGCGACCGGTATCGGCTGGAGCCTGGCACTGGCAGCAGATTTCATCCTGGCCTCGCCGGCCGCGCGCTTCGGGCAGGTATTTCGCAAGATCGGGCTTGTGCCTGACGGTGGCAGCGTCTACATGCTTACCCAGTATGTTGGCGTCCTGCGGGCCAAGGAGCTCACCATGACGGCCCGCCTCGTGGGTGGTGAAGAGGCGTTCCGCCTCGGGTTGATCACCGAACTTGTGGATGGCGCCGCGCTTCACGAGCGAGCCGATGCGCTCGCGCGCGAACTGGCCGAAGCTGCCGGGCTGGCGCTAGGAATGACCAAGCGGCTGTTCCTGGCGACCGGCGGCTGCGATCTCGACCAGTTCCTCGAATTCGAATCGCACGTCCAGAACCAGTTGATCCAGACCCAGGACCACGCGGAGGGCGTGCGAGCGTTCCTGGACAAGCGAAAGCCTTCGTTTAAGGGTCTCTGACCGGTGGCACCGCACGGGCGCCAGTCACAAGACGAGCGTGTCAACAGATTTATAGAAGGAGACAACATGTCTAGTTTGATGCAAGTCCTGCGAACCGGCGCCCTGGCCGGCGTCGCCGCGTTGATCGCGCTGTCCGCACAGGCCCAGGAGTACCCAACCCGGACGATCCGATTCATAGCCCCCATTCCGGCAGGCGGCAGCACAGAAGTGCTCGCGCGCGATGTCGCCCAGAAGCTCAGCGAGCGCTGGGGCCAGCCGGTAGTCGTCGAGAACCGACCCGGAGGCGCCGGCAGCATCGGCTCCGCCATGTTGGCGACCTCCCCTGCAGATGGCTACACGATCCTGCTGGTCAACTCCAGCCACTCGATCAACCCGCACGTCTACAAGAACCTGCCTTTCGACGCGATCAAGGACTTCGCTCCTGTGTCCATCATGACGGATTTGCCAATGGGCGTATTCGTCAATCCGAAGGTGCCGGCGAAGAACCTCACCGAGCTGATTGCCCTGATCAAGGCGAATCCAGAGAAGTACAGCTTCGCGTCCTCCGGCAACGGTGGTGCCGGACACCTCACCGGCCAGATGTTCCAACAGCAGAGCGGTGCCACGTTGGTGCACGTGCCTTATCGTGGCAGCTCGCTCGCCGTCAACGACGTCGTCGCCGGCCAGGTTCCCATCCTGTTTGCCGATGTACCGGTGGCAGCGCCTCACGTGAAAAGCGGCGCCCTGCGCGGCCTGGGCGTCACCTCGCACACCCGTCTGGCGTCTATGCCGGATGTGCCGACCTTCCAGGAGGCCAATGTCACGGGGATGGACTTGTCAGTATGGATCGGCGTACTCGCGCCGGCCAACACGCCGCCGCTCATAGTCAAGAAGTTGAGTGAGACGATCGCCAGCATCCTGAAGGAGCCAGCCATGGCTGAACGGGTGCGCGGCCGCGGTTTCAACATCGTGGGCAGCACCCCCGAAGAATTCGCCGCAGTCATTCGCAGGGACTACGATCGTTTTGGCAAGGTCGTTCGCGAGACCGGCGTGAAGGTGGAGTAATTGCAGATGGAGCAAGAAGTTTCCGATTCCGAACTCGAGGAGTTCCGGTCCGCCGTGCGCAAGTTCGCCACGGAGGCGCTCGCCGGCAAGGCCGCCCACTGGGATGAACAGGAGGAGTTTCCGGCCGAAAACCGCGACTTGCTCGCGCGCCTGGGTTACCTGGGCCTAGTCATTCCGCAGGAGTACGGAGGTTCGGGCGCCACCATCGCGCATGCCTGCGTGTTTTTGGAAGAGATCTCCCGGGTCTGTTTCAACACAGGGTTGATCTGCCAACTGGCGCTCAACGGTCCCTCTCGGGCGATCGAGATACTCGGAACTCCAGAGCAGAAGGCGCGGTGGCTGCCCAAGTGCGTGAGCGGAGAATACATGTTTGGCATCGGGATCAGCGAGCCGGGCGCCGGCTCCGCTGTCACCGACCTGTCGACGTCTGCAACCGAAGACGGCGACGACTACATCCTGAGCGGCCAGAAGGCGTTTTGCACGGGGGGCGCACAAGCCACTCACGTTTTGGTGTTCGCCCGCTTTGGCAAGACCACTGGCGCCAATGGCATCGGCGCTCTGATCGTCGAGAAGGGCGCGCCGGGCTTTGAAATCGGGCATGCCGCTCCCAAGATGGGTGGCCGCGGCGTCGGGGAGGTGGAGCTGTTCTTTGACAACTGCCGGGTGGCGAAAGAAGACGTGCTCGTGCCGGGTGACTTGGGCTCGACCAAAAGCTTCCGCCTGTTGATGAACTCTTTCGGTCCCGAGCGGGTCGGCAACGCGGCCATGTGCCTGGGCGTCGCCCAGGCCGCGTTCGACTTGGCGGTGGCCTACTCGAGTGAACGCACCCAGTTCGGCCGGCCGATCTGCGAGTTCCAAGGAATCCAATGGAAGATAGCCGACATGGCGACCCAGCTCCACGCGGCCCGCCTCATGGTCCGGCACGCCACAACCCGGCTGGAAGGCGGCTTTCCGCGCGCGCTCGAGGCGACTTACGCCAAGCTTTACGCCAACGAGATGGTGCAGCGAGTCACCAACGAGGCGCTGCAGATTCACGGCCACTATGGCTACACGCGCGAGTTCCCGCTGGAGCGGATGGTGCGCGACTCCCGCGGCTTCGCGTTGGGTGGCGGCACCGTCGAGATCCTGCGCAACACGGTGGCCTCACTGGTCTACGGTCGCAGCTTCGACCAGCGACGCAGCTGACACTCTCCCAGATACAAACAAGGACAGGACATGGATTTCGAATACAGCGAAGAGCAGCGCATATTGCGCACCAGCGTGCGCCGCATGCTCGACGAAGTCGCGACGCCCGAGTACGTGCGCGCCACAGACCGCGAAGGACGCTACCCGTACGAGGTGTACCAGGGCTTCGTCGACCTCGGCCTCGTCGCCATGGCGTTCCCCGAGGCGTACGGCGGCCTGGGCGGCAACATCATGGACTTCGTCGCGGTGTCGGAGGAGATTGGGCGCACCAGCTACGACTACCTCGGCGGCTACGGCACCAGCGTCTTCAATGGCATGAACCTGCTGCACAACGCGAGCGAGGAACAGAAGCAGTACTTCATCCCGAAACTGATCAAGGGCGAGATCCGCATGTCCATAGCCATGACGGAGCCGGGAGCGGGTTCGGATGCGGGCGCAATGCGGACGACCGCGCGGCTCGATGGTGATGCGTGGGTGCTGAACGGCCAGAAGGTGTTTTCCACCGGCTCCGGCGCACGCGATGCTGTAATCTCGGTGTATGCGAAGACGGACGCCAGCGTGCCGTATAAGCAAGGGATCTCGCTATTCCTGGTGGACAACACGACGCCTGGAATTCAACTGCGCAAGCTCGACACGCTCGGCCGCCGCTCGATAGGCACGTACGAAATCTTTTTCGACAACGTCCGCGTCCCGAAGGATCGCCTGGTGGGCGAGGTCAACTGCGGCTGGAACTACATGCTGTCAGGGCTGCAGCTCGAACGTATGATGACAACCGCGGGCTACTGCGGCGCCGCGCAGGCCACCGTCGATCTGGCGCTGCAATACGCCAAGGAGCGCAAGCAGTTCGGCCAGGCGATTGGCGACTTCCAGGCCATTGCACACATGCTGGCCGACATGCAGGCCGAGGTGGAGGCCGCACGCATGCTGATGCTCAAGGCCGCCTGGGAGATGAGCATCGGGCGCGACGCGCTCAAGACGCTGTCAATGGCCAAGCTCATCGCGTCCGAAACCTACGTCAAGGCTGCCAACAACGGCATGCAGATCATGGGTGGCTACGGCTACATCATGGAGTTTGACATGCAGCGGCATTTCCGTGACGCGCGATCGACGACGATCGCCGCCGGCACCTCCCAGATGCAGCGCAACCTGATCGCGCGCCAGATGGGTCTGAGCCCGCGATAGCCGATGCCGATCACCCTGGAGCTACGCGGCAGTGTCGCCGTGATGACGCTGGACAACACGGCGGCGCGCAATGCGTTGACGCCCGATATGCGGCGCGAAATGGAACGTGTGGTGTACCAGGTGCGGGACGACGATTCGATTCGTGCGCTGGTCATCACCGGCGCTGGCGACGCCTTCTGTTCGGGCGGCGACATCAAGACCTTCGGCAGCACCGGCGCCCTTGCGATGCGTGACCGGCTGCGGCAGCAGCACCGCGTTACGCTGGCGCTGTACGGGCTTGAGAAGCCCGTGGTCGTCGCGGTGAATGGCGTGGCGTTCGGGGTCGGCTTCAACGTCGCCCTGCTGGGCGACGTCATCCTCGCTTCCAGCACCGCCCGTTTCTGCCAGAGCTACAGCAAAGTCGGGATGATCCCGGACGGTGGAGGGCTCTACCTGCTGGCGCGCATCGTTGGCACGCAGCGCGCCAAGGAAATGGTGCTGCTGGCCGACGTGATCGACGCGGAGCACGCGAAGCAGCTCGGCATCGTGCGGGCGGTGTTTTCTCCCGAGATCTTGATGGACGAGGCCATGGGCCTGGCCGAGCGGCTGGCGGCCGGACCCACCCGGGCCTTTGGCCTCGACAAGGCCTTGCTTGCGCGCGGTCTGTCAATGAACCTCGAGGAATTCCTCGAACTTGAAGCGTCGGCGGAGGCGGTCATCATGCAGTCCGAGGACCATGTGAACGCCGTCGACGCGTTTAGGAACAAGACGGTGCCCCAGTTCCGCGGGAACTGAGTGCAGCCACCCACTTAGGACTCCAGATGACAGGCGCACTTTCAGGAATCTTCGTCCTCGACTTGACCCGCATCCTCGCCGGCCCCTGGTGCACGCAGATGCTGGCTGACCTGGGCGCCGACGTGGTCAAGGTGGAGCGGCCGCAAGCGGGCGACGACACGCGGCACTGGGGCCCGCCGTGGGTGACGGCGGCCGAAGGAGCGCGCGCGGACTCCACTTACTACACCGCAGCCAACCGCAACAAGAAGTCGATCTCGGTCGACATCGCCAGCGAGGAAGGTCAGGCCCTGGTGCGCGAACTTGCGCTTCGCGCCGACGTGGTGGTGGAGAACTACAAAGTGGGCGACCTCGCGCGCTATGGGCTCGACTACTCCTCGCTCCGCGAGATCAACCCGCGCCTAGTCTATTGTTCCATCACCGGTTACGGCCAGGACGGCCCGTATGCGGACCGCCCGGGCTACGACTTCGTCTTCCAGGGCGAGGGGGGGCTGATGAGCGTGACCGGCGAGGCCGACGACAAGCCGGGCGGCGGGCCGCAGAAAGTGGGGGTTGCCGTAACCGACCTGATGACCGGCATGTATGCGAGCATTGCGGTCCTCGCTGCGCTGAACCACCGGCATGCATCAGGCACGGGGCAGTATATTGACATCGCTCTGCTCGATTGCATCGCCGCGATGGGTGCCAACCATGCGGCGACGCACCTGCTCACCGGTAGCGTGCCGCGCCGTTATGGCAACGCGCACGCGGTGATGGTGCCGTATCAGGTGTTCCGCACTTCGAACGGGCACATCATCGTCGCGGCCGGCAACGACGGTCAGTGGCAGCGGTTCTGCGTGGCGATCGAGCGGCCGGACCTCGGCGCCGACGCGCGCTTCAGCACGGCGCCGGGACGCATCACGCACCGTCTGGAACTGATCCCGGAAATGGAACGCACCATGCTGACCCTGCCGTCGGAGCACTGGCTGGAGCGCCTGAGCGCCCACGATGTGCCCAACGGCCGCATCAACGACTACCGACAAGTCTTCGAACACCCGCAGCTCGTGCACCGGGGCATGCGTGTCGACATTCCAACCGGCCATGGCGCCAGCATGGCATCCGTCGGTAATCCGATCCACTTGTCGGAGACGCCCGTCACCTACCGGGCCGCGCCTCCCCGGCTGGGACAACACACGGCCGAAGTGCTGGGCGAGCTGCTGGGGAAGACCGGCGAAGAGCTCGCCGCCCTCCAGCGCAAAGGCATCATCTAAGCACCGGTGCGATCAATCGCTGACCAACCCGTCGGCAATGATCGTGTACAGCTGATCGGCCAGCTTGTCGAACGATCCCTTCTCGGGGTCGTACCACTCCACTGTCCAGTTCAGCGCGCCGACAATGAACACCCGAATGATGCTCAGGTCTAGGTTCGACCGCAGAGATCCTTCGGCGACCGCTTGCTCCAGGAACCCGTCCCACCAGTCGGCAAAGGCGCGCCGTGCCACGTGGTGCCGCTTGCGTACGTCGGGCGGCACCTGCCCGTAGATGCGAATGTTGGCCGAGGAAAAGTCGCCCACCTGGAGCAAACCGTGCAGATGGCTGCGGATCACGGCGCGTAGCCGCTCGCGAAAGGGCGTGCCCGCAGGCAGCTGCGCCACGGCCTTGTTTACTTCCTGGACGATGACCCGCAGACCTTCTTCCAGCACGTGGTGCAGGATCTCTTCCTTCGACTCGAAGTGGTAATAGATACTCCCGGCCTTGATGTTCGCCTCGGCCGCAATCTGGCGCAGCGATACCGCCGCGTAGCCGTTCTCGCGCAGCAGGCGAGCAGCGTGTTGCAGGATGATCGAGCGCGTTGAGGACTTTGCCTTGGCTGCCGGCACGGCCTTTCTGGCCGTGCGCTTGCGCCCCGCGGTCGACGGCACTGTCTTGCGCTCCCGCGCTATTTTGATACTTGTAGCCATTCGAGTAGATTCCGCCCGCCGCATGGCCGATAGGGGGGGATTATTGCACATCGCGCTTCCAATCTGCCTAACGTATGTTAGACTAATTTCGCAGCCCCCGCAGATGGGCTGGAGGAGACAAACATGAAGGGTTTAAAGGATCGCCGGGTAATCCTCACGGGTGGCGCAAGCGGTATCGGGCGGGCCGCGGCCTTGCGGTTGGGGGCCGAAGGATGTGTGGTCGGGATCTTCGACCTGAATGGCGAAGGTGCCACGCACACCGCCGACAGCATCAACGAAGTTGGGGGCCGAGCAGCGGCATGGCAGTTGGACATCTCCGATCTGTCGGCCGTCGAGTCCGCTCATGCAGAGTTCGAGCAGCGCTTCGGACCGGTCGAAGGTCTCGCCAACATCGCAGGCTGGGACGCGGTCAGCAACTTCCTCAACACCGACCGTGCGTTTTGGGACAAGGTCGTGCACATCAACCTATACGGTCCGCTAACCATGCACCACGTGGTGCTCAAGGGCATGGCGGCGCGTGGTTTCGGGCGCGTGGCGAACGTGGCATCCGATGCGGGCCGCGTTGGGTCGTCGGGAGAAGCAGTCTACTCCGCGTGCAAGGGCGGCATCATCGCATTCACCAAGACCATGGCACGCGAGTTGGCGCGTAATGGAGTGACCCTCAACGCGCTGTGCCCTGGTCCGACAGACACGCCGATTCTCCAGAGCTTTACTGGCGCCGGCGAGGCTGGCGCCAAGATTGCCGAGGGACTCAAGCGCGCCATTCCGCTCAAGCGTTTGGGCGAACCCGAGGACTACGCGGGGATGCTCGCGCTGATGCTGTCGGACGAGGCAGCTTTCATGACCGGCCAGGTGCTCAGCATCTCTGGCGGTCTCACGATGCACGGATAACCTGGGACACTACATGAACTACGAAGATATCCTGTACGAGAAGCGCGACGGCGTTGCGCGGATCACCATCAACCGGCCGACGGTCTACAACGCGTTTCGCGCCCAGACTTGCGAGGAAATCATCGCGGCCATGAGGGATGCAGACCATGATCGCGCCATCGGCGTCGTGGTGATCACCGGCGCGGGTCAGAAGGCGTTTTGCACCGGCGGCGATCAGTCGAGCCACGAAGGCAGCTACGGCGGCCGCGGCGTGATCGGGCTTCCGGTGGAGGAAATGCAGAGTGCGATCCGCGACTGCCGCAAGCCCGTGATCGCCCGGGTCAACGGCTTTGCCATCGGTGGCGGCAATGTGCTTGTGACTGTGTGCGACCTCGCCATCGCCGCCGACACAGCCATGTTGGGGCAGGTGGGCCCAAAAGTGGGCTCGGTCGACCCGGGCTGGGGGACAGCACTGCTAGCGCGAGTCATTGGCGAGAAGAAGGCGCGGGAAGTCTGGTATCTCTGCCGGCGCTATTCCGCCGTCGAGGCAGAGCGCATGGGCTGGGTTAATAAAGTCGTGCCGGCTGAGGACCTGGACATCGAAGTGGATCTCTGGTGCCGCGAGATCCTCGAGAAGAGCCCGACCGCATTGGCGATCGCGAAACGCTCATTCAACCAAGACTCCGATTCCATCCGAGGCATCGGCAACCTTGGCTTTGAGGCGTTGGCCCTATTTTACCAGACCGAGGAGTCCAAGGAAGGCGTGCAGGCGTTCCTGGAGAAGCGCAAGCCCGACTTCCGCGGCAAGCTGAAATCCTGAGCGAGGCACATCATGGACTTTGAACTTACACCCCAGCAGGTCGAAATGCGCGACGCCGCCCGCAAGCTGGCGACCGAGGTCTTCCGGGGCAAGGCGGAGCGCTGGGACCGTAACGAGGAATTCCCGGAAGAGAACAAGAAGCTCCTGTGCGAGCTGGGCTATCTCGGGCTCAGCATCGACGAGGCTCATGGGGGCTCAGGGCTGGGGCTAGTCGACACCTACCTCGTGATCGAAGAGATCGCCAAGGTAGACCTGGCGACGGCGCTGATCGTTCATGAGCAGAACGTCTCGCCGCGCATTGTTGCCACCTGCGCGCCGGAACCGCTGCGCAATCGGCTCATGCCGAAGTTCATCAGCGGCGAGCTGGAGTGCAGCATTGCCTGGACAGAGCCGGAAGCCGGATCCGACGGCGCTGCCATCACAACGTCGGCAGTGCGGGATGGGGATGACTACGTTGTCAACGGGCAGAAGGTTTTTACGACATACGGCGACCGAGCGGACCTGCACTTAGTCTACGCCCGGTTCGAGCCCTCCAAGGGGGCCAGGGGTGTCGGCACGCTGCTGGTTGAAAAAGGCAGCCCAGGGCTACAGGTCCACAAGATCAAGCACAAGATGGGCGTGCGAGGCGCGAGCGAGAACGAGCTGTTCTTCGACAACGTGCGGGTGCCCGTCGGGAATGTGGTCACTATGGGTAGCGCGGAAAATTCGAAGGGCTTCGTGCAGACACTTGCCGTCTACAACGCGACGCGGGTCGGCATGGGTGTGATGGCGCTGGGCGTCGCGGAAGGCGCCTTCGAAATGGCGCGCGACTACATGATGGTTCGAAAGCAGTTTGGCCAGCGGCTTGCGGACATGCAGGGCTTACGATGGATGATGGCTGACATGTGGATCGAGATCGAGGCAGCACGCGGCCTTTGCTACCGCGCGTTGGCGGCTGTGGATGCCGGCAAGGCGGACCCGTGCCTGTCGTCGGTGGCCAAGGTCTACGCGACGGAGATGGCGCAGAAGGCGGTGATCAACTGCCAGCAGATGTTCGGCGGCTATGGCTACTTCGGGCTGTTGCCGCTCGAGCGCATGTTCCGCGACGTCCGCATGTTGACCATCACCGGCGGCACTACGCAGACGCAGAAGAACGCGATCGCCAATCACATTTTCCCCCGCTAAGGGCCGTCCTTTCCTCCTTCGCAAGGTATTCATGGCAGTCATTCCCATGCTCGAGGGCCGCACTCGGCTGCCCGTGATCTGTTCGCCCATGTTCCTCGTGTCTTTTCCCGAGCTGGTTAAGGCACAGTGCAAGGCCGGCCTAGTTGGTTCGTTTCCTGCCCTCAACGCACGCCCAGAGAGCGAGTTGGAACGATGGATCGTGGATATCCGGCAGGAGCTGGATGCATACCAGCGCGAACATCCCGGCCAGGTCGTCGCTCCGTTCGCCGTCAACCAGGTGCTGAGCCCGGGCAACGAGCGGGCTTACCGCGACGTTGAAACCTGCGTACGCCTGCAGGTGCCCATCACCATTACCAGTCTGCGCGCGCCGAACGAGGTGGTGCAGGAGATCCATCGCTACGGTGGCGTCATCCTGCACGACGTCGTGAACTTCCGCCATGCCATGAAGGCACTCGAAGCCGGCGTCGACGGACTTATCCTGGTGGCCGGAGGTGCAGGCGGGCATGCGGGGCGCATCAACCCGATCGCACTGGTTAACGAGATTCGCTCGGTGTATGACGGTCCGCTCGTGCTGTCAGGCGCAATCACCACCGGTTCCGGAATCCTTGCCGCCCAGGCCATGGGCGCCGACTATGCCTACATGGGCACGCGGTTCATCGCTACGCGCGAATCGCATGCGCGCGAGGAGTACAAGCAGGCGATCGTGCGCGGCAAGGCGGCGGACGTGATTTACACTGATTATTTCACGGGCGTGCACGGTAACTATCTGCGCGAGAGCATCTCTGCCGCCGGGCTGGACCCGGATTACCTCCCCGCGACTGAGGTCGCACGCACGGGTATGCCGCAGGTGGACACGCAAGGCGTCAAAGCATGGAAAGACATCTGGGGTGCGGGGCAGGGTATCGGCACCATCCAGGACGTGCCCGATGTAGCCGCTTTGGTCGACCGACTGGAGGCGGAGTACCGCTCCGCCAGGTCGCGACTGCTCTAGGGAACTTCTGCACGAATTCCTGCGTGATTTGATTGGGCGGGTTTGAAGCCTAGACAATACCTGCATGAAGCAAAGCAGCCTGGGCCTGAGCAATACTACCAAGCGCACACGCAAGCGCGAATTCCTCGATGCTATGGAACTGGTAGTCCCCTGGGCTGAACTGGTCTGTCTGATTGAGCCCTACGCACCCGAGAATGGGCGCCGGGGCCAGCAGCCGTTTGAATCGCCTTACATGGTCCGCCCAAGGAGAGTAAGCTTTTTGCGTTGTGATGGTCTGAAGGGTTTGCTGCCTTACATCCGGGCTGTTGGTGCAGTGGTCGCTGCTGCCCATGATGGCAATTCGCGGCTGGGGTTCCTATCTCCGGGATGTACTCAAGGTACTGGCGATTCATCGGAATTTCCCAACCCGGTTTGACCGTCATTTCATCAATACGCTTTGTGCAGGCTCTCCTTCAAATCAGCGTTGTAGTCTGGTGGTGCGCCGCGCTGACGGATCAGGCAGTCAGATGCAGGATCGTCCGAGCAATCGCGGCATCTTTGGAATCGCAGTCGATGTCACGGACAAACGAGCGATCGATCTTGACGATCTGAATCGGCAGATTGCGCAGCGAGGACAGGGAGGAGTACCCGGTGCCAAAGTCATCGATCGCGAAACAAACGCCCTGCTGGCGCAGCTCACGCATCTTCTCGATGGTGGCCTGGATGTTGTCCTGCAGGGAGCTCTCGGTGATTTCGAGCTTGAGTTTGTCGTCGCCTACCCCGTACTTATGGATGGCGTTGGAAGAGGATGCTCGGGGCAAACCTGTACAACACAACGGCTGATGGGGGCGCCGAATGCTGCAATGATTGTTTTGTTGGAGATCGAAGCAGTAGCCGCCCTAGCATTGGGCTCAACGGTGTTGATAGAGCCCTTGGCCGACACGAGATCCCACCCCTTAAAGGTGGGATTTGCGTTTCTGGGGTCCAATCTGCCCGTCACCCCCTCGGCAATCTGCGCCTTATCCTCATACAGCACGTTGCGCTGGGTATCTTTTCCGTTAAACCAGTCAGCGATACGGCCATTGCGGCGCGGGGTAGGCCGACTTCCTCAACGATGCCCGCCCGGCCCGCCATCTATCGCTGCTAAATCAACCTGCAAGCGAATAAAGTTGCGCCGGTCTATGTGCCCCACTCATCTTCATTTTTCCTTCCAGGGCGAACGCACAGCCTGACGCCACTATTCGCCGCCGGAACGTCACCTTGTCCAGCGGTCCTGCCAAGACCGCCTCGCTTAACGCTTGAAGTTCACTCAAGGTAAATTCTTCCGGTAGCCATCCTGTCTGAAAGCGCAGTTCACGAACTTCCCGCCGGGTTTCTTCCACTGCCTTGGCAACTAAACTGGCATGGTCAAAGGCCAAATCCGGTGCCTGCATCACATCGGTCACGTTTCTCCAGGCCAGCGCCTGCACCCGCTTGCCCGGTGTGGCACCCAGATCAGCTTGCACCAGGCTGCGGTAGACCACGCTCATGGCCCAGGGGGCGCGAGGATCTCGATCGGCGCCCCCTACCGCCGCGACCTGATCCAAGTTGGGCAAGCTCATGTTCAGGCGCTCTTGCGCCACCCGTTGTGCGGCAGCTTCCAGTGAGCCGTCCAGATCAATCCGCAATACGCCCCCAGGCAGCCCCCATTTGCCCTTGTAGGGCGCCCCCTCGCGATGGCTTAGCAACACATGCAGGCGATCTCCCACCACGCAGAGCACCACCAGCTCCACCCGCACGAACGGCATGGGGTGCTGCTTAGTCGGCGATCGATCAGACTCGATGATGCTTTTGAGGTGATGGGTTTTTTGCATAGTTGCATTATGCATTTAAGTCGCCTATAGTTAATTGCATGACGCAACTTAGAAAGAGCCGAGCATGAATGACTCAAATATGGCGTATGACCTCATCGGCGACATCCACGGCCACGCCACCAAGCTCGAAGCCCTGCTGCTGAAGATGGGCTACATGCCCTGCGGCCGCAGATACAAGGCACCGGCGGGGCGGCAGGCAATTTTTCTGGGTGATCTGATCGACCGCGGGCCTGAGCAAATGCGGGTGCTGGAGATCGCCCGCAGCATGATCGATTCTGGTGATGCCCGCGCGATCATGGGCAACCACGAGTTCAACGCGATCGGATTCGCCACCGCCGACCCTGCGGCCGAGGGCGAGTGTCTGCGTCCTAACCGCGGTGATTCCAGCAAGTGCCAAAAGAATCGATTGCGGCACGCCGAATTCCTGGCGCAGGTCGGCGAAGGCTCCAAGGAGCACATGGCCTGGGTGGAATGGTTCAAGACCCTCCCCCCATTCCTGGACCTCGGTGGCTTTCGGGCGGTACACGGCTGCTGGGACGATGAAGCAGTCCAGGTGCTCAAGGATGCTGGGTGGAACGATGGCCGTGCACTGGATGACAACCTTCTCATTGCCGCCTATGACGGAAGCTCCCGGATCAAGTGGGCGCGGGAACTGCTGACCTGCGGCCTGGAGCTCCCGTTGCCGGATGGTGGCTTCATTCTGGACAAGGCCGGCCACAGGCACCGCAACGTGCGGATCGCCAACTGGCGTGAATGGGCCAAGGAGATCCACGAGGTGGCGATCGTGCCCAAGGGCCAGGAAGAACAGCTCAAGGGGCTGGAGTGGCCCGCGGAACTGGTGATCAGTGCGATCGAGGGTTCTCCGATCTTCGTTGGCCACCACTGGTTCAGCGGCCATCCAGTGATCGAAAGCTCCAAGCTGGCTTGTCTGGACTGGTCAGCAGCGGCAAACGGTCCCCTGGTGGCCTACAGATGGGACGGCGAGGCCGAGCTTTCCAACGACAAGTTGGTCTGGATTCCGGTGGGCTGATCGAACTTTTGGAGGCAACCGATGGCAGAAATACCCAGTCCAAACAACGCCATCGTGTTCCCCGGCATGGTGGCGATACTCCAGCGCACCAGCTGGGGAGCCCACGACGACAAGCAGGTGGCAAACGGCAGCAGGTATTGATCTTTTAGGGGCGCAACATGGACGGCAAGATAGGGATACCTGAAAACGCGGTGGGGCGCGTGGGCATGTTGGCTTCTCTGCACGGGATTGCTGGAAGTCCAGATGGACGGCTGGCCATCGTTCGACATCCCGTAGGCTGGGTCCAGGCATTGTTGAATGCCCGAAATCCCGTGTTTGCATGGCAGGTTTTGCTGACAGCCGAGCCGGCCATGATCGACGGCCAGGCGCGCCAGGAAATCATAGTGGCGGACAAATGCCTTCGCCCGGTCAGCCAACTGGCCGTGGCTGACATGGAGCTTGTCGTTGCGCAGCAAGAGCAAGGTAATGTCGAAAAAGCTGTGCAACAGGTACGCGATTTGGTCGGTGACGAAGCGATGGAGTCACCTGTCTTTGAGCGGGCCATGCACCTGGCCTATGAAGGGGCGGTGTTGAACTTCGCCAACGAGGTGGTGGGCGTGGAACAGGTGCTACGCGAACTGGATTTTTCGCCTACGTCGGGTGGTTACGAAGACGTGTATGAGTGGCGGTCTGTCTTTGAAGGCGTTGAGATCAACATGTCCGCCTCCAAAGGCATGTTCAACGATTGGCGGTTTGTCGCTTACGCCCACAAGGTGCGTAGTTGGAACTGCCCGGAGGCGCTGGTGTTGAATGACTGGCCTCGGGGTCGAATGATTCAGGCCGTGCTGGAGTTATGGGAAAGCGTGTTCGGCAACCGGCTGATTCCGCAGCAACTGGAACTGGGCTGGGTGTACCGCCAGCATCAGCGCGACCTGCGGGCCTTGAAAGCTGGATTCCCTCATGCCGATTTGGACGGGGTAAGTTTCCGGCAGGCATTGCGCTGGTTGCGCCAGGCATATGCAGTGGATGACTGTCTGGTAGGGCCACCAATTGATGTCCAGGTGGCCTTAGAGATCAAGGACGGCCTCATGCGCCTGCGCACCGACAACCACGACCTGGGGCTCAAGGTAAACCGCGGCTGGGTGGATGCGATGACCTTGTCCTTGCGCCAGTTGTTGGCCCTCGCGCCGGCGGCTGTTCGTGGCCACTGGATCCGGCTGGTGGACCTGGGTGAGGCGGCTTTGGTTAACGGCAACCAGATTCAGAAATGGCCCGACTGAGCATAGTGGCGTGCCAACCTCCACCGCTGGCCTGGTTTCAGGGTTCAACCCTTACGTATCGATTCAAGGTGGCGCTTTTGCGGCTGAATGGTCTCATTGGTCATGCAGCGGCCTGTTAGCGTGTATTCCAAGACGCGACCATCCTTGATGGAAGATGTTGTTGCAGACAACTTTTTGACTGATGCACGTGGCGAACTGGCTTGATGAGATGCTTCTGCCAGACCGGTTGGAAGTGACGGTGCCGCTACCAAAGCAGTTTGCCACCTTCGATCCATTGGCGTAGTTCCGTATCTCGATTCCGGATGCTGAAAATGTCTTGTACATAGGCACCGTCAGAAAGAATGAATGGATACCGAGTGCTTCGACGGGCATATCTTCACAGGCGTCGCGAGCCATTTGTCTGACGATCGCGCACCCACGGTCTATCTGGCGAGCACCTCGGCCTTTTGGCAAGAGTGAACAGTTTCCCAAGTGTTGGCTGTCACCACTACTGTCACAAGCCCCTGCCGTGCGAATGGATAAGGGCGCCTGTATCCGCTGCGCGGGCTGAGGGTGATCGAGTCCAAGCCAAGTTGTGGGAGTGGCGGCGATCAGTCAAACAAACAACTGTGGATCGATCCAGGCCTTTGCTGGCCTGCACTACCGTGTTGTGATTTCAACCGGATACGAAGCAAGATTACAATTCGCTTTGCCAAAAGAAAACCGACCACTCCCTTCGGAATGGTCGGCGACCTTAGGCAATCGTCGCAGTTGTGGTGTGTCCCTAGGAAAGATCCCACTCCAGCTTTCTTGTGCAGCTCGCGATTATACACTTGTTTATGCGTTTTGCATCAAATTTGTGTATTTCAGTGCTGCATGGTTTTCACGCTCGAAAGGAGCGCCATGCCGTCTCATCAATATTCCCTCTCCCTTATCACTCATCAGGTCGAAAACGCCATCGTGCAGCAGCGCGCCGACGACGGCTACATCAATGCAACGGCATTGTGCGCAGCGGCTGGGAAACGCTGGCACAACTACGTGCGCAATGAGACCACGGGCAACTTCCTGAGGGCCTTAGAAGCCAAAACGCGAATTAGCGTTTCGCTTTTAATTCAACAACTTACGTCGTCAGAAGGTTTCACAAGCACTTGGGTTCACCCCAAAGTTGCAATTCATCTCGCGCAGTGGCTTTCTGCTGAGTTTGCAGTGCAGGTTTCTGAGTGGGTCTACGACTGGATGAATGGAGATCAGCAGCCTCGTGAGGCTAAGCTCCCCTATCACCTGCGCCGCCATATGCTGAACTTGGGCAAGATCCCAAACACTCACTTTTCAATCTTGCAAGAGATGACGAACACGCTGATCGCCCCACTTGAAGTGCGGGGGTACACGATGCCAGAAAAGTTAATGCCGGATATCTCCCAGGGCCGGATGTTCTGTAAGTTTTTGAGGGACGAACTTCGCATTGACACAGACTCGTTGTCGACCTACGTGCACGAGTTTGAGAATCGTCCGAGCGTCGAAGCCAAGCTCTATCCCATCGAGTTTCTTGTCGCGTTTCGCAACTACATCAACGATACCTGGATGCCGCAGCGCGCAGCGGGGTACTTCAAGGAGCGCGACCCAGGTGCACTACCCATGCTTGATCAACTACTACGTATCGCTCAGGCGCCTGCGTCAAACATGCCTGCAGTCCGGCGACTACCGAAAACCTGACAGGATCGCATTGCGCGGATAGTGAGGTTCGCCACATCACAACCGCCCATCGAGGCGGTTTTTTTGCGCCTGCGATTTGCGGGGCGGCATTCCCGAAATCGTCTTACATCCGCCCTTACATCAGACGAGCGAAAGACAAAAACAAAAAACCCTGCTACCGATGTGATAGCAGGGTTTCGTGTGCCCGTGCGGGCTAGTCTGGTGGGTCCTGAGTGACTCGAACACTCGACCTACGGATTAAGAGTCCGCTGCTCTACCAACTGAGCTAAGAACCCAAACTATTTAATCTTTCAGCATTGCTGCTGAGCCTCGAATTATGCACCATTTTTTCTGGTGCTGACAAGGCGGAACGAAAAAATTATTGCATGGCGTTGCGACTCGCCAGCTCCACAAACAGGCCGCTGTGGTCCAGCTGGCCCAGTCCGTGCTCGATGCCGTCCTTGTACAGCGCCTCGAACAGCGTGGTGATGGGGGCGTCGAAACCGATTTCACGGGCGGTGATCAGGGCGTTGTCCAGATCCTTGAGCTGCACCGTCATGCGCCCGCGTGGTGCAAAGTCGCGGTCCACCATGCGCTGGCCGTGCAACTGAAGAATCCGGCTGTCGGCAAAGCCGCCGCCGATGGCTTCCCGCACCTTGGCCATGTCGGCACCACCCTTGGCGGCAAACAGCAGTGCTTCTGCCACCGCACCGATGGTGATGCCCACGATCATCTGGTTGGCCAGCTTGGCCAGCTGGCCGGCACCATGGGGCCCCACATGGGTGGCGCGGCCAAAAATGGCGAAGAGGGGCTGTGCGCGCGCAAAATCCTGCGCCCGGCCGCCGGCCATGATGGCCAGCGTACCGTTCTCGGCGCCCACCGTGCCGCCGGACACTGGTGCATCGAGATGGGCCAGCCCCATTTCATCGAGGCGGGCCGCGTGGTCGCGGGCTTCCCGGGGCTGTATCGATGCCATGTCGATGAACAGGGTGCCCACACGCATGGCCTTTGCCGTGCCCATTGCGAACAGCACCTGGTCCACTGCGGGGCCGTTTTCCAGCAGGCTGATGACGAAGTCGGCGCTGCGGACTGCATCCGCAGGGGCGTCGTGCACCGTGGCGCCCACGGATGCCAGCGGATCGGCCTTGGCGCGGGTGCGGTTCCAGGCGTGCACCTGGTGGCCCGCCGCGCACAGGCGCCGGGCCATGGGCAGACCCATCATGCCAATGCCGAGAACAGCAATGCGAAGCGGTGTGGTGGTGGTCATGGGCGCATCCTTGGGCAGCTACTTTTGTGCCGCCATCATGGTCTTTTTCGCTGACGCTCCCTGTCAGCGAGCTTGCAGTGCCGCCTTGCACGCGCCCGCCGCGTGGCCTACATCAGCAGATGTTCGCCCGCATTGTCGCCACCCAGGATCACATAGTTCACCTTGCGCACGTCCATCAGCCGGGTGCCGCCCGCGTAGCTGATGGAGCTTTGCACGTCCTGCTCCATCTCGATCAGCGTCTCGGCCAGCTTGCCCTTGATGGGTTCCAGGATGCGCTTGCCTTCCACGTGCTTGTATTCACCCTTGTTGAAATCGCTGGCCGAGCCGTAGTACTCCTTGAAAAGCTCGCCGTCCACCTCCACGGTCTTGCCGGGTGATTCTTCGTGGCCCGCGAACAGCGAGCCGATCATCACCATGGTGGCGCCAAAGCGGATGCTCTTGGCGATGTCGCCATGGCTGCGGATGCCGCCGTCGGCGATGATGGGCTTGGTGGCCACGCGCGCGCACCACTTGAGCGCGCTCAGCTGCCAGCCGCCGGTGCCAAAGCCCGTCTTGAGCTTGGTGATGCACACCTTGCCTGGGCCCACGCCCACCTTGGTGGCATCGGCGCCCCAGTTCTCCAGGTCGATGATGGCTTCGGGCGTGGCCACGTTGCCGGCGATCACAAAGGCCCGGGGCAGTTTTTCCTTGAGGTAGCCGATCATGGCCTTCACCGTGTCGGCATGGCCGTGGGCGATGTCGATGGTGATGTATTCGGGGCACAGCCCCTCGGCCGCCAGCTGGTCCACGGTGTCGTAATCGGGTTTTTTGACGCCCAGCGAGATCGATGCGTAGCAACCCTTGGCGTGCATGTCGCGCACGAACTGCAGGTTGTCCAGATCAAACCGGTGCATGACATAGAAGTAGCCGTTCTGTGCCATCCATGTGCAGATCTTTTCGTCCACTACCGTCTTCATGTTGGCCGGCACCACCGGGATGCGGAATGAGCGGCCGCCCAGTTCCACGCTGGCGTCGCATTCCGAGCGGCTTTCCACGCGGCATTTGCGCGGCAGCAAAAGAACGTTGTCGTAGTCGAAGATTTCCATGAGATTCCAAGCTCCTGTGAAAGGGTCGCGGCGGAAGGATTTCCGGCGCGATGGGCGCTTGGCTTGAAAACCGGCTTCGTGGGTGCTGGCGTGGTGGCTGCACCGGGCCCTGCGGTGCGCAGGCACAAAAAACCGGGCTGCAAGAAACTTGGGCCCGGTGATTGATTCTACCCGCGCGCGGGATTTCCGTCATGGCCCTGCTGGCCGCCCGGCTGCGCCCCGCAGTGCGACTGCGCCGCAGCCACAACCCGCCCTTGCGCATCCTGCACCCAGCCCACCACGCGCAGGCGTTCGGGCCGGGCGCCTTCGGGGATGCGCATGGGGCGTGCCTCCATCCAGCGCTTTGGGTCTGCTGGTGATGGCTGCTCGCGCTGATTCCATAGGCCCTGGAGCAGGTTACGGGCAATATTCCGGGCCACGGGCGAGCCCTCGGTACCTGCAGGCACGGTTTCCACCAGCAGTAGGAAAAAGCGCCACGGGGCCGATGGCGCGTTGCGCCCAGCGGCCGCCCGCACCGGCGTGAATGCGATGGAGGTGCCCAGGTAGTCGTTGACGGCCATGCCATGCGCCACGCGCAGCCGCCCAGAGGATGCGCCCGCTACCGGTGCGGTGTGCACATCGGTGGTGGCAGGCACCTGGCGCCCGAGCGCCTGCAAACGGCCCAGGGCATCCGCGCTGGCGGCGGCCGACAGCGGTGCATCGTCGCCCAGGGTGCCGGGCACGATCCAGTCCAGCACCAGCGCGCCCGAACCGGGCGCCGGCGTGGCGGGATCACTCCAGCAGGCCTCGCAGTCGGCGCTGATGAAGCGTTCAAACAAGGCCATGGGGGGCGGTGCGCCGTCGCTGCTGCAACTGGCCTGCGCCGCCAGCGGGGGGCTGTGCAGTGCCAGCAGGGCGGTCAGGGTGACGGCCAGGTTTCTCATGGATGGGCGGGGTGCTTTCTACAATGGCCCCATGTTCCCACAAGACCCGTTTTCCGGCGCGCCAGAACCTCTGGTGCCCCCACACGCCGGTGCGGCCCCGGCCGCATCACCCCTCCTGGCCAACCTGAACGACGAGCAACTGGCTGCCGTCACGCTGCCCGCAGGCCATGCGCTCATCCTGGCGGGGGCGGGCTCGGGCAAGACCCGGGTGCTGACCACCCGCATCGCCTGGCTGCTGCAAAACGGCTACGCCACGCCCGGCGGCATCTTGGCCGTGACCTTCACCAACAAGGCCGCCAAGGAGATGGTGGCGCGCCTGTCGGCCATGCTGCCCGTCAACGTGCGCGGCATGTGGATCGGCACCTTCCACGGCCTGTGCAACCGGCTGCTGCGCGCGCACCACAAGGCGGCGGGGCTGCCGCAGTCGTTCCAGATCCTCGACACGCAAGACCAGCTCTCGGCCATCAAGCGCCTGTGCAAGCAGCACAACGTGGACGATGAGCGCTTTCCGCCCAAGCAGCTGGCCTATTTCATTGCCAACTGCAAGGAAGAAGGCCTGCGCCCCGGCGACGTGCAGACAAATGACAGCGATGCGCGCCGCAAGGTCGAGATCTACCAGCTGTACGAAGAACAATGCCAGCGCGAAGGCGTGGTGGACTTTGGCGAGCTGATGCTGCGCTCTTACGAGCTGCTGCGCGACAATGACCCCATACGCGAGCACTACCAGCGCCGCTTCCAGCACATCCTGGTCGATGAGTTCCAGGACACCAACAGGCTGCAGTACGCCTGGCTCAAGCAACTGGCGGGCAACGAGGTGGATGGGCGCTATGAAGCGCGCGGCAGCGTGATCGCCGTGGGCGACGACGACCAGAGCATCTACGCCTTCCGCGGCGCGCGCGTGGGCAACATGACCGACTTCGTGCGCGAATTCGATGTAAAGCAGCAAATCAAGCTGGAGCAGAACTACCGCAGCTACAGCAACATCCTCGACTCGGCCAACGCCCTCATCAGCCACAACAGCCGCCGCCTGGGCAAGAACCTGCGCACCACGCAGGGCGCCGGCGAGCCCGTGCGCGTGTACGAGGCCAGCTCCGACCTGGCCGAGGCGCAGTGGATGGTGGACGAGATCAAGCAGCTGGTGCGCAACGACGGCTTTGAGCGCAAGGAAATCGCCGTGCTCTACCGCAGCAATGCACAAAGCCGGGTGATCGAATCGGCGCTGTTCAATGCCAGCGTGCCCTACCGCGTGTACGGCGGCCTGCGGTTTTTCGAGCGCGCCGAAATCAAGCACGCGCTGGCCTACCTGCGCCTCTTGGAGAACCCGCACGACGACACCAGCTTCACGCGCGTGGTCAACTTTCCGCCGCGGGGCATTGGTGTGCGCAGCATCGAGGTGCTGCAGGACGCGGCCCGCGCCGCGGGCTGCTCGCTGCATGACGCGGTGAGCGCCGTGCCCGGCAAGGCGGGCGCCAACCTGGGCGCGTTTGTGGCCATGGTGGACGTGCTGCGCGAGCAGACCCAGGGCCTGAACCTGCGCGGCATCATCGAGCAGATGCTCGAATCCACGGGGCTGGTGGAGCACTTCCGCACCGAGAAGGAAGGCGCGGACCGCATCGAAAATCTGGAAGAACTCGTCAACGCCGCCGAGAGCTTTGTCACGCAGGAAGGCTTTGGCCGCGATGCGGTGGCCTTGCCGCTGGACGAGCATGGCACGCCGCTCACCCAAAGTGCCGTGAGCCAAGGGCTGGACCCGAATGCGCCAGTGCTCGACGAACCCCTGAAACCCCCCGTGCCCGGCATGGTGGATGCCGACACCGGCGAAACCCTCTCGCCCCTGGCCGCGTTCCTGACCCATGCCGCTCTCGAAGCGGGCGACAACCAGGCCCAGGCCGGGCAGGACGCCGTGCAGCTCATGACCGTGCACGCCAGCAAGGGCCTGGAGTTTGACGGCGTGTTCATCGGCGGCATGGAGGAGGGCCTGTTCCCCCACGAGAACTCCGCCAGTGACCGTGATGGCCTGGAGGAAGAGCGCCGCCTGATGTACGTGGCCATCACCCGCGCGCGCAAGCGCCTGTACCTGAGCCACTCGCAGACGCGTATGCTGCATGGCCAGACGCGCTACAACATCAAGAGCCGCTTTTTCGACGAACTGCCCGAGGGCGCCCTCAAGTGGATCACGCCCAGGCAGCAGGGTTTTGGCTCGTATGCTCCCAATTCAGGAGCTGGAGGCACCTATCCAGCCAGTGCCAGAAACTCATTGGGTTTCAAGCCAGAAACCTTCGCCAGCCCACCGGTGCCGGTGCAGAAAGCCGCGCCTTCGCATGGCCTGCGCGCGGGCACCAACGTGTTCCACACCAAGTTCGGCGAAGGCAAGGTGCTGGCCATCGAAGGCCAGGGCGACGACGCGCGCGCGCAGGTCAATTTTCCGCGCCACGGCACCAAGTGGCTGGCGCTGTCGGTGGCCAAGCTGACGGTGGTGGAGTGAACCCCGTTGCCCACGATGGAGCACCTATGACCGATAAAAACGCATCTGCAACGAGATCCCGACGCCGTCGCGGCGCCTCGCACGGCAGCTCGGCGCGCCACCTCGTCAGCCCGGCGCAGTGGCGGGAGAGCATGACCATCGGCGCGCCGCCTTCGCCGCGTATCTTTGCGATTGCCGGCTTTCAGGCCGCGCTGGCGGTGTTGCTAGCCATCGTGGCCACGTATTTCTCGCCCTGGCCCCAGCTGGTGGGTTTTGCCTCGCTGGGCGCGCTGGCGGCCCTGTTCGGGCGCTTTGCCACGGTGGAGCGGCGCATGCGCATCGTTGTGATCTGCGCGCTGCTGCTGGCGCTGGGGGTGCTGGTGCCTTCGCTCGCATCGTGGGCGGGCGCGCCACCGTGGATGATGGCGTTCGCGCTGGCCCTGGTGGCCGGCGCGGCCACCGTAGCGGTGTCGTGGTGGGGGCTGGGCGGTCCCGGGGCGGTGATCATCGTGTTTGCCGCCGGGGCGGCCTACCACCCCGTGGGCAGTGGCGCAGAGGTTCTGGCCCGGGTGCTGGCTACCCTGGCCGGCGGCGTGGTGGCCGTGTTGACCTGTCTGGTGACCGACCGGTGGCGTGCCCCTGAACTCAAGGCGCTGCGCTTGCCGCCCGCACATGTGGCCCCCTGGTCGCACCAGTGGATTGCCGCCGGGCGTATCACGGCCTGCGCCGCACTGGCCGCCTGGATCGCCTATATGGCCGGCTGGCAGCACCCGGCATGGGCGGCGATCGGTGCGGTGTCGGTGTTGCAGGGCGGGCACCTGCACATCACCATGAACCGCGCGCTGCAGCGCATGGCGGGCACCATCGTGGGCTCGTTCATTGTCTGGGCCATGCTGGCGCAGCAACCCTCGTTCTGGATGGTGGTGGCGGCCATCGTGGTGTTCCAGTTTCTGACCGAGGTGGTCATTGGCTACAACTACGCCCTGGGCCAGATCACCGTGACGCCCATGGCGCTGCTCATGACCTACCTGGCATCGCCGGCCGTGGCCGCGAGCATGCCGGTCGAGCGCGTGCTGGACACCATTCTGGGCGCGGCGCTGGGCATCGTGTTTGCCGTGATTTTCTCCAGCGTGGACGACCGGGTGTACCTGCATGAGCACCGCAGCAAGAATGCAGCCGGGCGCTGATAGCAGGGGCTGCATTGCACGCCAAGCAGGACGTTGGATGCAAAGAACGCAGCGATCAGCACAATAGCGGCAGGCGTTCAAAGCGGGTCGGCCCAGTGCCGTGCATTCTGGCTGCGGTGCTGTTATGGCCGCTCAAGCGCTGTGCATGGGCTTGCCATCAAAGTGCCTTGCAAGCGTCACGAAGTTGTCGTGAAGGGTTCTTACGCTCCAGTGGTTTTGCAACCCACAACCCAAGGAACCCCGATGAACCACCGCGTGGATGCGCCCGAACAGGCGATTGACTTCAACAACGAAAACTCCAACACCTCTGCAAACCCTACGTTTGATGCCGTGCTGGGCGCCCGTCTGTCGCGCCGTGGTTTGCTGCGTGGCAGCGTGGGTACGGTGGGCACAGCCGTGCTCGGTGGTTTTGGCGTGACGGCCTGTGGCGGCAGCGATGATCCCATTGCAGAAGCCAAGCTGCTGGGCTTCGGCGCTGTACCCAAGAGCCTGGCCGACACGGTGGCTGTGCCCGCAGGCTATACCGCCAGCGTGCTGTTTGCACTGGGCGACCCCCTGGCCGCAGGCGTTGCCGCCTACAAGAACGACGGCACCGATGGTGATTTCGACAAGCGTGCCGGTGACCACCATGACGGCATGGAGTGGTTTGGCCTGGGTGCCGACGGCAAGCGCAACGACAGCGCCACCGAGCGCGGTCTGCTGGCCATCAACCACGAAGCCACCACGGACGAAAAGCTGTCGTCCTTCTTCCTGCATGCCAATGGCGGCACCTCGACTCTGCCACGCCCTGCGGCTGAAGTGGACAAGGAAACCGATATCCACGGCATCGCCGTGATCGAAGTGGCCAAGACGGCGGACAAGTGGGGCTATGTGCCCGCCTCTGCGCTGAATTTCCGCCTGACTTCCCTGAGCCCCATCGAAATTGCCGGCCCCGCCCGTGGCCACGCGCAACTGGTCACCAAGTACTCGACCGACGGCACCAGGACCCGTGGCACGCTGAACAACTGCGGTACCGGCAAGACGCCGTGGGGCACGTTCCTGACCGGCGAGGAAAACTGGTTTGGCTACTTCACCCGCAGCGCGACCGACGACGCAGCGCGTGGCAACGACAAGAGCGTCACGTCGCTCAAGCGCTATGGCCGCAGCCAGGGTGCCGCATCGCGCCACGGCTGGGAAACGGGCGGTATCGACGACAAATACCAGCGCTGGAACAACAGCAAGACCGGTGTGTCGGCCAATGGCAGCGATGACTATCGCAACGAGATGAACGGCATGGGTTACATCGTCGAAATCGACGCCTATGACAAGACCCGCCTGGCCAAGAAGCGCACCGCGCTGGGCCGCTTTGCACACGAGAGCGCAGCGTTTGGCAAGGTGGAAGCCGGCAAGCCGCTGACCGTCTACATGGGCGACGATTCGCGCGGCGAATACATCTACAAGTTTGTCTCCACCGCGCTGTGGAGCGCGGCCGATGCCAACGCCGCCGACCGCATGGCCGTGGGTGACAAGTACATGGACAGCGGTAAGCTCTATGTGGCCAAGTTCAACGCCGATGGCACGGGCACCTGGATCGAACTCGCGCTGACCAATACGGCAATTTCGGGTTACACCACCTACAGCTTTGCCGATGCGGCAGACATCGCCATCAACACCCGCCTAGCTGCCGACGCCGTGGGCGCCACCAAGATGGATCGTCCAGAGTGGAACGCCGTGAACCCCGCCAACGGCGAGATCTACTTCACGCTGACCAACAACAGCAACCGCAGCATCAACCCCGCCAGCGGTCAGTACCTGCCCGACGCTGCCAATCCCCGTGCCTACACCGACATGAAGGGCACCAGCGCGCAGAACGGCAACCCCAACGGTCACCTGGTGCGCCTGAAGGAAGGCTCTTCGGTCTCCAGCTTCAGCTGGGACGTGTACCTGTTCGGCGCGGAATCCGGTGCGGACAAGGCATTGGTCAATATCTCGGCATTGACTGCAGACCAGGACTTCTCCAGCCCCGACGGCCTGGTGTTCAGCAAGGCTACCGGCATCTGCTGGATCCAGACCGACGACGGCGCCTACACCGATGTCACCAACTGCATGATGCTGGCCGCCGTGCCCGGCAGCGTGGGCGACGGCGCCAAGAAGACGCTGAGCTACACCAAGGCCGATGGCAGCAAGCTGGACATCATCACGCCCGTGGGCAAGGCCGCCACGGAGAACACCCTCAAGCGTTTCCTGGTCGGCCCCAAGGGCTGCGAGATCACCGGCCTGACCGAAACGCCGGACGGCAAGGCGATCTTCGTGAACATCCAGCACCCGGGCGAAACTACCAAGATGGCCGATGTGGCCGATCCGACCAAGTACACCAGCCAGTGGCCGTCCAACGCTGGCTATGGTGCAGGCAAACGCCCCCGCTCGGCCACCATCGTCATCACCAAGAATGACGGCGGCAAGATCGGCACCTGAGCGATTGCAACTTCATCCCCTGCCGGCCCGCCGGCCTGGGGTTGCCAGATGGCTGGCAACTCCGGGTCGGTGGGCCTTTTTACTGTGGCGCGGGCGCTGGCAAGCGCCCGGTAGGGGCTCGGAGGTGCGAGGTGACACGCGCGTGGTCGTCACGGAGCGTGGGTTTCCCCGCAGAGATGGGTGCTACGTGAAGCGCGCCGCAATATTTGAAGCCGCGCCGCTGCGATAAATAAAAGTCAGTGTACTTTTGCCAAGCGCAAAGGAATTGCAGAAAACTAAGACAGTCGGCTGCAACAGACCAGGTCAACCGCCTTTACGCTTCGCCCTGGACATACGTCAGGGCCGGGGCCTGTCCCTCGATCGCGCCGTCGCGCACGAAGACACGCTGGCCCACCGTTGCGGCGCCACGGGCGTGGATCACACCGCCACCGGGCAGCGTGATGGTGGCCACGCTGCCATTGATGGCGGTGACATCGCCCACTTCCAGCGGGCGCGCGGGCATGAGCGCCATGAATTCGCGGTAGAGGTTAGACATGGGTTTCGATCTCCACGGTTTGGCGCAGGCGCGGAAGGCTCCAGTCGATGGCGGTTTTTCGCACGATGCCCAGCACCGGGGTGTCGCCCAGGTAGCGCAAGAACTTGCCGGGCGTGATGACGCCGGTTTCTGGCAACACCTGCATGCTGAGCGTGACGCGCTGCTGCTTGCCGGTGTCCGAGATCTCAGCGATGCCGCGCTGGCGGTGGGCGTCCGCATGGGTGATGAGGGCGTGGTTGACCGGTGGCGCCAGCACGTTGCCTGCCGTGCCTGCCCGCGTGAAGGGGCCGAACACACCCGCGCCCACACCGCCGATGTACACGCGGTTGTAGGCGGGTTTCTCGATGTATTGAATGCCCTCGACCTCGGCGGCATTGGCCGGTATCTCGAGATCGGGTGCGATGGTGCCCCACTGCCAGGGTGCCAGCGGGTAGCGCGGCAGCACGCGCAGCGTGGCGGCGGTGGCGTGGGGCTGCACATAGCCGCCCACGGCACCCGCAATGTCGTTGATGGCGTCGATGTAGCTGCCTTGCATGGCCCAGGCGCCAGCGGGCACCAGCCAGTCCGCCAGGCCCCACTCCACCGTCCAGCCCAGGGGTACGCCGTTGACCGTGAGCACGTCGGCCATGAGCTGCTGCGCTGTGCGGTCCGACGTGTTCTGAAAGGACTGCCGTGGCGCCTCGTCGGAGCCCAGCACTGATGCCTTGCCCCGCCCGGAGACGGCCCAGCGTGTGCCGCCAAAGCGCCGGTCGCGGCCGGTGCGCTCCAGGCGCAGCCTAAAAGGCACACTGTTGACCAGCACAGCCAGCTCTGCGGGGTCGCCAGCGGCATCGCGGCCCAGGTGGGCGGCCGCGTCGTTGTGCAGCGAGGCGCTCCAGGACCAGGTCCACGATTGATAGTCGAGCGACATGCTGAACCCGTAGGCGCGCAGCTCGGCGCCGGTGTCAACGCGGTGCAGGGTGATGGTGTTGATCGTCACATAAACCTTTCTGACAGGCACCACCACCGTGGCGCCGGGTTCAGGGTCTGGCCCAGTGCCATGCCGCTCGCACACAAAAACCAGCCCTGCGCCGCCCGTCCACGGGTCGGCAAAAAGCAGGTGGCCGCTGGGCAGGTAGCAAGGGTCAAACGGCGGCACGGTAGGCGCCAACACGCTGCGGCCGGCGCCGGGGCGCATGGCCTGCTGAAACGGCCCCTGCCAGCCGATGCCGGCACGCTGGCCGGTCTGGACCTTGCCGGTGTTGCCGGCCTGCAGGTGGCGCAGCGCCTCTTGCCATGCCTGGGCAAGCGTCTGCCGGCGGTCGCGCAGCCCGTCCTGGTGGGGCAGGCCCAGGGGCGCGCCGTGGGCGGGGGTGCCTTGCTGCTGGCCGGTGCGCAGGCTGATGCGCGCGGAGCGGCTGGCGTCCTGGTGCGGGGCGGTCGTGGGGGGTGTGCCCAGCCGGGCAGCACCCTCGAACAGCGCGCGGCGGAAGGCCGCATAGCGCTGCGCCTCGGTGTGGGGCATGGCGGCGCTGCCCGCCGTGGGTGTGCCCGGCGTCCAGCGGGTTTGCATGCCCGCCGGTGACGCTCCCGTGCGCTGCATTGGGCTCTGTATGCCGCCCTCGCCGTGCGTGGCGATCTGCCAGGGCTGGAGCACCTGCCCAACGGTGGGGCGCGCGGCCCGGCTGACGTAGGTTGCTGCCGCGCGCAGGGTGATCGAGGGCAAGGCGCCGGTGAATGCCAGTGCGCGGATGTCGCGCAGGCGTGCCCGCAGGGTGAGCGCGGGCAGTGCGCCGTGGAGCGTGGCGCTGGCGGGGGGCACGACCGCCACATCGGTGGCGCCAAACACCAGGTCGGCCGGCGAACCCGCCAGCGGGGGGCTGGAAAAGAGCAGGTCTGCCGATGCCATGCTCAGCCCAGCACGCCGCTGGCCAGCGAGGTTTCGCCACCCTCGAACAGCACCAGGCCGGCGGCGCCGCCCGCGCTAAGCCACAGCTCGCCGGGGCCGTCGGGGGCACTCACATCGCAGTCGAGCACGGTGTCGCCCGCGCCGTTGACGATGCGCGCCCACACTGCGGTGTCGCTGATTAAGTTGAGCTGGGCGGCGCCGGGCAAGAGCGTGAGTTGCCCGGCGTCGAGTGTGGCGCTGGGCTTGAGCAAGGGCAGCTCCACGATCAGCGCGCTGGCGGGCGCGTCGGTGATGGCGGGGCGTACACCGCCGTACACGCGCACGCGGGCCACACCCGCGCCGGTGTCAAGGTGGGCGGCCAGCGCGGCCAGGCGCGCATCATTGGCGGCTGCGGCCAGGGCAATGGTCATGAGGGCATGATCTCCGGCGTGATGTTGTCGGCGATGACGGCGCGGTAGTTGCGCAGGTGGTCGTAGGCGGCAACGGTGTACTGCTGCAACTCATCCACGTACTGGAAGTCGTAGGCACCGGTGGTGGGGTCGCTCCACTGCTCGCGGATCACCATGCCATCGCGCTCGCGCCCCAGGCGCACGCGGCGGTACACGGGGGCGTCGGGCGTGCCTTTTTCCTTGACGGTGCCGCGCACCCGGCCTCGGCCGCCAAAGTACATGTCGCGCAGCGTGCCGTTGTGGTTTTGCAAGGTGACGCCCGTGGTGGCGGGCAGGCCAGGAGCCGCCGCCGACTGTGGGATGGTGGACGCGCGCGCCTGTGCCGCCCCGGTTCCGCTGGGCACAAGCGCGCCCTGCCGCACCTCCAGCACCTGCACGGCGCTGCCATAGCAAAATATCCCCGCCGTCAGATTGGTGTAGACGGTGTCCGCCGCTGTCGTATAACACAAGACCCCGCCCACGGAGATAGAAAACGCCCCGCCCGCCGTGCGGCTGGCGCGCAGCAGGTATGTGGACCCTATCACGAACGCGGGCAGGGGGCCGGTATAGGCGGCGCTTAAATTGGGCGCTTGCTCAACGCCATTCAACCACCGCGCCACCATCCAGGTCGTGTTGTCCAGGCCCGTCAGACGGTAGCCATTGGCCGTCGCGTCGCCCAGGAAGAACCCGAAGTGCTTTCGGTTGCCGGGGTCCGAGACGAATTTCACCTCCATCTCGACAAACGCGTCCACCGACGTGTCCAGCGCCGGGAGCATGTTGAGTTTGGTGAAGTTTTGCTGCACGCCACCGCTCACGTTGAGCGCTTGCGCCGCCGAATCCCAGGTGACACTGTTGCTGCCCAGCGTGTTGGTGTACTGGCCCGCCGGGTCGCTGGCAAAGGTCTCGGTGGCAGCGACGACACCGACGGTCGTGGACGTGGTGGTGGTGGCCCGTGGTCCGGGAAACAAGATGCCCGCCCACGCGACCACCGTAGTCCAGGCACTGCCGTCGCTGGACCGCATCAGGGTGGCGCTCTCGATAAACCCCGCCTGCACCGCGCCCGACCCGAACACCGCAGCGGTAATGTCCACGTCCACGCCAAAATCCCAGGTCAGGCCGAACCCCGATGCGGCGTAGCTGGCGCGCGGCCATGTGACATCGGATGACAAAAGCCCATCCTGGAGGTCGGCCACGGCCCCGGTAGCGGGGGCGATAGTACAGGTGAGCGGGGCGGCACCGTCTGCCCGCCCCGCCGAATCGTGCAATTGCACCTCGCTCAAAACGAGGTCGCCCATACCCCAGGAGTCCACCCCGCACAGGCGCCAATAGCGTGCTGCAGCCACGGCTTATCTCCAAGGGCCGGTGATGTCGAAAAACACCGCGCCGTAATACGTGCTTGTGGTGCCCCACGAATTGCCGCTCGCCCCCACACGCAGCGCGCGCAGGGTGCGGCCCGCCAGCACGGGGTCGGTCGGGGCCACCGTGTCCCCGGTAACGAAGGCGTCTTGCGCGTTCTGCGGGACGTGGTGGACGCCAGGAAACGTGCCGCGCAAACCGCCACCCGACTGCACGAGCAGCTTGCAGAAAAGCAGTCCGTTGTCCGCGTTGTTGGGGTACGCGAACGGGCCATAGGCTGGATTTCCAGAGTAGGCGTCGCCGTTGCTGATGTGCATTGCACCCACATGCACCGCCCCGACAGACCCGCCGAGCGCATTGGACGCCCTGGCAATGTACGCATTGGCGCCGGCCTTGCTGCTGTAGCCAAGGCACTCCGCGATAGAGGCGGTATCCGTTCGGTCGCCAGCATTGCACGCCAGCGCGCAGCCGTAGGCGTCGCCGGACTTGTTGGAAACAAAGTCTCCGAACTGGTGCACGGTGTAATTGGTGCTGTAGCCGCCCGGTGCCACGCACAGGAAAAACGCGCGGCTGTCCCCCGCCACAAACCAGGGCCGTGCGGTGGCGTTGGCCTGCCAGCTTTTGCTCCAATACCCCCCGCCAGAGATTTGGGAGGCCAGAGGGAACGGCGCCACCCCCGTGTTGGCGTCGGTCATGGCCTCGTAGCCCACCACGCGGGCGTTGGTGGTGCCGGAATCGTCCACGCGCAGCAGCATGCCGGTGGATGCCACATCGGACGCCTTGTAGGCCGCGATGTTGGTGGCGGTGAACGCCTTGGCCCAGCCCAACGGCGCCAGCTTGATGCTGATGGTGCCGGTGGCCGTGCCATCGGCCTCGGTGGTGGCCCACGCCACGCTGTTGCTGGCCGTGCTGGTCACGCGCTGCTCGCCATTGAGCCCGGCCGGCGTGGCGCCGGCCACCAAAATGATCGAGTCCTTGGCCGCTGCGGGCGCTGCGGGCAGCGTGGCCGTGGCGATGCCGCCGCTGATGACCACGGACGTTGCTGTCTGCAGGCCAAAGCCGTTGAGCAGGCAGGCATCGAGCACGGCGATGAGCGCGCCGGCCGTGCCGGACAGCACGGGTGCGCCGGGCATGGCGCTGTGGAAATGTTTGACGGGAAAGGTCGCCATGTTGCTGGGCTCCTGGGATTAAGGGCGGTTCACATCGCCGCGCACGAGCACGGCGAACTGGTCGTTGATGACGGTTTCGGGGCCTTGCTGGATGGTGCGGACCATCCACACCGGGAACAGCGCGCCCACGGTGTTAAATCGCAGCACGTTGCCGGCCGTCCAGCCCGCGCCCCAGCCGGTGGCCTTGAGCGTGAAATAGGGGCTGCCCGTGGCGGGGTTGACGGGCGCGCAGTCGGTGGCGGTGTTGCCGCTGGCGATGACGCCGACATGCTCGCCGATCACGTCAAACGCCGTGGTGTTGGTAAAGCGCACGGCCCAGCGCTCGGTGCTGGCGCCGGCGTTGGTGACGACGAGGGGGGCCAGGATGTCGTTGTAGGTGGCCACGGCGGCGGCGCCCGTCACCGCGTCCGCCCAGGTGGCACTGTCCCAGGTGGCCTGGTCGAACAGCACCGAAACGCGGGCCTGGAGGTCGCCCACCATGAGGGCGCTGGAGACGTGGGAGCCGGGCACCGGGTAGGTGTGCGTGAGGGCGCGGGTAAAGCTGATCTCGCCGCTGATCTGCACATCGCGCACCATGGCCATGTCCTCGATGCGGTGCTCGATGGTGACGGGCTGGCTGTAGCCGGTCACGTCGCTGAAGGTGACAGTTCCTGCCTCCAGGTCGGCGGTGTAGCCCGCGTTGATGACCGTACCGTCGGCCCCGATGACGCGCACCCGCGACAGCCGCACGCGGCCGCAGTCGATGGTCTGCGCGTTGGCCACCGTGGCGGTGACCTTGCCGGTGTGGCCCACCACGGCGAAGCCGCCGGGGCGAAAGATCGGCACGCGCCCATCACTGGGCAGTCGCACCGGGTCGATGCCGAGCAGGTCGGCATCCAACGGCAGGTAGCTGTAGGCCACGGCGTTGTAGCGCAGGCTGCCCAGCATGGCCAGGTCGGCCGGCATGCTGGTGAGCCCGGCAATGCCCAACGCCGACAGGTCCACGTTCATGGCGGCCGGGCCGTTGGGGTCCACAAAAAACAGGCGCACCAGGCCAAACTCGTAATCGACCAGGCCCTTGACGCGCGTGCCGTCGATCTTGCCGTCCACCCCGGCGGTGAGGTTGAACGTGGTGCCGTCCTGCAGGGTGCCCAGCACCGACAGGCTGCCGGGCCGCAGGGGCGCGGTCGCGGTGCGAAACACCGTCTGAAAAGCCGTGAACGGCGAGGCAACGCCCTCGGCGGGCGGCACCAGCAGGCCGCGCCAATCCTGCACCGTGGACGCTGCGCCCGCAGTCCAATCGACCATGGTTACCCGGCCAATGGTGCTTGCGACAGAGCCCACCTGGGTGCCACCCCCGGTGGTGGGCGATGGGTTTGCCATGAGCGTGTCACCGGACATCTGCAGGTAGGTGTCGGCCCCCAGCCTGAAGCCGGCGCCACGCAGCACGCGGTTGGGAAGCATGGAGGTGCTGATGCGCAGTTCGCTGGCGATGCCGCCCACGGAGTCGGCATTGGGCGTGGTGTTGGCGTAGTAAATCGTGGTGGACTGGTCCAGCGACGCCGCCGTGCTGGAGCTTTTGGTGCCGGAGTAAAACACCCAGAACGTATAAGACGTTGTGTAGTAACTGTACGTGTTGATCCTCGGACCCGTGCCTACCGGGGCGAGGTTGGTAGGGACGGCAAGCGTGAAGGCGCCGGTGGTGTAGGTGATCGTGCCGCACTCCACCGGCGCCGCCGAGTAGATGCTGGGGACTATGTAGAGTTTGCCGCCCCGGTCGTAAACACTCCACACCTCTGCGGAGTCCTGTTGCCCCGACTGGTAACCGCTGTATATCTCCCAAGTGTAGGTGCGCCCAACGATGACCGAAAAGCGCACGCTGCCGGGGGTGATGTTGGTGGCGCCAATGCTGCCAGAACTCAGGTTCACCACGGCAGACATGCCGGTGTTGATGGTGGTGTCCAACAGCAGCGGCGTGCCCGGTGGGGGCAGCACGTTGGGGCTGATGCGCACCACGCCGGCCGAGTAGTCGATGGTGCCGGTGGCGTCGCCGGTCAGGTTGCCCAGGCCGTCGTCGGTGGCGGTCTTGGTGCCGTTGTAGCTCCAGCCCACGGTGGCCGAGCCGGGGGCGATGGCCTTGCTGCCGCTTTCTTCGCTCATCAGGCCATCGGTGTTGATGGGGATGTATGCCTTGCCGCCGTTGAGCAGCGGCGCGTTGGGGGCAGGGTATTGCTGCAGCGCAGAGTAGGACTGCACCACCAGGGCGCTGCCCACGTCGGGCAAGGCGCCCAGGGTGACGACCACCGAGCCCGTGGTGTGGTTGACCGTGCCGGCGCCGTGGGTGGAGTCGTTGCCTGCGAGGCGGCCGCTGCCATCGTCGCGCAGGGTGTACCAGCGGCCTTGCGCCAGATAGGCGATGTTGGTGGTGCCCGGCAGCGGCGGCGTGCCCAGGGTAAAGGCGTAGCTCAGGCTGCGGCCCTCGACGGTGATGGGCACGATGGATTGCTCCGACACCATTTCGGGCAGTTCAGCGGGCGTGAACGTGACTTGGTGCGTGCCTGTCGCTGCGCCAAAAACGGCGGTGGTCAGCGCGGCGATGCCGTTGCCGTAATCCACGGTGCCCACCTGTGCGCCGGCGTTGACCAGGGTGCCACCCAAGTCCGTCAGGGTGATGCCATCGCGCACGATGGTCAGCGAGCCGGGGTAAATGGGGGCGCCCACGTGCATCTGCTGGGTGGTGGTGAAGCCGAGCGTGAGCGTGCGGGTGAGCGGCCCGCCGGTGGCGGCCAGCGCCGCCGACAGGCCATTCATGCGGATGTCGCTGAGCGGCGTTTCGGTCTGCGCGCTGGGCACAAGTTGGGTATAGACCGATGCGCCTTTGATGGTGAAGTCGCCCAGCGCGGCGGCCTGCGTGAGTGGCACCACGCCGGTGTAGGAGCCGGCGTCGGCCACCACGGTGTCGCGCACCTTGGTGCCCGTGGAAAGGCGCTTGAAATAGCGCGATGCGGGCGAGCCGGGCATGTCGGCACGCAAGGAATCACTGAGGTCCAGTGTGACGATGTTGGCCTTGTAGTCGCCTTGATCGTCGGTGAAGGTGCGCTCCACCGATGCGACTTTTGTCGCGCGAACATACTGCTCTTTCTGATCGCCAGCGCCCTCGTTGGCGGTGAGGACCAGGGTCCTGCCGACAGTGGGCAGGGCCTCGCTGGTGCGCTGGAATATCTGAATCACGCGCTGGCCGGCGATGTGGTTTTCGTACAAGTAGCCCGCCCATTCAGGGCCCTTGTTCAGATACGCCTCCACCCGTGACTGTGCGGCGTCGCGGCGGTCGAAAACGTCCTCCGTCGAAAAAAGCGTGACGCTGACGTTCGGGTCGCTCGGCGGCTCGGCCACGATGACGTTGGCGCCTAGATAGGCGTCGGTGTCGGCCGTCTGCACCGACACATGGACCTTGCGCAGATTGACGCGGCCACCGGCGCGGTCGAGTTCGCTGATGTCGGGGAAGATGGCGTTGGAGGCCGCATCGACGATGACGGTGGACGTGGGGGCGCCGCCGCCCTCGGGCACGTCGGCCATGGTCTGGCTGGCTACGAGCTTGATGTCGCCGGTGAGGATGGGCATGGGGTCAGACTTTCATAAACTTGAAGGTGGGCAGGTACAGCAGCTCTTGCGTGATCTCGCCATCTGCCAGGCGCCAAATGGGCTGCGCACTGAAACCGCCTTGCGCGTGGTCAAACATCACCCTGTGTGTGGTGCCGCGCAGCACCAGGTCGAGCTCGATACCGGGCAGCGCCGCCCAGGCCTTGAGCGTGTCGCACAGTGCGCGGGTGATCCAGGCGTTGGTGCTGTTGCCGTCGAGCGTGATGGGCTGGCCCGCCAGCTTCACGGCCACATCCACCAGCAGCGCGCCGGTGGTGCTGTAGGCCGTGGCCTGGTCCACCGGGCTCCAGTCGTATTCGTTGGTCCAGATCAGTCGATCGCTCAGCGTGGCGGTGGTGCCGCTGTAGGTCAGGGTGATGCTCATATGGCGGCGCCCTTGGCTGCGGTGAGCTGGCGGATCAGCTCTTGCAGGTCGCGTGCGCCGGCCGCGTCGGTATTGATGCTGCGGCGGGTGCCTTCGACCGTGATGTTCACCGTGGTGCCGGTGGTGGTGCCGGGCGTGGGTGACGTGTTGGTGAGTGCCGGGCTGGTGCCGCCGTTGGCGGATTTCATGGCGTTGCGATTTTCCATGGCAGACACCTCGGCATTCCACTCGGCCAGGGTGGTTTGGCGTCCGAAACCGTCTGTCTTTGTCGTGAAGGGGTTGTCTTTGGCGTATTGCGCGTCCCACGCGGCCTTCCAGGCATCGGCCTCGGCCCGGGTGTTGAAGGTGGGCACGGCATCCACCGGGGTCATGTTGCCCCGGTTCATGAACTTGCTGGCTTCGAGGTCTTTGTTGTAGGCGTCGCGGCGGGCCTGCTCTGCGGCGGCCAGCATTTGCCCGGCGGCGGCCAGGTCTTTAACTTCCTGGCTGGCTGTTGCCGCATCGATGCCCATTTGCTTGAGGGAGGCCGACACATCGCGCACGGCGGTGCCCACGCCGGCCACGGCTGTTTTTGACTCACCCATGGCGCGCAGGGTGGTTTTGCCCGCGGCGTCCACCTCTACCGCGTAGCCACGGGCGGCGGCCTGTGACTCGACCCAGCTGGGTGCCACGCCGTTGTTGGCGGCAATAGCATCCTCAGCCGCCTTCTTGAAGGCTGCGCCCAGCTCGCGTGCGCTGGCGGTGCCGCTGGATGCCAGCGTGTCGTAGGCATCCTTGGCGGTGGCGGCGGTTTTCTTCAGCGATTCATCGCTGGTGATGCCCAGCGTCTTCATGGCCTCGCGCACGCTGGTGATGCCAGGCGTGGCGGCATCCAGCGCATCCTTGAGCGCATTGGCCTTGTCTTTGGCCTGGTCGAGCAGGCCGTCCGCGATCTTGTCTCCCAGCTGCGCGCGCACCTGCTCAATTTTTGCGCGAATGGCCTCCAGCGCCTTTTCGCTGTCTGCCGAAGCGATGGCTTTCGACAGGCTGGCGGTGAGCGCCCGCCCAGTGTCAACCCCCTGCTCCTGGAGCTTGTCGAGGCCGCCGATCAGCGCATCCACGTCATTGATGGCGCTGCGTGACGCGGCGCCAATCTTGCCTTGCAGCACATCAAAATCAAGACCGGTTCGCTTGACCGATTCGCGCACGACCGCGTCCATCATCTGGGCTACGCGCTCGCCTTCGCGGGCAGCGCCGGAGAACGCCGCCCGCGCCATCACTTCAAATTGCGCGAGATCCTTGCCATTGAGGGCTTGCGCCCACGCCGCCTCAAACTCGGTCGCCGAGACCTTCCCGTCGGCCGACAGCTTGTCCAGCACGGCAGAAAAATCCTTGACCCCCTGAATCTTGCCCAGGTCGAACGATTCACCGACCTTCTTGATCGCCTCCGCAGAGCTGGCACCTTCCTTGGTCAGCTTCTCGAACTCGGCGACACCTGCCCGCGCTGCTTTTGACAGCTCGAATTGCTTGTCGGTGGCCGCCTGGATGGATGCCGCCAGCCGGGCACGGTCAGCCGCCGCCTCTTTGGCGATCTCTGCGTGCATCTTGTCGGCACGGGCCAGCTCCTCCGTTCGGTCCTTGTAGCCCGCCAACTTGGCCGCGCTCTCCCCGATCCAGGTGCCGAGCAGCGCACGGTACCCCGATGCCACCGAGATGGAGGTGCGCCGCGAGCTGGACTATCTGGAGAGCCGCGACCTGGCCAAGGTGTTCACCGATCCGCTGGGCCAGGTGAGTGCTGACCTGACGCGCTATGGCATCGACATTGCGGAGTACACGGTGCCGGTGGAGCCGGGCATCGCGCGCCCGCCAAAGGTCTGACCCATGGGCCGCAAAAGCAGCATTGACCGGCTGGACCCGGAGATCAAGGCCTACATCAGCGCCATGCTGGCCACGGGCAGCGTGACGCTGGATGAGTTGATCGCGGACCTGCAGGAGCGCTACCCGGTGGCCTCGAAAGCGGGGGATTTGCCCAGCCGCTCTGCCATGGGCCGCTATGGGCAAAAGCTGGAGCGGCGCCTGTCGGCCATTCGGGCCAGCACCGAGGCGGCCAAGATGATCCAGGCGCAGGCGGGCGACGACAAGGATGCCCGCAGCGAGGCGCTGACGGCCCTGGTGCAGACCGAACTGTTCGAGGCGATCCTGGCGCTGCAGGAGGCGGATGATCCGCAGGCCAATGCGGAGGATCGGGTTGCCATGCTGAGCTCGGCGGCGAAGAACATTGCCACGCTGACGCGCAGCAGCGTGAACCTGAAGAAGTTTCAGGCCGAGACCGAGGAGGCGGCACGCAAGAAACTGCTGGAAGAGCAGCGTGCGGCGCTGGAGGCCATGCCCAACAAGGGCGGCGTGACGGCCGACACCAAAGCAAAAATCCGCGAAGCGTTGGGGATCGTGTAGCCATGATCATCAAAGGCCGCGCCAAGTGCATTCCGAAGGATCGCGAGGCGATCTTTTTGCCGTTTCAGTCCCAGTGGATTCAGGATGAGTCGCGCATCAAACTGATGGAGAAGTCGCGCCAGATCGGCATCAGCTGGTCTACCGCCTATGGTGCTGACGAGCGCGCCTCTGCCCAGGGCGCCCGCTTTGACGAGTGGGTGAGCAGCCGCGACGATATCCAGGCCCGTCTCTTCATTGAAGACTGCAAGCTGTGGGCCGGCATCATGGGCATGGCGGCCAAGGACCTGGGCGAGGTGGTGCTGGATGCAGAGAAGAAGCACAGCGCCTATGTGCTGCAGTTCGCCAGTGGCCGCCGCATTCACAGCATGTCGAGCAACCCGGACGCCCAGGCCGGCAAGCGCGGCAGCCGGGTGCTGGATGAGTTTGCACTGCACCGCGAGCAACGCAAGATGTGGGCGATTGCCTACCCCGGTATCACCTGGGGCGGCAGCATGGAGCTGATCAGCACGCACCGGGGATCGCACAGCTTTTTCAACCAGCTGGTGCGCGAGGCCCGCCACGGGGGCATGCTGCCCATCGGCCAAACGACAACGCCCGCGAGCTTTGCCGAGGCTGCACCTGGCCCAGCGCAGCCCGATGCCCTTGACGCCCTGATTGACGCCGAGCAGGCGCAGTGGCGCCCGGCCATGGACCCGCTGGTGGACCCGATCCGTGCCTTGCTGGCCGACGCGGCCGCGCGTGGCCAGTCGGCGGCCGAGCTGCTCGCGCGCCTGCCGGAGCTGCTGCCCCAGCTCAATGCCGACGAACTGGCCACCTCGCTGACCCGCGTGGCTTTTGCCGCGCGCCTGGCGGGCGACGCAGGCATGGCGAACGGGTAAGGCCATGTCTGCCGCTACCGATTTCGCCGATCTGCAAAAGCTGACCCCTGCCGAGGCCGTGGCCTGGCTGATGGAACGCAACAAGCTCACGCGCAGCTATGCCTGGCAGGATGTGTGGCAGGACGAGCATGGCCACCAGTTCACGGTGAGCCGCCTCACGCGGCTGGATTTGCTACAGGCGCTGCACGATGCCATCGTCAAGTCGGTGGAGGGCGATCTGAGCCGCAAAGACTGGATGCGGGACGCTGAGCAGCTGCTGACGGATGCCGGCTGGTGGGGAACCAAGGCAGTAACCGACCCGGCCGATGGCGAGATCAAGCTGACCAAGTTCGATTCGGCGCGTCTGCGCCTGATCTACGACACCAACACGCGCCAGGCCTACGCCACCGGCCTGTGGGAGCGCGTGGAGCGCAGCAAGCGCACCCATCCCTATGTGCGCTACATCACCAAGCAGGACGAGCGCGTGCGTGCGAGCCATCGCGCCTGGGACAACCTGACGCTTCCAGTGGACGACGCCTTTTGGAAGACCCACTGGCCGCCCAATGGCTGGCGCTGCCGCTGCCGCGTCATGAGCATGAGCCAGCGCGACTATGACAAGGGCTACACGCTGGACCGTCCTGGCGCGGAATACGAGCAGGACGCCCCCACCGTGCGCAAGCCCCTGAACAAGCAGGCGCCCGAGGTGAAGATGCGCGAATACGTCAACCCGCGCTCGGGCGAGGTGACCCAGGTCCCCGAGGGAATAGACCCCGGTTTTGCCTACAACCCCGGCCTTGCCCGCCAGCAGGCACTGCAGCAACTGGTGGACGGCAAGCTGCGCGGCGCCGCCCCCGGACTGGCCGATGCGGCCCGCCGCGACGGCTTCAAAAAGGACTGATCCATGCTGGCGATCACCGTCGATGACAAGGCCTTTCGCTCCAGCCTGGACGCTATCTACCGTGGCATGAGCGACCTCACGCCGGTGATGCAAAGCATCGGCATGGAGTTGGAAAGCCGCATCAGCGGCCGCTTTGAGAGCCGCACCGACCCATCCGGCAATGCCTGGTCGCCGTGGGCACAGTCCACGGTGGACAACTACCCAGAAGACGGCAACCGGCGCTTGCTGGACCGCTACGGCGACATGCTTTCCAGCTTGAGCCACCAGGCCGACGCCACCAGCGTGCGCGTGGGCTTCGGCCAGCCCTACGCGGCGTTCCATGAGTGGGGCACCAAGCACATGCCACGGCGCGGGTTGCTGTTTGCCGATCCTGATGCAGGCACACTGAGCCCGGACGACGAGGCGGCGGTGCTGGACATCCTGGACGTTTGGTTGAGCGACCTGGGCAACTAGCTGCGGCAAAATGCAAAAAGCGCCCAAAACGGCGCTTTTTCTACTTTGGTGCTGGTTTTCATGTTGGGAAAGAGATTTTCAAAGGCCCGTCCCACTCCATCCCGCGATAGCCCCGAAAATCCCGATTTATCGCGCCGCCCACTCTTTCTTTATCTCAACTCCCCTCAGCTACGACAGCAGGCTGCGTTGCCCGGTATTTGTCACACCGTGCCGTCAGGCCCCGGCGTGGAGTCGGACACTGGGCTGTGCAGTGCCTGCGGCCCGGATTTTTCGGGCGGCTCAAAACAGTCGCGGAACGTGAACACCACCGACGTGAAGAACATGGCCGCCATCATCATGGCCGCGCCGACCATGATGCCGCCCACCACGGCGGTGAGGCCGCCCACGGCCAGCAGGCCCGCCACCAGGCTGACGACCAGACCGCCCAGCAGGAACACGCCCATCCAGGCCACGCCATAGACCATGAAGGCGCCGAAATTGCGCAGGCAGGCCACGATGCTGAAGAACAGGCTTTTCACCGGCGGCACGCCATGCCAGTGCACCAGGCCGGGCGCATGCCAGAACAGCAGCGACAAGGGCAGGTACAGCAGCATCGCAAGCCACATGGCGCCCTGGAAAGCGGGCGTCTCGGCCATCTCGCGGGTGAGGGGAGCACCGCCCAGGTACACCTGCGCGAACTGGCCGCCGTCAATCAGCGCTGAAAGGCCCATCACCGCGAGAAACCCCACCGCATACAGGGCGCCCAGCACCAGCATGTCGCGCAGGCGCTGGCGCCCGGTGCGAAAGGCCACCAGCAGCACGGCAGGCGTGGGAAAGCGGCCCTGCACGGCCTCGGCGGCGGCCACCATCATGGCCAGCGTGGCCGAGGGCAGCAGGGCCAGCGCCACGGCGGGGCCGACCAGCGGAATCATGGTGGCCAGGGACATGGCAGCCATGGTCATGAAGAACAGGGCCGCGAGCGCCATGGGTTGCCGCCAGAACGCCCGGATGCCAAGCTTGACCCATTCCAGGCCGGTGCGTGCGGGGACGATGTGGAGTTTCATGGAGAGGGTTTGACAATCAGGAGAGGGCCCAGGGCCCTGGGTGGCGGGGCAGCACCGGCGAATTTAACCCAGCGCCCCCAAAGACACCGGGTTGAAGGGATTCAGGCGTGCACCGGGTGCGCGATGCGGCCTTGCAGAACGCGTTCGAAATGCGTGGGGTCGTGCGGGGTGAGCATCGCGGCCTCGCGGGGCAGGTAGAAATCCCACAGACGCGAAATCCAGAAGCGCAGGGCGCCCGCCCGCAGCATGGCGGGCAGCAACTCGCGTTCGGCCGCCGTCAGGGGGCGCACGGCCTGGTAGGCGTCGAGCATGCGGGTGGCGCGGGCGGCGTCATGGGTGCCCTGCGCCAAGTCGATGCACCAGTCGTTCAGGCAGACGGCCAGGTCGAACAGCCAGGTGTCCACGCCCGCGAAATAAAAGTCGAAGCAGCCCGTGAGCTCTTCGCCATCGAACATCACGTTGTCGCGGAACAGGTCGGCATGCACCGGGCCGCGCGGCAGCGCCGCGTAGGCCGATGATGCGGCCACATGGTTCTGGTAGGCCAGCTCGGAGCGCAGCAAGGCGGCCTGCTGCGGGCCGATGTGGGGCAGCACCACGGGCACGGTTTCATTCCACCAGGGCAGGCCGCGCAGGTTGGGCTGGTGCCGGTCAAAATCGCGCCCCGCCAGGTGCATGCGCGCCAGCAGGGTGCCCACGGCCGCGCAGTGCACGGGCTGCGGCGTCAGCTGGCTCTTGCCGCGCAGCTTGTTCACCACGGCCGCAGGCTTGCCGCACACGGTGTGCAGGATGTCGCCGTTCTGGTCGGCTTGCGGATCGGGCACCGGCATGCCGTGGTGGGCCAGGTGCTTCATCAGGTGCAGATAGAACGGCAGCTGCTCGGCGGTGAGCCGCTCGAACAGCGTGAGCACGAATTCGCCCTGGTCGCTGGTGAGAAAGTAGTTGGTGTTCTCGATGCCACCCTCGATGCCGCGCAGCGCCACCAGGTCACCCAGTTGCAAACGGCGCAGCAGTTCGCGCGCCTCATTCGTCGAGACTTCGGTAAAAACGGCCATCGCTCAGCGCAGATACGGGATAGGAAATAGAAAAGGGAGGCAGCCAGCGCGCGGTGTCAGAACTTGATGACGTTCCAGACGCGCGGGGCGGTGTTGGTTTCGGCGCCGTTGCGGCTGCCGGCCCGGCTGCGCGCTCCGTCGGGAGACTGCACTTCGTATTCGGGCATGTTGCCCGTCTTGGGTTGAACGGTGATGCTCTGGGTCTGGCCGCCCACGCGCAGTTCGTCCACGCGGCTGCCCTCGTCTTCCACGCGAATGCGTTCGGTGCGCTGGTTCTTGCGGCCGTCCAGTTTCTCTGGACTCGGGAGCTGCTCGCGCTTGTCTGCATTGCCTTGAGGGGCAATTGAAGGGGGAGTCTGGGCCAGCAGGGGGCTGGCGGTCAGGCCCAGCAGCAAAAAGAGGTGAACAGCGCGCATGGCGCCATTGTAGGCGGGGCGTGCCGGCAAGGCGGCGCATGGCCTGGTGCCGCCCAGCGGGGGGAGGCGCACGGCTGCCCGCCCGTGGCAAGCGCGCCAGAGTGCTGTCTGAAAACCGCTCAGGGATGTTTGGGGCAGGTGCCGGCCTCGCACGGCACGGTACGCTGGCCGATGAAGGTGCGGAAGTTCTTGCCCAGCTGCCCCATCTGCTCGCAGACATCGCCCCGGGCGTCAAAGGCGAAGCCCTGGGCGCCTGTGGCGTTGAGCAGTTCCACCCGCTTCAGGGCCAGTTGGGCGAACTGCTCCGGGTTGTGCCATTGCTCGGCGCAGATGTTGTGGAAGACGAAGGTCGCATACACCAGTTCGGTGACGGCCGGCTTGTCCATTTGCAGCCGCAGCACGCCGTTGTCCAGTTGCACCGTCTTGAGCGCGTTCCCGCGCAGGGCCTTTTGCAGCGGTACCGGCACGTTCTTGAATTCCGTGTCCGCCATTGCCAGCGTGCACGCCGCGCCGACCAGCAACGCCAGCAGTTTTTTCATGGGTTGACCTTTTTCAATGGAGACGCCGCAGCCTTGCGGCATGGCGCCGTGCCTGGGAAAGGGGCTATTTTGCCGGTTTCCATGCTCTGGGCCGAGGGCCGAGGCATGCCGGTGCGCGTGGGCGCCCGTTGGCAGCGGCTTGCTGTGACAATCGCCGCATGAGCGACAAAAAGACCCTGCTGCTGGTGGATGGCTCCAGCTACCTCTACCGCGCCTTCCATGCCATGCCCGACCTGCGCGCCGTGCCGGGCGACCCGGCCAGCCCCGCCACGGGCGCCATCCGCGGCATGATCAACATGATGCAGGCGCTGCGCAAGGAGGTGCATGCCGACTACGCCGCCTGCGTTTTCGACGCCAAGGGCCCCACCTTCCGCGATGCCATCTACCCCGCCTACAAGCAGCAGCGCAGCCCCATGCCGGACGACCTGCGAGCGCAGATTTCGCCCATTCACGAGGTGGTGCGCCTGCTGGGCTGGAAGGTGCTGGATGTGCCCGGCGTGGAGGCCGACGACGTGATCGGCACGCTGGCCGTGACGGCCGCGCGCCAGGGCATCGAGGTGATCGTGAGCAGCGGTGACAAGGACCTGGCGCAGCTGGTGAATGAGCACATCACCATCATCGACACCATGAACGGCAAGCGCCGCGACCTGGCCGGCGTGGAGGCCGAGTTCGGCGTGCCCGCGCGGCTGATGGTGGATTTTCAGACGCTGGTGGGCGACCAGGTGGACAACGTGCCCGGCGTGGAAAAGGTCGGCCCCAAGACGGCGGCCAAGTGGCTGCAGGAATATGGCTCGCTCGATGCCGTGGTGGAGAGCGCCGACAAGATCAAGGGCGTGGCCGGCGAGAACCTGCGCAAGGCGCTCGGCTGGCTACCCATGGGCCGCCAGCTGCTGACCATCAAGACCGACTGCGACCTCGACGGCTGGGTCGAGGGCCTGCCCCGGCTGGATGCCATCACCATCGGCACGCCCGACACGTCCCGGCTCAAGGACTTCTACGAACAATACGGCTTCAAGGGCCTGGCGCGCGCGCTGGGTGGCGACGCACCGGCCGCCGCCCCCGCTACCGTGGTCGCCATGCCGGGCGAAAGTGGCGACCTGTTCGCCGACCATTCCGCCAGCCCCGTGGCCGAGGCCGCGCAGCAGCGCGCTGTGGTGTACGACACCATCCTCAACTGGACCGACTTCGACCACTGGCTGCAGCGCCTGATGAAAGCCGAGCTGGTGGCGCTGGACACCGAAACCACTTCGCTCGACGAAATGCGCGCTGAAATCGTCGGCATCTCGTTCAGTGTGCAGCCTGGCGAGGCGGCCTACATTCCGCTGGCCCATGCCGGGCCCGATGCGCCCGTGCAATTGCCGTTGGCCGAGGTGCTGGCGCGCCTCCAGCCGTGGCTGCAAGATGCCAAGCGCCACAAGCTGGGCCAGCACATCAAGTACGACCGCCATGTTTTTGCCAACCACGGCATCGAGGTGCAGGGCTATGTGCACGACACCATGCTGCAAAGCTACGTCCTCGAAGTGCACAAGCCGCACAACCTCACCAGCCTGGCCGAGCGCCACACCGGCCGTACCGGCATCAGCTACGAAGACCTGTGCGGCAAGGGCGCGCACCAGATCCCGTTCGCCCAGGTGCCGGTGGACAAGGCCGCGGCCTACTCGTGCGAAGACTCCGACCAGACGCTGGACGTGCACCTGGCGCTGTGGCCGCTGCTGCAGGCTGACGACAAACTGCGCGCCATCTACGAACTGGAAATCGCCAGCAGCGAGGCGCTCTACCGTATCGAGCGCAACGGCGTATTGATTGATGCCCCCACGCTGGCCGCGCAAAGCCACGAGCTGGGCCAGCGCATCGTGCAGCTCGAAACCGAGGCCTACGCCATCGCCGGCCAGCCCTTCAACCTCAGCAGCCCCAAGCAGCTGGGCGAAATCTTCTTCGACAAGCTGGGCATGCCCGTGGTGAAGAAGACCGCCACCGGCGCGCGCAGCACCGACGAGGAGGTGCTGGAAAAGCTCGCAGAGGACTACCCCCTGCCCGCCAAGCTGTTGGAGCATCGCAGCCTGGTCAAGCTCAAGGGCACCTACACCGACAAACTGGCGCAACTGGCCCTGCCGCGCACCGGCCGCGTGCACACGCACTACGCGCAGGCCGTGGCGGTGACCGGACGGCTGTCGAGCAACGACCCCAACCTGCAGAACATCCCCATCCGCACGGCCGAGGGCCGGCGCGTGCGCGAAGCCTTCGTGGCGCCCGCCGGCTGCGTGATCGCCAGCGCCGACTACAGCCAGATCGAACTGCGCATCATGGCCCACCTCAGCGGCGACCACGCGCTCTTGCATGCCTTCCATGCCGGGCTGGACGTGCACCGCGCCACCGCGGCCGAGGTGTTCGGCGTGGAGGTGGGCCAGGTCACCAGCGAGCAGCGCCGCTACGCCAAGGTCATCAACTTCGGACTGATCTACGGCATGAGCAGCTTCGGCCTGGCCAAGAACCTGGGGATAGAGACCAAGGCCGCCGCCGCCTACATCGACCGCTACTTCCAGCGCTACCCCGGCGTGAAGCAGTACATGGACGACACCAAGGCCGCCGCCAAGTCCATGGGCTATGTCGAGACGGTATTCGGCCGCCGCCTGTACCTGCCCGAAATCAACTCCCCCAACGGCCCGCGCCGCGCCGGCGCCGAGCGCGCCGCCATCAATGCCCCCATGCAGGGCACGGCGGCCGACCTCATCAAGATGGCCATGGTCAAGGTGCAGCAGGTGCTGGACGCCGAAAAGCCCGCCATCAAAATGATCCTGCAGGTGCACGACGAACTCGTGTTCGAGCTGCCCGAGGGCGAGGTGGACTGGCTCAAAAGCCACCTCCCGCGCCTGATGGCCGGCGTGGCCGACCTCAAGGTGCCCCTGCTGGCCGAGGTGGGCGTGGGGCCCAACTGGGACAAGGCGCATTGAAGGACATAAAGCCCCCTGAGTCGCTTCGCGCCTTCCCCCCGGGGGGGACGCCCCCAGCGCGGCGGGGCGGCCCTTGCGCGGGGGCGCTGGTACGGAAGGCGCCCATGCCGGACCACAAGGCGCGGCATTACCAAGCCCCCAGACGTCCCGGCCATTCATCTGTCGCTCTATCGAATTTTTAAATGTTTTCGGCTGCCAGTGCTTATCCAGTAAGCACCACATGCTATCAAAATAGAAGCAAATGAACGCCCCCCCACCCACTCTGCGCCCCTCCACCTGGACCCCCGCCATGCGCATGGGCCTGTCCATCTCCGCCGCCACCGGCCTCTACGGCATCTCGTTCGGCGCGCTGGCCGTGGCGACCGGCCTCACCGTGTGGCAGGCCATGGCGCTCAGCCTGCTCATGTTCACCGGCGGCTCGCAGTTCGCCTTCATCGGCGTCATCGCGGGCGGTGGTGCGGGTTCTGCCGCGCTGGGCGCTGCCGCGCTGCTGGGCGTGCGCAACGCCGTCTATGGCATGCAGATGAACGGCATGGTCGCCCCCACCGGCTGGCGCAAGGCCGTGGCCGCGCAGCTCACCATCGACGAATCCGCCGCCACGGCCTCGGGCCAAACCGAACCTGCGGAGCAGCGGCGCGGCTTCTGGACAGCCGGCATCGGCGTGTTCGTGCTCTGGAACCTGTTCACCCTGCTCGGCGCCGTGCTCGGCGACGCCCTGGGCGACCCGCGCCGCTGGGGCCTGGATGGCGCCGCCGTCGCGGCCTTCCTGGCCCTGCTGTGGCCGCGCCTGCGCCAGCGCGAGCCCGTGGCCCTGGCCGTGCTGTGCGGCGTGGCCACTGCCCTGGCCGTGCCGCTGCTGCCACCCGGCCTGCCCATTTTGCTGGCCGCTGTGGTGGGTGCCGCCTGGGGCTGGTGGGTGCGCAGCCCGGATGTACCGCCTGTCCGCAGGGAGGGGGCGCCATGACGCTCTGGACCGCCATCGTGCTGGCCTGCGCCGTCACCTACCTCACCAAGCTCGCGGGCTACGCCGTGCCCGCCCGCTGGCTGCAAAACCCCCGCATGGCCCGCGTGGCGGGTGCCATCACCGTGGCCCTGCTGTCGGCGCTGACGGTGATGAACACCTTTGCTTCAGGTACCGCTTTGGTGCTGGATGCGCGGCTGGCAGCCCTGGCTGCGGCCGCGCTGGCCTTGTGGCTGCGCCTGCCGTTTTTGCTGGTGGTGGTGCTGGGGGCGGCTGCGGCGGGGGCGGTGCGGTGGTGGGGGTGAAGGCGTGCCTCACCCCAATAGATCACCTCACCTGCCCGCTTTCATGGATCGCAGGACTGAAGTAGCCGCCATTCCACCGGACACCATAGGCGTGGGCGCACGCCAGGCAGCTTTTCGGATGATGAAGTAGGGGGCAGGGAAAGCAGATCGCAGACCGCATCGGTAAACTTATCCAGTAACTGGCCATCCAGCCACCGTCCCCACCTGCCTTCTCCTCGGAGTCCCTGCATGTCTGACACCACCCCCTACACCCCGCCCGCCATCTGGCAATGGAACAAGGAAAGCGGCGGCAAGTTCGCCAGCATCAACCGGCCCATCGCTGGCGCCACGCACGACAAGGAGCTGCCGGTCGGCCGCCACCCGTTGCAGCTGTATTCCCTGGCCACGCCCAACGGCGTCAAGGTGACTGTCATGCTGGAGGAGCTGCTGGCGCTGGGCCACGGCGGTGCCGAGTACGACGCCTGGCTGGTTCCCATCCAGGAGGGCGCGCAGTTCAGCAGCGGTTTCGTCGCCGTGAACCCCAATTCGAAGATTCCGGCCCTGATGGACCGCAGCGGGCCAGTGCCGGTGCGGGTGTTTGAATCCGGCGCCATCCTGCTGTACCTGGCGGAAAAGTTTGGCGCCTTTGTGCCCAAGGAGCCCGTCCAGCGGGCCGAGTGCCTGTCGTGGCTGTTCTGGCAGATGGGCAGTGCGCCGTTTCTGGGGGGCGGCTTCGGGCACTTTTATGCCTACGCGCCCGAGAAGTACGAGTACCCCATCAACCGCTACGCCATGGAGGTCAAGCGCCAGATGGATGTGCTCAACCAGCGCCTGGCCGCGCACGAATACCTTGCGGGCGATGCCTACACGGTGGCCGATATTGCGGCCTGGCCCTGGTATGGCGCGCTGGCCAAGGGGCAGCTCTACGAGGCGGGCGAATTTTTGCAGGTGCAGGAATACACCCATGTGGTGCGCTGGGCCAACCAGATTGCCCAGCGCCCGGCCGTGCAGCGTGGCCGCAAGGTCAACCGCACCTGGGGCGAGCCGGCCAGCCAGCTGCATGAGCGCCATGACGCCAGCGATTTCGACACCAAGACCCTGGACAAGCTGGCGCCTGCCGCCTGATACGGATTTGCCTTCCACCGTATAACGTCATTGGTTCGCCTTGCCGTGCTACAGCACTGTCTGCGGCTTCCCGCCTAGTTATCCGCTTGAATGCACAACCGTCGCAACGCACTGAAGGAGAAGTTGCCATGATCACCCTGTACGACTGCGCCACCGCGCCCAGCCCACGCCGGGCCCGCATCCTGCTGGCCGAAAAAGGCATTGCCCACGACACCGTGCAGGTGGACCTGCGCAGCGGCGAACAGCTGGGCGAGGCCTATCGGCGCATCAACCCGCAGTGCACGGTGCCGGCCTTGCGCACCGACGATGGCTTGCTGCTGACCGACAACGCGGCCATTGCGGCGTACCTGGAAGCGCGCTATCCCAACCCGCCGCTGCTGGGCGAGACACCCACGGAAAAGGCCGAGATCGCCAGCTGGAACTGGCGCGTGGAGTTCGAGGGCCTGCTGGCCATTGCCGAGGCGCTGCGCAACAGCGCGCCCGCCATGGCCAACCGGGCGCTGCCGGGCGCGGTGAACTACCCGCAAATTCCCGCGCTGGCCGAGCGCGGGCTGCTGCGCGTGGCGCAGTTTTTCACGCTGCTGAACGACCGCCTGGAGGGCCGCGACTTTGTGGCCGCCAACCGCTTCAGCGTGGCCGACATCACGGCCGTGGTGGCGGTGGACTTTGCACGCGTGGTCAAGCAAAAGCCCGGCGATGAGCACCCGCACCTGCAGCGCTGGCGCGCGGCCATGGCGGGCAGGCCATCCATGTCGCTTTGATCCCATGAGCGATGCCAAGACCCTGCTGATCGTTTACCACTCGCTGACGGGTGGCACGCGCCAGATGGCCGAGGCGGCGCGCGTGGGTGCTGCGTCTGAGGCGGGCTGTGAGGTGCGCTTGCTGCACGCCGCGCAGGCCGGGCCGGCCGATGTGCTGGCGGCGCAGGGTTATGTGTTTGCCACGCCCGAGAATCTGGCGGCGATGAGCGGGCAGCTCAAGGATTTTTTTGACCGCAGCTATTACGGGGTGCTCGACCAGGTCAACGGCCGTCCCTACGCCAGCCTGGTTTGCGCGGGCAGTGACGGCAGCAACGCGGCGCGCCAGATCGAGCGCATCGCCACCGGCTGGCGCCTCAAGGCCGTGGCCGAGCCGCTGATCGTGTGCACCCACGCGCAGACGCCCGAGGCCATCCTGGCGCCCAAGCAGATCGGGGAGCAAGACCTGGCGCGCTGCCGGGCGCTGGGCGAGGCCCTGGCGACGGGGCTGGTGCTGGGGGTGTTTTGATGGGCTATCGGGTTGATAGCGGGTGGCGCTTGTCCAGAAGGCGCCAGAGGTCGTTTTGATCTGAATCCATGGGGCACCACCTCAGCGCCACGCCGTGGCCACCAGCTGGCTGTAATGCACGCCTTTTCTTCCCAGCAGCTGCTCGAACGCCGCCGGGTGGCCCACGTTGTCGCTGCCCAGCATGGCCAGGGTTTCGCTGCACCAGGGCGACTGCGGCACGGCATCGCCCAGCTTCGCGCTCAAGGTGGTGAGCGGCTGGGGCAGGCGCAGCACGGTGGCGGGGCGGTGGCCCAGTTGCTGGCGCAGGCTGGCGATGAAGGCGCCCATGGTCAGCGCCTCGGGGCCGGTGCAGTCGATGGTGCCGGTTTGCTGAAGCGCCGAGCCCAGCAGGGCGACCACGGCGGCGGCCAGGTCGTGCACCGACACCGGCTGCACGCGCGCCTCCAGCACCGGGCCGGGGAACAGCGCCACCGGCAGGCGCGCCAGATTCATGAACAGGGCGCTGCTGCCGCCACCTTTGCCAAACACCACGCTGGGGCGCAGGATGGCAGGGCGCAATTTTCCTTGCGCTGCCAGTGCCTGCAGGTGCGCTTCGGCCGCCCGCTTGGTCTGGGCGTAGCGGGTGCTGCTGCCTTCAATGCCCAGCGCCGAGATATGCACCACGCGCTGCACGCCGGCCTGGGCGCAGGCGTCGAACAGGGCGATGGGCGTATCGCGGTGCACGGCGTCGATGGGGCGCGCTCGCGTGTCGCGCAGCACACCCACCGCGTTGACCACGGCGTCGATGCCCGCCAGGCGCGGCAGCCAGGCGGTGGCCGTGGTGTCGCGGGCAAAGTTCATGGGCACCTGGCCGGGCTGCAGCGTGCGCTGGCGCGGCGACACGCCACCGTGCACGGTGTGGCCCGCGCGCTGCAGCGCCGCTTGCAGGGTGTGGCCGATGAAGCCGGTGGAGCCGGTGAGAAGGATGTGCATGGTGCGGCGCCCGAAAATTGCGGAGAGCTTGACAATAGACCGGTTTGCGATTTTTTGCCCGGCCATGCAGCGCGGGGGCGCAGGCCCCATTTGCCCTGGGCCGCTGCCTGGGTTTTCGCCAATCTTCGCCTTGGCGGTGAAAAAACACCGGCATCCCTCTTGACACGGTTGCTAAGATGAAAATTGCCTTGGCCGGCGGCATGGCCGTCGTCAGGGTTTTGCAGTTCGTGGTGTACCCCGGCGCGCCGCACGCGTTGCATGCCGACTACCGCGCACCAGCCACCCCGGCCGCAGCGGGGGGAGGCTTCTTTCGGGGTGCATCAGGCACCGGATCTTGATCAAAAAATGCCCCTGGGGCATATACAAAAAGCACAAATAGCTATGACTTTGGCAGCAATCATTCTGGCCACCCTGGCGGCAGGTATCGGTAGCGTATGGGTGGCAGCGCTGCTCATGGGCGCAGGGCTGCGAGGCGGTGGCGGCAGCGTGGGGCCGCAGCGCCTGCTCAGCCTGGCGGCGGGCGCCTTGCTGGCCACGGCCTTCATGCACCTGCTGCCCGAGGCGTTTGAAAGCCATGCGGACGCCCACGACCTGTTCGCCACGCTGCTGGTGGGCCTGGTGTTTTTCTTTCTGCTCGACAAGGCCGAGCTGTGGCACCACGGCCACGAGCACAGCCATGGGGCGCTGCCCGCCAGCGGGCATGGCACGACAGGTCATGACCATGCGGTGGCTGCGCAGCAGGGGCGTGCCCATGCCCATGCACAGGGGCATGACCATGACCACGCCCATTCCCACCACCACGGCCCCAAGGCCGGGGGCTGGGCCGTGCTCACCGGCGACAGCGTGCATTGCTTTGGCGACGGCATCCTGATTGCCTCGGCCTTCATGGCCGATATGCGGCTGGGGGTGATTGCTGCGTTTTCCGTGCTGGCCCACGAGGTGCCCCACCACATGGGTGATCTCGTGGTGCTGCGCCAGACCAGTCCGAACCGGCGCATGGCGCTGGTCAAGGTGTCGCTGGCCGGCGCCGTCACGGCGCTGGGTGGGCTGGTGGGGTATTTTCTGGTGGGGCAGCTGCACGACTGGCTGCCGTATTTTCTGGTCGTGGCGTCGAGCAGCTTTGTCTATGTGGCCCTGGCCGACCTGATTCCGCAGCTGCAAAAGCGCCTCTCGGCGCCCGAAACGCTGACCCAGATCGTCTGGCTGCTGGTAGGCATGGGGCTGGTCATGCTGGTCAGCAGTGCGTCACATTTGCACTGAGTGCAGGTGTTTTGCTATTGAAAAAATAGCATTTGACGCATTCTGTATAAGCGCTCAAGGCTAAAAACGCTGAATGGACGGCAGGCCTCAGCCCGCCAGCTCCTCGCGCACGGCCGCCACCTGGCGGCGCGACACCATCAGCAGCTCGGTCAGCCCCTGCAGGCGCACGGCCCAGCCTTCGCCTTCCTCGGGGTCGTAGTGCTTTTCCAGCGCACGCACGGCGCGGCGTGCCACCAGCGCATTGCGGTGGATGCGCAGGTAGCGCGGGGCGAACTTGGCCTCCAGTTCACTCAGCGAGCCATCCATGATGTAGCTGCGCGTGGCGGTGCGCACGGTCACATATTTTTGCTCGGCCTTGAAATACAGCACCTCGGCCAGCGACAGGCGCTCGGTGCGGCCCCGGTCCTGTATCAGCAGGGTTTCGCCTTCTGGCACGCCGGGTGCTGCCACCGGTGCGGGGCTGCGGATGTTGCGCTGGGCCTTGGCCAGGGCCTGCAGCAGGCGTTCGCGCCGCACGGGCTTGGTGAGGTAGTCCACGGCGTCGAGTTCGAACGCGCTCACGGCGTGGTCGGCGTGGGCGGTCACGAACACCACGGCCGGGGGGTACGCCAGCGCCCGCAGGGCGTGGGCCAGGCACAGGCCGTCTTGGCCGGGCATGTGGATGTCCAGCAGCACCAGATCGAACGCCCGCCCGCCGGTGGGGGTGAGCTGCGCCAGGGCCTCACCCGTGTTGGCTGCTTCGTCCACGGTGCATGGCACGGTGTCCCGGCAATCGCCCAGCAGGGTGCGCAGTCGGCCGCGGGCCAGGGCTTCGTCGTCAACGATGAGGATGTTCATGGATGGGAGCGGCGCGGGGTGAGGGTTCGGGCTGCCTGGGCAGGCGCGGTGCGCTGGTGCGCGCCGGGGGCCGGCAGGGTGATGCGCACCTGGTACAGGCCATCCTGCACGCCTGCACTGAACGCGCCCTGCACATCGTGCAGCAGCGCCAGGCGGGCGCGCACATTGTCGAGTGCAATGCCGTGGCCCCTGGTGGCGGGGTCGTCGCCCTCGCCGTTTTTGCCTACCCGGGAGGGCAGGGTGTTGGTGATGCGCACCACCACGCGGCTGCCGCGCAGCTCGGTCAGCACGCGCAGCTTGCCGCCGCGGGCGCTGGGTTCCACGCCGTGCTTGACGGCGTTTTCCACCAGCGGCTGCAGCAGCAGGGGGGGCAGGCGGGCGTTGTCGGTGCGCGGGTCCAGGTTCCATTGCACCTGCAGGCGTTGGCCAAAGCGCACCTCTTCGATGGCCAGGTAGCGGCGTGCCAGCGTGATTTCTTCCGCCAATGTGGTCGATTCGCCTTGTTCGATCAGCGCCACGCGGAACAGGTCCGACAGGTCTTCCAGCAGCGACTCGGCCTTGGCCGGCTCGTCGCGCACCAGGGCGATGGCGCTGTTGAGGGTGTTGAACAGAAAGTGCGGCCGGATGCGTGACTGCAGCTCGGTCAGGCGCGCCGTGGTGGCCGCCGGGGTGCGCCCGCGAGCGCGCATCACCAGCGCCGCCACCAGCGCCGCCGACAGCAGTGCGCCGCTGGCCGCGCTGGCCAGCCAGGGCGGCTGCTCCGCCATGCCCACCAGGGCCAGCATGGCGCAGGCATACAGCCCCGCCAGGGTGCCCAGCGCCACGCCCGCCGCAAATTGCCCGTTCGTGTCCAGGCGCTGCAGCAGGGTCTTGAGGCTGCAGGCGGCTATCAGCCAGACCAGCGTGGCGGGCAGGGCGCCGCCAGTGAGCAGCGATACGCGGGCCAGCCACTCCAGCGGTGTGCTGGCGCCATACATGGCGCCCACGCCGAGCACGATTTCCACAAACAGCACGGCGCGCAGCACCACGCCCACATGGCAGGCATCGAACACCAGCGCCCGCTGCACTTTGCCCAGCAGGCGTGGCTTTGCGGGCGTCAATTCCAGGTCCAGGGGCTGGGTCGATAAAATTTGCTTGTTTTGCATTGCGGCATCCGGGTGTTCCGGGTGTCAGTTCCACCGGATTATTGCCCTGCCATGCCCACCAGCCAAGCCACGACCCCCTCCCACAACCAGCTCGACACCAAGGCCCAGGCCTGGTCGGCGCTGTTTTCCGAGCCCATGAGCGATCTGGTCAAGCGCTACACCTCCAGCGTGTTCTTCGACAAGCGCCTGTGGCAGGCCGATATCGCGGGCAGCCTCGCGCATGCCGACATGCTGGCCGTGCAGGGCATCATCAGCGCTGACGACCACGCCAGCATCCAGCGCGGCATGGCGCAGATCAAAGAGGAAATCGCATCCGGCGCCTTCGAGTGGAAGCTCGACCTGGAAGACGTGCACCTGAACATCGAGGCCCGCCTGACGCAGCTGGTGGGCGATGCCGGCAAGCGCCTGCACACCGGCCGCAGCCGCAACGACCAGGTGGCCACCGACGTGCGCCTGTGGCTGCGCGGCGAGATCGACCTGATTGGCGATCTGCTGAAAGAACTGCAGGTGGCGCTGGTCGATGTGGCCGCGCAGAACGTCGAGGTGATCCTGCCCGGTTTCACCCACCTGCAGGTGGCGCAGCCTGTGAGCTTTGGCCACCACATGCTGGCCTATGTGGAAATGTTCCAGCGCGACGCCGAGCGCATGGCCGATGTGCGCCGCCGCACCAACGTGCTGCCCCTGGGCAGCGCGGCCCTGGCCGGCACCACCTATCCGCTGGACCGCGAGCGCGTGGCCAAGACCCTGGGCATGGAGGGCGTGTGCCAGAACAGCCTGGACGCCGTGAGCGACCGCGACTTCGCCATCGAATTCACCGCCGCCGCCAGCCTGTGCATGGTGCATGTGAGCCGCCTGTCCGAGGAACTCATCATCTGGATGAGCCAGAACTTCGGCTTCATCAAGATCTCCGACCGCTTCACCACGGGCAGTTCGATCATGCCGCAGAAGAAGAACCCCGACGTGCCCGAACTCGCGCGCGGCAAGACCGGCCGCGTGGTGGGCCACCTCATGGGCCTGATCACGCTGATGAAGGGCCAGCCCCTGGCCTACAACAAGGACAACCAGGAAGACAAGGAACCGCTGTTCGACACCGTCGATACGCTGAAGGACACGCTGCGCATCTTCGCCGAGATGGTGGGCGGCCAGCCCAACCCCGCCACGGGCAACAAGGAGGGCGGCATCACCGTCAACGCGACCGCCATGGAGCAGGCCGCGCTCAAGGGCTACGCCACCGCCACGGACCTGGCCGACTACCTGGTGAAGAAGGGCCTGCCGTTCCGCGATGCCCACGAAACCGTGGCCCACGCCGTGAAGGCCGCCACCACCCACGCCTGCGACCTGTCGGAGCTGCCCCTGGCCGTGCTGCAGGGCTTTCACCCGCAGATCGAAAAGGATGTGTACGAGTGCTTGAGCCTGCGTGGTTCGCTCAATGCGCGCAACACGCTGGGCGGCACTGCGCCTGCCCAGGTGCGTGCGCAGATCGCCCGCCACCAGGCACGCCTGGCTGCATGACCGGTTTTTGAATGAGATGTGGCAATGGCGCTCTGGGGTATTGCGCAATACGCTTTTTATTCAATAGCGTTTGAGTGCGCGTGAAGCCAGGTGCATCCTGCGCTTCATCCCGTCTTGCCGCGTTCTCCGCCCGGTATTTTCCTGAGGAGTTGGATATGACTTTGCGTTGCCCCCTGATGTCGCTTGCCCTGCGCGGCCTGGCTGCCCTGGCGGCGGCGCTGGCCCTGTCCACCGGCCTGGCCCAACCGGCCAAGCCGGTGCGCATCCTGGTGGGCTTTCCACCGGGCGGCGGCACCGATGCCATTGCGCGCACGCTGTCCGAACGGCTCAAGGACGCGCTGGGCGTGCCGGTGGTGGTGGAAAACCGGCCCGGCGCCGGCGGGCAGATTGCCGCGCAGGTGCTCAAGGCTTCGCCGCCGGACGGCACCACGGTGTTTCTGACGCACGACCACACCATCTCCATCCTGCCGCTGGTGGTGAAAAACCCCGGCTACCAGCCCGACCATGACTTCGTGCCTGTGGCCGGCTTTGCCACCTTTGTGAATGCCTTTGCCGTGTCGGGCGGCACCCCGGCCAAAAACTTTGACGAATACGTGCAATGGGTGCGTACGCAGGGCGGCAAGGGCGCCGTGGGCATTCCGGCGCCGGCCTCCACGCCAGAATTTCTGGTGAAGCTGGTGGGCGAGAAATTCCAGCTCGATCTGGTGTCGGCACCCTACCGGGGCGCGGCACCCATGATGGCCGACATGCTGGGCAACCAGATTGGCGCGGGCGTGGGCTCGGTGCAGGACTTCATGGAAAACCACAAGGCCGGCAAGCTGCGCGTGGTGGCGGTGCTGGGCACCAGGCGCCAGGCGGCCATGCCCCAGGTGCCCACGTTGGACGAACTGGGCCTCAAGGGTTTTGCCGACCTGCCGTATTACGGCTTCTATGCCCCGGTCGGGACGTCGCAGAAATTCCTCAACCAGTTCGCCGTGGCGCTGGCCACGGTGGTGGGCGAACCCGAGGTACGCGAGCGCCTCACCGCCATGGGCCTCACGGTGGGCTTCATGACGCCGCAGCAACTGGCCGCGCGCGAACACGCCTACACCGACACCTGGCGCCAGATCATCAAGGCCAGCGGGTTTGTGCCGCAATAGGCGGCGCGAACGCGGCCCTTCACGCCATCTTCGGCCCGCGCAAGGTGCCCGAAGCCCTGGGCGTGCGATGCAGGCAGGTGCCGTGGTTCTCGTAAGCGCTTGCAATGCAGCGATTGGCGCGCCGCCTTGGTCGCTGCCCAGGTGCTGGAATGGCGCAAGAACCGGATCCTGCAGGCCTACCTCAACCGCGTGCCGTTTCGCAGCGAACTGGCGTGGCGCATGAATGGCAAGCCGCTGGAGGATGGGCGCAGCACGCTGCGGCCTGTCCGCCCGTCCGCGCCAGGCCAGTGCATACAATTGTAAAAGTTCATTTGCAGACCCCTTGTGCGCCTGTCTGTCTCTTCCCGTCTGATCCTGCTGGCCCTGCTGTTGTCTCTGGGCATTGGCGGACTGTTTGCCCGCAGCATCTGGGCGCTGCACGAAGAAGCCTGGCGCAACGCCCAGCGCACCAACGTCAACCTGGCTCGCACACTGAGCGAGAACATCGCCCGCACGATGGAGTCTTTTGACCAGTCGATGCAAGGGGTGGTGGAGGGCGTGACCGATCCCCAGGTGATGGCTTTGCCCCCGGCAATGCGCCAACGCGCGCTGTTCGACAACTCGCTGCGCGTGCAGGGTATCGGCTCCATCCTGGTGCTGGACCGGGCGGGCAATGTGGTGATCGACTCGGAATTCGAGAAGCCACGCCAGGCCAATTTTGGCGACCGTGACTATGTGCAGGTGTTCGACGGCGGGGCCCACACAGGGCTGTTTGTGGGGGCGCCGGTGCGTGCGCGCCTGTCCGGCCAGTACAGCCTGCCCGTCAGCCGCGCTTTCTATGACTCTTCGGGCCAGTTGGCGGGGGTGGTGACGGGCACCATCCAGCTGGAGCACTTTCAGAAACTGTTCAACGCGCTGAACCTGGGGCCGGATGGCAGCCTGAACCTCTTTCGGTCCGATGGCGTTCTGATTGTGCGTTTCCCCTTCAGTGACGACGCGGTGGGCCGCAGTCTGGCGGGTATGCCCAACATTCGTGTCTTTCAGTCCGCCCGCAGCGGCGTTTTCACCGGGCGGGCAGCGCATGGCAACGTCGAGCGTCTCTACGCCTTCCAGCATGTGGGCGACTACCCGCTGATGGTGAGTGTGGCCCAGTCGGTGGCGTCCATCTATGCCGGCTGGTACCGCAGCGCCTGGCTGCTGGGCGGCTTTGCCCTGGTGTTGATGGTGGCTTGTGCGGGGCTGGCGTGGCTGTTTGCACGCGAGTTGCGCCGCCGCCAGCAGGTCAGCGGCCAGCTGGCGCAGGCCGAGCACGACCTGCGCACCATCCTGAACAACCTGCCGTCCATGATCGGCTACTGGGACAGCAACCTGCACAACCGCTTTGCCAACCATGCCTATGTGGAGTGGTTTGGGCAGGCGCCCGACCAGATGCGTGGCCGGCACATCCGTGAGCTGCTGGGCGAGGCGCTTTACGAGAAGAACCGGCCGTATCTGGAGCAGGCGCTGCAGGGGCATGCGCAGTTGTTCGAGCGCACCATCGTGGACCCCAAGGGGGGCGCACGCTACGCCATCGCCTCCTATGTGCCCGACATGGAGGGCGACCAGGTGCGCGGCATCTTTGTGCAGGTGACCGACATCACCGAGCGCAAGCGCATGGAAGACGCGCTGTTCGAAGAGAAAGAGCGCATGCACCTGACGCTCAAGTCCATTGGCGATGCTGTGGTCTGCACCGATGCGCAGGGCCTGGTCACCTACCTGAACCCCGTGGCCCAGCGCCTCACGGGCTGGCAGAGGTTTGACGCCGTCGGCCGCTCGGTGGACGATGTGATTCACCTGCACACCCCCGACGGGCAAGTGCCCCAGCCCAGTCCGCTGCGCCAGGCACTGCACGGGCAAAAGCCTGTGGAACCCACGCGCGGCGTGGTGCTGCACCGCACCAGCGGCCAGCGCTTTGATGTGGAGGAAACGGCCAGTCCCATCACCGACCGCCATGGCCAGATCACCGGTGCCGTCACCGTGCTGCGCGATGTGACCGACGCCGTGGCCATGGCCGAGCGCATGGTCCACCTGGCGCAATACGACGCGCTCACCGACCTGCCCAACCGTGTGCTGCTGCAGGACCGGGCCCGCCAGGCGCTGATCCATGCGCAGCGCGACCAGACATCGTTGGCCGTGATGTACATCGATCTCGATGGCTTCAAGCAGGTCAACGATACGCTGGGCCACGATGTGGGCGACGAATTGCTGGTGCAGATCGCGCAGCGCCTCACGGGCGCCGTGCGGGCCTCCGACACCGTGTGCCGCCAGGGCGGCGACGAATTCGTGGTGTTGCTGCCGGGCATCGACGCTGCCGAGCAGGTCTGCCATGTGGCGCGCAAGATCGAGGCGGCATGCAGTGTGCCCTATGTGCTCAACGGCCGGGTGCTGTCGGTGGGGCTGAGCGGCGGCATTGCCCTGTTTCCCCAGCACGGCGACAACTTCAAAGCGCTGTCGCGCCATGCCGACGCGGCCATGTATGCTGCCAAACAGGCCGGCCGGCGGCAGTTTCGCCTGTATGCGGGCGCGGATGCCGAGCCCGTGCGGGTGGTGCAAGAAAGCGGCGCTGCGCCGTTTGCCCCTTGAATGAGAGCTTTTAGCGCTTGCTGTACAAGTGCCGTAGATCGTTTTTGGTGAAATTTTGTGCTGGAGTGCCGCGCCACTGGCTGGCTGGCGCGAAATTTGTTGCAAGGCTGCGCAAATAAATTTGATGGCCCTGGCCTGTGCCGCGGCCTACCATTCGACGCCAACCCATCTGTTACCTGGAGTGTCCGCGTGCCCAATCTGTCCAAAGTTACCTGCATCGAAGACCTGCGTGTCGTGGCCCAGTGCCGTGTGCCGCGCATGTTCTATGACTATGCCGATTCGGGCTCGTACACCGAGGGGACCTACCGTTCCAATACTGCCGATTTCCAGGGCATCAAGCTGCGCCAGCGCGTGGCAGTGAACATGGAAGGGCGCAGCACCCGCACCACCATGATCGGCCAGGACGTGGCCATGCCGGTGGCGATTGCGCCCACGGGCCTCACGGGCATGCAGCATGCCGATGGCGAGATCCTGGGCGCGCGCGCGGCCAAGGCTTTCGGCATACCGTTCACGCTCTCGACCATGAGCATCTGCTCCATCGAAGACGTGGCCCAGCATGCCGGCCCCGGCTTCTGGTTCCAGCTGTATGTCATGCGCGACCGCGATTTCATCGAACGCCTTATCGACCGCGCCAAGGCCGCCGGCTGCTCGGCGCTGCAGCTCACGCTCGATCTGCAGATCCTCGGCCAGCGCCACAAGGACATCAAGAACGGCCTCTCGTCGCCGCCGAAGCCCACGCTCACGAACCTCATCAACCTGGCGACCAAGCCGCACTGGTGCCTGGGCATGCTGGGCACGAAGCGGCGCAGCTTTGGCAACATCGTGGGCCATGCCAAGGGCGTGGGCGACCTGTCTTCCCTGTCGTCCTGGACGGCCGAGCAGTTCGATCCGCAGCTCAACTGGGGCGACGTGGAGTGGATCAAGAAGCGCTGGGGCGGCAAGCTGATCCTCAAGGGCATCATGGACGCCGAAGACGCGCGCCTGGCCGCCAACAGCGGGGCCGATGCGCTTATCGTCAGCAACCACGGCGGCCGCCAGCTCGACGGTGCGCCCTCGGCGATTGCCGCGCTGCCGGCCATCGCCGAGGCGGTGGGCAAGGACATCGAGGTGTGGATGGACGGCGGTATCCGCAGCGGCCAGGATGTGCTCAAGGCTCGCGCCCTGGGCGCGCGCGGCACATTGATCGGCCGCAGCTTCCTGTATGGCCTGGGCGCCTATGGCGAGGCGGGCGTGACCCGGGCGCTGGAGATCATCCAGAAGGAGCTCGATATCACCATGGCGTTCTGCGGCCATACGGACATCGATACGGTGGACCGTGGCATCCTGCTGCCGGGCACCTATCCCATCGCCTGAGTCCAGGCCGACTCATCACCGGGTGGCCGCCACCGATGCAGGCAGGCGTTTGAGCGTGGCACGCGTCCACAGGATCTTGCTCGCGCGCAGCATGGGCATGGCGGGTAACGGCGGGTGGTAAGCGCGGTGGGTTAGCGCGACCCCTGCCGCTGCCCCGCACACTCCCCCACGACCCAATCCCTGAACGCTTTCACCAACGGCGTCTGCGCCCGCGCCTCGGGGTAGACGAGGTAATACGCATCGGTGCTCGTCAGCACCTGGTCTGACAGCTCCACCAGACTCCCTGCCGCCAGTTCCTGCTCGATCAAAAAGCGCGGCAGCAGCGCCGCGCCCAGGTGCGACACAGCGGCCTGGGCAATCATGGCGAAGTGCTCAGACTGCGGGCCGCGCAGGGCCAGCGCCGTGGGGGCGCCCACCAGCGCGAACCATTCGGCCCATTGCGTGGGGCGGGTGCTTTGCTGCAGCAGCACCACGCGCGTCAGGTCTTGCGGGGTTTTGATGCCGTGGCGGTCGCGGTAGGTGGGGCTGCACACGGGCACGGTTTCTTCGTGCATCAGGTATTCGCACACGGCGCCGGCCCAGTGCGGCGCGCCGAAGTGGATGGCGGCGTCGAACGGCGTGCCCGCAAAGTCAAAGGGCTCGGTGCGGGCCGAGAAGTTGACCATGGCCTCGGGGTGCAGCGCCATGAAACGCCCCAGGCGCGGGATGAGCCAGCGCGTGCCCAGCGTGGGCAGCACGGCCAGGTTGAGCAGGCCGTCGGTGCTGGAAAAAGCCATGGCTTTTTGCGTGCTGGCCGACAGTTGTTGCAGCACGTTTTGCACGTCGGCGGCATAGACGCGGCCCGCGTCCGTCAGCACCATGCGCTGGCGCACGCGGTGGAAGAGGGCGGTGCCGATCTGCTCTTCGAGCTGACGGATCTGGCGCGACACGGCGCTTTGCGTGAGGTGCAGCTCCTCTGCCGCGCGGGACACGCTCTGGTGGCGTGCTGCGGCCTCAAAGGCCAGCAGGTCGGCAGTGGAGGGCAGGAAGGTGCGGCGCAGCAGGGTCATGCGTGGATCATGCGTCGGGGGAATGATGGGTGTTGGCCGTCTGTGACTGTTTTGAGTCGCAGTGCTTATAGGGCAAGGGCATGCGCTGGCAGCTCTGCAGTTTTCAGACACTTCATTCTCGATTGTGATCAAGTAGTTCCATTTTTTTGCTATCCATTGTGGTGGTATTGGCGGATATTGGCGCATTCATTGCGTGGGTTCTCTTGCGCTGTGCTGTTTTTCCGTACCCTTTTCACTTTTGCGAGCCGCCATGCCTGCAACCCTTGCCGCCGCTTCCCTTGTGCCCGAAGTCGATCCACTGCTGCAGCGCCTGGGCGTGCCCCGTGCGGCCTACATGGGCGGCACGCTGGCTGCGCGCTCACCCATCACGGGCGAGGTGCTGGCCCAGGTGCTGCAGCAGAGCCCTTCCGACGCCACCGCCGCCATCGGCCGCGCGCATGCGGCCTTCCAGGCGTGGCGCAATGTGCCCGCACCGCGCCGGGGCGAGCTGGTGCGCCTGCTGGGCGAGGAGCTGCGCGCGGCCAAGGCCGACCTGGGCCTGCTGGTGACCATCGAGGCGGGCAAGATCCCGTCCGAAGGTCTGGGCGAGGTGCAGGAGATGATCGACATCTGCGACTTTGCCGTGGGCCTGTCGCGCCAGCTGTACGGCCTGACGATTGCCACCGAGCGCCCCGGCCACCGCATGATGGAAACCTGGCACCCGCTGGGCGTGTGCGGCGTGATCTCGGCCTTCAACTTTCCGGTCGCTGTGTGGTCGTGGAATGCGGCGCTGGCGCTGGTGTGTGGCGATTCGGTGGTGTGGAAGCCGTCCGAGAAAACCCCGCTCACGGCGCTGGCCACGCACGCGATTGCGCAGCGTGCCATCGCCCGCTTCAAACGTGAGACGGGCAGCGACGCGCCCGAGGGCCTGCTGGAACTGATCGTGGGCCGGCGCGACATGGGCGAGGTGCTGGTGGATGACGCCCGCGTGCCCGTGCTGTCGGCCACGGGCTCCACCGCCATGGGCCGTGCCGTGGGCCCGCGCCTGGCAGCGCGGTTTGCGCGCGGCATCCTGGAGCTGGGTGGCAACAACGCGGCCATCGTGGCACCTACGGCCGACCTGGATTTGGCCCTGCGCGGCATTGCGTTTGCCGCCATGGGCACGGCGGGCCAGCGCTGCACCACGCTGCGCCGCCTGTTTGTGCACGAAAGCATTTACGACCAACTGGTGCCCCAGCTGGTCAAGGTGTACGCCAACGTGCAGGTGGGCGACCCGCGCACGCCCGGCACGCTGGTAGGCCCGCTGATCGACCGCATGGCCTTTGACGGCATGCAGAAGGCCCTGGCGCAGAGCCGCACGCTGGGCGCCACGGTGTACGGCGGCGGCCGTGTGGAAGGCCTTGGTGGTGCGGATGCGTACTACGTGCGCCCTGCGCTGGTGGAACTGCCAAGGCACGAAGGCCCCGCGCTGCAGGAGACCTTTGCGCCCATCCTGTACGTCACCCGCTACAGCACGCTGGATGAAGCCATTGCCATGAACAACGCGGCGGGGGCTGGGCTGTCGTCGTCCATCTTCACACTCAACCTGCGCGAGGCCGAGCAGTTCATGTCCGCCTCGGGCTCGGACTGCGGCATTGCCAACGTCAACATCGGCCCCAGCGGCGCCGAGATTGGCGGCGCGTTTGGTGGCGAGAAGGAAACGGGCGGCGGGCGCGAAGCGGGCTCGGACAGCTGGAAGGCCTACATGCGCCGGGCGACCAACACCATCAACTACTCCACTGCGCTGCCGCTGGCGCAGGGCGTGAAGTTTGATGTGTAACCCCCTGAGTCGCCTGCGGCGCCTTCCCCCAGGGGGGGCGCCGCCAGCGCGGCGGGGCGGCCCTTGCGTGGCGGCTGCTGACTTGCACAGCGCCAGTGATGAAGCCCGCTAGGCTCACTTCCATGCAGTGTATGAATGGTATTCATGACCACTGATTCCTCATCTATCGTCATCATCGGCGGCGGCGCCATCGGCAGCGCCATTGCGTACTTCCTCACGTTGCAGCAACCGGGCTGCGACGTTGTGGTGGTCGAGCGCGACCCGACCTATGCGCGCGCCTCGTCGGCGCTGTCGGCCAGTTCCATCCGCCAGCAGTTCTCCACCGACATCAACATCCAGATCTCGGCGTTTGGTATCGGCTTCCTGCGCAACGTGGGCCAGCTGTTGGCCTGCCATGGCGACGCGCCCGACATCGGCCTGCACGAAGGCGGCTACCTGTACCTGGCCACCCAGGCGGGCGCGGCCACGCTGCGCGAGAACCATGCGCTGCAGAAGCGGCATGGCGCCGATGTGGCGCTGCTGAGCCCGCAGCAGCTGGCCGAGCATTTTCCGTGGCTGGCGCTGCAGGATGTAGCGCTGGGCTCGCTGGGCCTGTCGGGCGAGGGCTGGTTTGACGGCTACCTGCTGCTCACGGCATTGCGCAAGAAGGCGCAGCGCCAGGGTGTGCGCTACGTGGCCGACGAGGCGGTGGGCCTCGACCTGGCCGCCAGCGATGGCGTGCAGCATGTGAACGCCGTGCGCCTGCACAGCGGCACCGTGCTGCCCTGCCGCTATGTCGTGAACGCGGGCGGCCCGTGGGCGGCTGCCATTGCGGGCTGGGCGGGCATTGACCTGCCCGTGGTGGGCAAGCGCCGCACGGTGTTCAACCTCGCCAGCCCGGCAGCGCTGCCGGGTTGCCCGCTGCTGATCGACACCAGCGGCATCTGGCTGCGGCCCGAGGGCAAGGGCTTCATCTGCGGCTTTGCGCCCGACGCAGACAACGATGCCGACTTTGCCCCGCTGGAGCCCGAGTACGCCGCGTTCGAGGAACACATCTGGCCTACGCTGGCAGGGCGCATCCCCGGCTTTGAGGCGCTGCGCATGCAGGGCGCCTGGGCAGGCTACTACGAGATGAACACCTTCGACCACAACGCGCTGTTGGGCCTGCACACCGCCTGCGACAACCTGGTGTTCGCCAACGGCTTCTCGGGTCATGGCCTGCAGCAGAGCCCGGCCGTGGGGCGCGGCCTGGCCGAGTGGATGCTGACCGGCCGCTACCACAGCCTGGATTTGTCGCCGCTGTCCATCGAGCGCCTTGCGCGCCAACAGCCGCTGCTCGAAAAGAACGTGATCTGAGTTTCGCTCTTTCTCAACCTGCCATCCACCACACACAAGGAGACAACGACATGGCATCTTTCCGCAAGGCAACGCTCACTGCGCTGACCGCAGGGCTGGCACTCGCATGCATGGCATGGGCCCCGGCACATGCCCAGGCCCCGGCGACCAGCACGCTCGACAAGATCAAGGCGTCGGGCAAGGTGGTGCTGGGCGTGCGCGAGACCTCGCCGCCCATGGCCTATGCGTTGGGCGCGAACGAAAAATACGTGGGCTACCACGTCGAGCTGTGCGAGCGGGTGCTCAAGGAAATCGTGCCCCAGGCCAAGCTCGAATACATGGCCGTGACGGCACAGAACACGCTGCCGCTGGTGCAGAACGGCACGCTGGACATCGGCTGCGGCCCCACCACCAACAACACCGCGCGCCAGCAGCAGGTGGCCTTTGCCGTGACCACTTACGTGAGTGAAGTGCGCATGGCCGTGCGCAAGGATTCGGACCTCCAATCCGTCAGCCAATTGGGCAATCGCACCATTGCGGCCTCCACGGGTACGACCGCCGTGCAGCTGCTGCGCAGGCAAGAGCGCACGCTGGGCGCCCCCATCAAGACCGTGCTGGGCAAGGATCACCACGAGAGCTTCTTGCTGCTGGAGACCGGCCGTGCCGATGCGTTTGTGCTCGACGACAACCTGCTGGCCGGGATGATCGCCAACTCCAAGGACCCTTCGGCCTACCGCATCGTGGGAGAGCCGCTGGGCGCCGAGCCGATTGCGCTGCTGTTCCGCAAGGACGACCCCACCTTCAAGGCGGCGGTGGACGGTGTGCTCACCAAGCTCATGCAAACCGGCGAGATGGAAAAGATCTACGCCAAGTGGTTCGTGACCCCCATTCCGCCCAAGAACATGAGCCTCAACCTGCCGCTGGGCACCACGCTGCGCCAGCTGTTTGCCGCGCCCAACGACAAGCCCCTCGAGACCTACCAGCAATGAACGCTCCCCTCCCCGCCACAGCCTTTCGCACGGCCGACCGCGTGGGTGCCATCGGCGTCTCCGCAATCGTGCGCCTGACGCAAGAGGCCCACCAGCTCAAGCGCCAGGGCCAGCCCGTCATCGTGCTGGGCTTGGGCGAGCCTGACTTCGATACACCTGTCCACATCCTGGAAGCCGCCCAGCAGGCCATGGTGCGGGGGGAGACGCACTACACGGTGCTGGATGGCACGGTTGAACTGAAAGCCGCCATTCAGCACAAGTTCAAGCACGACAACGGCCTGGACTTTGCGCTGAACGAAATCACCGCCGGCGCGGGCGCCAAGCAGATCCTCTACAACGCGCTGATGGCCTCGGTGAACCCCGGCGACGAGGTGATCCTGCCCGCGCCATATTGGACTTCGTACGCCGACATGGTGTTGATTGCAGGCGGTGTGCCGGTGGTGGTGCCCTGCACCGAGGCCAACGGCTTTCGCATCACGCCCGAGCAGCTGGAGGCTGCCATCACGCCGCGCACGCGCTGGGTGTTCATCAACTCGCCGTCCAACCCCAGCGGCGCGGCCTACAGCGCCGAGCAGCTGCGCCCGGTGCTGGAGGTGGTGGAGAGCCACCCGCAGGTGTGGCTGCTGGCGGACGACATCTACGAACACATCCTGTACGACGGCCGTGCGTTTGCCACGCCCGCCGCCGTGCTGCCCTCGCTGCGCGACCGCACGCTGACGGTGAATGGCGTCTCCAAGGCTTACGCCATGACGGGTTGGCGTATCGGCTATGGCGCAGGCCCCAAGGCGCTGATCGCGGCCATGGCCGTGGTGCAGAGCCAGGCCACATCCTGCCCCTCGTCCATCAGCCAGGCGGCGGCCGTGGCGGCGCTGACCGGGCCGCAAGACGTGGTGCGCGAGCGCTGCCAAGCGTTCCAGGACCGGCGCGACCTGGTCTTGGCCGCGCTCAACGCCTCACCCGGCCTGCGCTGCCGTGTGCCCGAGGGCGCGTTCTACACCTTTGCCAGCTGCGAAGGCGTGCTGGGCCGCACCACACCGGGCGGCATGCTGCTGCGCACCGATGCCGACTTTTGTGCTTACCTGCTGCGCGAACACCATGTCGCCGTGGTGCCCGGCGGGGTGCTGGGGCTCGCGCCATACTTCCGCATCTCGTACGCCGCCCCTACCGCCGATTTGCAAGAGGCCTGCGCGCGCATCCAGCGCGCCTGCCAGGCACTGTTCTGAATTACTTTTTGATCCGTTACCGTAGCCATGAACTCAACGTTCCTCACTTCCCGCACCGGCGGCCAGATCCTGGTCGATCAGCTCCTCCTCCACGGCGTGCAGCAGCTGTTCTGCGTGCCCGGCGAAAGCTACCTGGCCGTGCTCGATGCGCTCCACGATGCCCACATCGCCGTCACCGTCTGCCGCCAGGAGGGCGGTGCGGCCATGATGGCTGAGGCCCAGGGCAAGCTGACCGGCCAGCCCGGTATCTGCTTTGTGACGCGCGGTCCGGGTGCCACCAATGCTTCGGCGGGCATTCACATCGCGCACCAGGACTCGACCCCCATGATCCTGTTCGTGGGCCAGGTGGCGCGCGGCGCGATGGGGCGCGAGGCGTTTCAGGAGCTCGATTACAGCGCGGTCTTCGGCACCATGGCCAAGTGGGTGGTGCAGATCGACGATCCGGCGCGTGTGCCCGAGCTGGTCTCGCGCGCCTTCCATGTGGCCACCTCGGGCCGCCCCGGCCCGGTGGTGGTGGCGCTGCCCGAAGACATGCTGACCGAGGCCGCCACCGTGGCCGATGCGCTGCCCTACCAGGTGACGGAGACCCACCCTGGCGCTGCGCAGATGGCCGAGTTGGCGCAGCGCCTGCAAGCCGCCCAAAGCCCCGTGGCGATCCTGGGCGGCAGCCGCTGGTCTGAGCAGGCGGTGCGCGAGTTCACCGCGTTTGCCGAAGCGTGGTCCATTCCTGTGTACTGCTCGTTCCGTCGCCAGATGCTGTTCCCGGCCACACATGCCTGCTATGGCGGCGATCTGGGCCTGGGCGTCAACCCCAAGCTGCTGGCGCGCATCAAGGCGTCCGACCTGGTGCTGGTGGTGGGCGGCCGCTTGTCGGAGGTGCCATCGCAGGGCTACGAGCTGTTCAACATCCCCAGGCCCGCGCAGCCCCTGGTGCATGTGCATGCCGATGCCCATGAACTGGGCAAGCTCTACCGCCCCACGCAGGCCATCCACGCCACGCCCCAGGCGTTTGCTGCGGCGCTCAATACGGTGCGCCCCACGGCCGCCGTGCCTTGGAAGGCCCACACAGAGGCCGCCCATGCCGAATACCTGGCCTGGAGCGATACGGCGCCCATCCGCATCCCCGGCAACCTCCAGATGGGCCAGGTGATGCAGCACCTCAAGGAAGTGCTGCCCGCCGACACCATCTTCTGCAACGGCGCTGGCAACTTTGCCACCTGGGTGCACCGCTTCTGGCCGTTTACCACCTACGCGAGCCAGCTCGCGCCCACCAGCGGGTCGATGGGCTATGGCCTGCCCGCGGGCGTGGGCGCCAAGCGCCTGTGGCCCCAGCGCGAGGTGGTGGTGTTCGCGGGCGATGGCGACTTTCTGATGCACGGGCAAGAGTTTGCGACCGCCGTGCAATATGGTCTGCCCCTCATCGTGGTGCTGCTCGACAACGCCATGTACGGCACCATCCGCATGCACCAGGAGCGCGAGTACCCCGGCCGCATCAGCGCCACGCAGCTCCAGAACCCCGACTTCAAGGCCTACGCCCAGGCCTTTGGCGGCCACGGCGAGCGCGTGGAGCGGACGGCAGAATTCGCCCCTGCCCTGGCCCGCGCCCGCGCCAGCGGCCTGCCCAGCGTGCTGCACTGCCTGATCGACCCCGAGGCGATCACGCCCACGGGCACGCTGCAGGGCCTGCGCAGCGCAGCGCTAGCGAAGAACTAAGGGTCTCGGGCTTTTACGGCGCGGTGCGGGCGCTACCCGATTGCCTCAGGGTCTGCACCAGCAGGCTCTGCAGGCTGTCCACCGCCTTCGCACCGCGCGATGCGCGGCTGCGGTACACGGCCACCTCCATGGGCGCCAGAGGGCCCAGACCATGCTCGGTGCCCAGCACCTGCAGCTGCGGCGGCACGCTGCAGTGGGTGAGGGCGGCCACGGCCAGGCCGCTTTCGACGGCCGCAATCTGCCCGGCCAGGCTGGAGCTGTGATAGACCACCTTGTAGCGGCGCCCCTGCTGTGCCAGCGCGTGGATGGCGCCGCGCCGCGCCAGGCTGGCCGACTCGTACACCGCAATGGGCAGCGGGTCGCGCCGCCATAACTCGAACTGCGCCGAGCCCACCCACACCATGGGCTCGTGGAACAGCAGCGTGCCACGGCGCGCGTGGTCGCGCGAGATGAGGGCCAGGTCCAGGTCGCCGCTGGCCACGCGCGGGATGAGTGCGGTGGACTGCTCGCAATCGAGCTCGATCTCCACCCCGCTGTGCCGGGGCGCAAAGCGCTTGAGTACGGGCGTGAGGTAGCGGGCGGCGTAGTCATCGGGCACACCCAGCCGCACGCGGCCTGTGAGCGCATCACCGCTCAGTGCGTCATGGGCTTCGGCATGCAGCGCCAGGATGCGGCGCGCGTAGCCCAGCAGGGTTTCACCCTCGGGTGTCAGGTGCTGCTTGCGTGCGTCGCGCTCCAGCAAGCGGTGGCCCACGGCGTCTTCGAGTTTTTTCAGCTGCATGCTCACGGCGGACTGGGAGCGGTGCACCTCCAGCGTGGCGCCCGAGAGCGAGCCCGCATCCACCACGGCCACCAGGCATTGGAGCCAATCGAGTTGCAGGTCGCGGTAGCCCATGGTTTGAATGAATTCGATTATCGAATGATGTTTGCATAAATTATGCGCTTTTCGTGGTGACTGCTGGCGGCCACACTGCGGGCATGCAAAAGCCCTCTTCTTGCGCTTCTGGCGCACCCGCAGCCGTTGTCCGTGCCACTCCCGCGTACCAGGGGGGTTTGCCCTTTGTCCTGGGCAATGCCCTGCTGGGCAGCATTGGCGTGTTCGTGCATGAGGCCCAGGCAGATCCGGCGACCCTGACCTGGTTCCGGTGCGCCTTGGGCCTGCTGGGGCTCACGCTGTGGCTGGTCTGGCGCAGGCCCTTGCGTGGACTGTGGCGCGGGCTCTGGGTGGGCTGGGCTGCGTTGCCCTGGGTGCTGCTGCTCGGCGGGCTCATGCTGACGAGCTGGTGGCTGTTTTTCACGGCCATCCAGCAGGTGCCTACCGGGGTGGCGGTGGTGCTGTTCCATGTGCAGCCGTTGTGGGTGCTGCTGCTGGGGGTGTGGTGGCTGAAGGAGACCATGCCACGCCAGCGTGTGCTGTCGGTGCTGGGTGCCATGGCGGGCCTGGTGCTGGCAACAGGTGTGGCCGAGGGGCTGGCCGCGCCGGGTGGTGGGCAGGCGCCTGGCTACTGGCAGGGGGTAGCCCTGTGCCTGGTGGGTGCGCTGTGTACCGCTGTGGTGACGGTGGTGGCCAAACGCCTTCAGGCCTTGCCCGTGGGCACCCTGGCCTGGTGGCAATGCGCGCTGGGCTCGGTGGTGCTGTGGGTCGCACCCGCAGAGCAAGGCTGGCCCGCCTGGGGCGCCTCATGGGCATGGCTGGCCGGACTGGGGCTGATCCACACCGGGCTCGCCTACACCCTGATGTATGCAGGCATGGCCCGGATGCCAACGGCCCGGGTGGCGGTGCTGCAGTTTGCCTACCCCGTGGTCGCCATCGTGGTCGATTGGGCCTACTTTCAGCAAGCCCTGGGTGCCTTGCAACTGGTGGGGGTGTTGCTGATGCTGGGCTTCATCGGGGTGGGGGAGCGTGTGGCGCGTGGCCGGCGGTAGGATGGCCGCAAGGCCCTGGATGGCAGGCCGCCGCGCACAATACCGGGTGTGACCGCCGTCGAGACCGATTTACCTGCCGACCTTCCGCCCGCACAGCCTGCCTCAGGCGGCAAGCTGCGCCGCATCGCCCACCTGGACATGGATGCGTTCTTTGCATCCGTCGAGTTGCTGCGCTACCCGCAGCTCAAGGGCCTGCCGGTGGTGATTGGCGGCGGGCGGCGCAAGGTGGATGATTGGCTGCTGCAAAGCCCGGATGGCACGGAGCCGCGTGAGCCGCGCTTTATTCCCGTGGCCGATTTCCCCTTGCTCAAGGATTACGTGGGCCGGGGTGTGATCACCACTGCCACCTATGCCGCGCGCCAGTTTGGCGTGGGCTCGGCCATGGGCATGATGAAGGCCGCACGGCTGTGCCCGCAGGCCATCGTGCTGCCGGTGGACTTTGACGAGGTGCGCAAATACTCGCGCCTGTTCAAGCGGACCATCACCGAGATCGCGCCGGTGATGCAGGACCGGGGCGTGGACGAGGTCTATATCGACTTCACCGATGTGCCCGGTGGCCAGCGCGAGGGCGGGCGTGTGCTGGCCCGCCTCATCCAGAAAAGCATTTTTGACGCCACGGGCCTGACCTGCTCGATCGGCGTGGCACCCAACCGCCTGCTGGCCAAGATGGCCAGCGAGTTCAACAAGCCCAACGGGATCTCCATCGTTTACGCAGAGGACCTGCAAGCCCGCATCTGGCCACTGCATGTGCGCAAGATCAATGGCATCGGCCCCAAGGCGGGCGAGAAGCTGGCGCGGCTGGGTATCGAGACCATCGGCCAGCTGGCGGCACAGGATGCGCAATGGCTGATGGGCCATTTCGGCAAATCGACCGGCGCCTGGATGCACCGTGTGGCCTGGGGCCAGGACGACAGCCCCGTGGTGACCGAGAGCGAGCCCGTGAGCATGAGCCGCGAGACCACGTTCGAGCGCGACCTGCACGCCGTGCGCGACAAGGCCGAGCTCTCGCGCATCTTCTCCGACCTGTGCCAGCGCGTGGCCGAGGACCTGCAGCGCAAGGGCTACGTGGGCAAAACCATTGGCATCAAGCTGCGCTATGACGACTTCAGGATGGCCACGCGCGATCAGACCATTGCGGAACCCACGCACGACGCAGCCACCATCCGCCGCGTGGCCGGGCTGTGCCTCAAGCGCGTGCCGCTGGACCAGCGTCTGCGGCTGCTGGGCGTGCGGGTGGGGGCGCTGGTGCGCCTGTCCGAGCACCCGCTGGCAGGCAGCGAGCCCGTTTCCGCCAGCAGCCGCCCCGCGCGCAAGGCAGATCCGCACACCGCGCCGCTGTTTTGATCCAGCTGGGCTCCACCGCTGGGAACGGCCACGCCTGCGCCGGGAGGTGGTCGGTATTTCTTGACGAATTCTTACTGAAAACTTACAGTGATTTTCCCGTTTCTCGGGAGATCACCGTGACCCTGAACGAGCTGCAACGCATCAAGCAGTGGCATGTTGCGCACAAGGCAGACCACCCGCTGGAGTACCACCTCTGGGACCTGGTGCTGACACTATGGGTGCTGGGCTGGGTGGGCTGGTTCCCCATCTGCGCCTTGGGCGAGCCGTACACCGTGCCGGTGTGCGTGATCGGCATTTTTGCACCCAGCCTGTATGTGACCTGGCGCACGCGTGCGCACTTGCACCACACCTTGCGGTGCGACTGGATCGATGTGCCGGGATGATGCTTTAGAGCCTTACTGGCGGGCGGTGCGCACGTTGCGCGGCAGGCCCTGCGGGTGGCTGGTGCGCAGCGGGTTGATATCCAGGCCGCCGCGGCGCGTGTAGCGGGCATATACCGTGAGCTTGATGGGTTGGCAGCGCGTCCAGATGTCCATGAAGATGCGCTCCACGCATTGTTCGTGGAATTCGTTGTGGTTGCGAAAGCTCACGATGTATTGCAGCAGCCCCTCCTGGTCGATCTGCGGGCCGCTGTAGGCAATCTGCACGCTGCCCCAGTCGGGCTGGCCCGTGACCAGGCAATTGCTCTTGAGCAGGTTGCTGGTCAGCGTCTCGGTCACGGGCGCCTCGTTGAACTCGGCCGTCAGCAATTCGGGTGCCGGCAGGTAGCGCGTGCATTCCACATCCAGGCGGTCCAGGCTCAGGCCATCGAGTTCGTGCACGGGCTCGCGGTCGAACAGCTCGGGCAGCAACAGCTTGACCCCCACGGTGGCGGGGTGCTCGGCGCCGCGCCACACGGCCTCGCTGATGTCGGCGCGGATGCGCGCCTGCACCTCGGCTGCGTCGGCAAAGCGCGTGTTGTTGAAGCTGTTGAGGTAGAGCTTGAACGACTTGCTCTCGACGATGTTGGGCGTTTCGCAGGGGACGGTGATGTGCGCCAGTGCCACCTGCGGTTTGCCGCGTGCATTCAGCCACGACAGCTCGAAGGCCGTCCACAGGTCGGCCCCGAAGAAGGGCGCTGCGCCCGCAATGCCGATCTCGGTGCGTTTGCCCGCGCGCGGTATGGGAAACAGCAGCGAGGCGTCGTACTGGTCGGCGTACGCCGATGCCTTGCCCAGCTGGGATTTTTCCGGTGTGGTCATGGTGAATCCTTTTGCTATTTAATGAATAGCTGTTAGCGCTTTATCTATAAGCGCTGCAACCTGTTCTTACTTGAATTCCCGTTCGCGCAGCCACTTGGTGGCGATCCACTTGTCGCCCGCGATCACCGGCGCGCCGCCATGCAGCGTGCGGGTGGACGGGTCAGGGCGCGCGTAGCTGAAGAACACGGCATTGCCGCGCTGCGGCGCCACCTCGATCTGCGCTTCCGGAAAGATGGTGGCGCCGCCTTTCTCGGGCGTGTTCAGGTACATCACCAGCGTGCCCAAGCGCTGCCCGCCGCGCCGCACGATGGTGGGGGTGCCGGGCTCGCCGGGGTCGAAATAGTCGTAATGCGGCTTGTATTCGGCCCCGGGGCGGTAGTGCAGCACCTGCAGGCCCTCGCCGTTCCCGACGGGCCAGTGCAGCAGGCGGGCAATGCGTGCTTCGATGCGCGCTATCAGCGGACTCTCGCCACGCTGGAAGAACATGCCGTCGCTGGTGCGGTCGTCGTTGACTTCCTCGCCACCCGTCTGCGTGGCCACCGTGAGCGAGCGGGCCATGCGCGGCGTGGCGCCAGCGATCAGGGCGTCGCACTCCTCGGGCGAGAGCAGGTTGCCAAACACCACGATGCGCGGCTGGGCCATGGTCAGCAGCACCTGCGCGGTGCGGTCGCCGCAATCCACCACGGCAGGGGAGTCATGCAGCCGGGGTTCAGGCACCCGTGGCGCTGCCGGAGGGCCCTTGGGGGTGGCCATGGCGTCCAGGTGTTCCTGCAGCGTGATCTGCAGAACATCGGTGGCCAAGGCCTCGTTCCAGCCCGCATCGCGCAGGGACTGCAGCATCACGGGTGCCGTGTGGCCGGCCTGGGCCTGAGCGCTGATCCAGCGGCGCAGCTCGGGTGTGATGGCCTGCCGTGCGGCGCGGCTGCGCTGGGGGCTTGCAGCGGTGGTGTGCGGGCGCTGGTCAGAACGCGATGCCATGGCGGTCCTTCGACAGGGGCGTGGTCTCGTGCGGATTTACGCGGTGGGCGCGGTCTTGCGCCGGAACACCAGGCGCTCGGGTTCTGACGAGGCCGGAGCGAAGGCGTAGCCTTCCAGATCGAATGCCTGCAGCTGGTGCGGGGTGGCGACGCGCTGCGTGATGGCATGGCGCGCCATCAGACCGCGTGCGCGCTTGGCATAAAAGCTGATGATCTTGTAGGCACCGCCCTTCCAGTCCTCGAACACGCATTCGATGACGCGCGCCTTGAGCGCCTTGCGGTCCACGGCCTTGAAATACTCTTGCGAGGCCAGGTTGACCAGCACGGGCGTGGTGTCGGATTGCAGGCGGTGGTTGAGGTGTTCGGCAATCTGGCGGCCCCAGAACTGGTAGAGGTTGCTGCCCGCATCGGTGGCCAGGCGCGTGCCCATCTCCAGCCGGTAGGGCTGCATCCAGTCCAGCGGGCGCAACACGCCGTACAGGCCGCTGAGGATGGCCAGGTGGTGCTGCGCCCAGTCCAGGTCGGGCGCAGTGAGTGTGCGGGCCTGCAGGCCTTCGTATACGTCGCCGTTGAAGGCCAGCAGCGCCTGGCGCGCGTTGGTGGCGGTGAATTTCGGTTGCCAGACCTGGTAGCGCGCCACGTTCAGGGCGGCGAGCGCGTCACTCAGGCCCATCAGCGAGGCGATGTCCTGCGGCGATTTCTGGCGCAGCACCTCGATCAGCTGCGTGGACTGCGGCACGAACTGTGGCAGGGTGTGTGGCAGTCCCGCTGGCAGAGGCGTTTCGTAGTCGAGCGATTTGGCGGGAGACAGCAGGAACAGCATGGTGGGGCGTGGTGGTCCGGGGATCTTGGAAAGGAAGGCGGTCAACGAAACGGAGCAGACGGAGGCACCAGGGGCCCCAATGAAAGAAGGCGGCCTGGGCCGCCTTCTTGGTGACTGCATCAGGCAGCCGGGGGCTGCTCAAAAGGCAGCGTCATGGCCGACAGGTCGCGGCGGGTTTCCACCAGCACCAGCGGGCCTTCGTCCAGCACCACGGCGGGCGGACGCTCGCGTGGCACACGGATGGGCTGTGGCTCGGCTGCAATCGCTGCCTGCACGGCGGCGATCTTTTCAGCGTCCGAGTTCACCCATTGCAATCCGGATGCGGCAGCCACCTGCTGCAGGGCATCGAGCGGCAGCGTGAAGCCCTGGACGCGTGGCATGCCCTGGGTGGCAGGCGCTGCAGCAGGGACCGGTGCGGCCACCGGTGCGGGTGCGGCCACCGGCGCGGGCGCGGCGGCCATGGGTGCCGGCGCTGCGGTTGCTGGCGCAGGGGCAGGGGCAGGGGCAGGCGCAGGGGCAGGGGCAGGCGTCAGCGTGGGAGCGGGCTCCTGTGCCGGTGCCTGGGCTGCCGGGGCAGTATCAAAGTAACTGCGGCGTGCGGGCTCTGGCGGGGCTTCGGCGGCCGGGGCAGCCACTGCGGCCGGCGAATCCAACTCCATCCGTGCGGGTGCCGTCGGCTCCACCGTGTCGCGGGGAGCGCGCTCGCCACGCTCACGCCGGTCGCGGCCATAACGGTCGCGCGAGCGGCGCTCGCGGCGGTCGTCGCTGGCCGGTGCGGTGTCGTTGCCGGTCAGGTCCAGATCGGGCAGCGATGCCAGCGGGGCGGTATCCGCAAAGTCGGCGGCGGGGACGCCGGTATCCCGCGGGGCTTCGGCCGCGCGGGGGGCGCGCTCGCCACGTTCCCGGCGACCTTGGCCTTCGCCGCGCTCACGGCGGGGGCCGCGCTCGCCACGGGGCGGGTTGCCGGCCGCTTCGGCGCCATTGCCGTTCGGACCGGTCACCTGCGCCTGGATGGCGGTCTGGGCGGCGGTGTTGTCGGTGTCGGCAGCGATGGCGTTGTTGCGGGGCTCGGCATCGCGGCGGCCTCGGCCGCCCTCACGGCCCTCACGGCCTTCGCGTCCATTGCGGCCTTCTCCTTCACCACGGGGCGGACGGCCTTCGCCATCGCGCGGTGCCCGGCCTTCGGCCGAGCGCTCACCACGGCGGCCACGGCCTTCACCGGTGCCTTCGCGGTTGCCGTCACGGGGTGCTCCGTCGCGCTGGCCGTCCCGGTTGCCATCGCGGCCACCACGGCGGCCGCGGCCTTCGCCGTTGCGACCTTCACGGCGGGGTTCGCCGCGTGTGCCGGCTTCAGCAGCGGGAGCGGGAGCCACCACCGGTGCGGGTGCCGGGCTGTCACCCATGCCAAACAGGCTCTTGAGCCAACCGAAGAAGCCCTGTTCCTGTGGCTTCGCAGCAACCGGGGCGGTTTGTGCCGGGGCGGCCGTGGCAGGGCGCTGGCCGGCGCGCGGTGGGCGTGCGGCGATTTCGGGGCGGGGCTCGGCCACGGGGGCGGGTGCGTCGGGCAGCACGCCCTTGATCACCGGGGTCTGCTTGTTGGTGGGCTCTTGCGAGCGGCGCGTCACGGCGGTGGGGTCTTCCACTTCCTCGGCGAGCTTGTAGCTGGCTTCGATGTGGTCCAGGCGTGGGTCGTCGTGCTTCAGGCGCTCCAGGCGGTAGTTGGGGGTTTCCAGCGTCTTGTTGGGCACCATCAGCACGGCTACGCGCTGCTTGAGTTCGATTTTGGCGATCTCGGTGCGCTTTTCATTCAGCAGGAACGAAGCCACTTCCACCGGCACCTGGCAATGCACGGCGGCCGTGTTGTCCTTCATGGACTCTTCCTGGATGATGCGCAGGATCTGCAGCGCCGACGATTCGGTGTCGCGGATGTGGCCCGAGCCGCCGCAACGGGGGCAGGGGATGGACGAGCCTTCGGAGAGGGCTGGCTTGAGGCGCTGGCGGCTCATTTCCATCAGGCCGAACTTGCTGATGGTGCCGAACTGCACGCGGGCGCGGTCCTGGCGCAGCGCGTCGCGCAGGCGGTTTTCCACTTCGCGGCGGTTCTTCGACTCTTCCATGTCGATGAAGTCGATCACGATCAGGCCGCCCAGGTCGCGCAGGCGCATCTGGCGGGCCACTTCGTCGGCGGCTTCCAGGTTGGTGCGGGTGGCGGTTTCCTCGATGTCGCCGCCCTTGATGGCGCGGGCCGAGTTCACATCCACGCTGACCAGCGCTTCGGTGTGGTCGATCACGATGGCGCCGCCCGAGGGCAGCTGCACGGTGCGGGCGTAGGCCGACTCGATCTGGTGCTCGATCTGGAAGCGGCTGAACAGGGCGGCGTCGTCGCGGTAGCGCTTCACGCGGGCGGCATGCTCGGGCATGACGTGCGCCATGAACTGCTGTGCCTGTTCGTAGATGTCGTCGGTATCGATGAGGATGTCACCGATGTCGTTGTTGAAGTAGTCGCGGATGGCGCGGATCACCAGGCTCGATTCCTGGTAGATCAGGAAGGCGCCCTTGCCGCCCTTGGCGGCGCCGTCGATGGCGTTCCAGAGCTTGAGCAGGTAGTTCAGGTCCCACTGCAGTTCAGGCGCGCTGCGGCCGATGCCGGCGGTGCGGGCGATGATGCTCATCCCGTTCGGGTATTCGAGCTGGTCCATCGCCTCCTTGAGCTCGGCGCGGTCCTCACCCTCGATGCGGCGCGAAACGCCACCGCCACGAGGGTTGTTGGGCATCAGCACCACGTAGCGGCCGGCCAGCGAGACAAAGGTAGTCAGGGCGGCGCCCTTGTTGCCGCGCTCTTCCTTCTCGACCTGGACCAGCAGTTCCTGGCCTTCCTTGATCACTTCATTGATGCGCGCCTGGCTGGGCGAGACACCGGGGGCGAAGTAGCTGCGCGAGATTTCCTTGAATGGCAAAAAGCCGTGGCGGTCTTCGCCGTAGTCGACGAAGCAGGCTTCCAGAGAAGGCTCGACACGCGTGACAACGGCCTTGTAGATGTTGCCCTTGCGCTGTTCGCGCCCTTCGATCTCGATCTCGTAGTCGAGGAGCTTTTGTCCGTCGACGATGGCCAGGCGCCGTTCTTCGGGCTGCGTGGCGTTGATGAGCATCCGCTTCATGATGCGATTCCTTTGCGTGTTTTGCGGTGGGCAGCGGCGCAGCCAGCAGGGCTGCGCGGGCTGCCACCCGCAGTTCCAAACCAATAACAAGCTCTACCGGAGCTGTGAATGCCTGGACTGACGCATTGAAACGAAGGGAATTGCCGGGGATGCCGCAGGGCCGTCGAGCGCTAGCTCAGCGGGGGCGGCAAGGGCGGGTGGATGGGGGCGAGTGGGAGTGGGCGCAGTTTTGCTATTGAAGTAATAGCTTTTTGCGCAGGCAGAATGAGCGCTAGAGGCGATATGACGCCCAAAAGCGGGGGCAAGCACCACCGCCAGAGAGTCAATATCCATGCCATCAGCAACCACATGCTCGCTTCGATCCGCTGGCAGACGGTGCCCTGGTGGGGCGAATCTGCCAGCTTGGGGGATTCCGTATCAGTGTTTCAATCTGTCAGCCCGCCGTGCGGTGTACGGGCCACTGCAGGCATCTGGCCTGCAATCTACCTGTACGACGCCCGCTGGCATCGACCTGCCTGCGCAGATGCAAGGGCTGTGTGGACTAAACTCCAGACAAATCAACCACTTACACATTGACGCGCAGGTGAAACACATTATAGGGGGCAAACCACCATCCGACCGTACTCCCGGCGCTCCCGCTCCTGCGGCGCGCCTGGTGGAGGTCGACGAAGACTCCGCTGGCCAGCGCCTCGACAATTTCCTGCTGCGCCAGCTCAAAGGCGTGCCCAAAACCCATGTCTATCGCATCATCCGCAGTGGCGAAGTGCGCATCAACAAGGGCCGGGTCAATGCCGACACCCGTGTGGAGGCGGGCGATGTGGTGCGCCTGCCGCCCGTGCGCATTTCCGACAAGGTGGCCGAGAAGGCCGAGCGGCCCGCGCCGGCGCGCGAATTTCCCATTCTGCTCGAAGACGAGCACCTGATCGCCCTGGACAAGCCCGCCGGCGTGGCCGTGCATGGTGGCAGCGGCGTGAGTTTTGGCGTGATCGAGCAACTGCGCCAGGCGCGGCCGCAGGCCCGGTTTCTGGAGCTGGTGCACCGGCTCGACCGTGAGACCTCGGGCATTTTGTTGGTGGCCAAGAAGCGGTCAGCGCTCACTCACCTGCAAGACCAGTTCCGCGAACGTGAAACCGGCAAGACCTATCTGGCGCTGGTGACGGGGGGCTGGCCGGCCAACAAGAAGGTGATCGACCAGCCGCTGCACAAATACCTGCAGGCCGACGGCGAGCGCCGGGTGCGTGTGACCACGGCCGACGACCCCGACGGCATGCGCTCCATCACGCTGGTCAAGGTGCGGCAGACGCTGCCCGCCCGCGCGGCGCAGGGCCTGCCCGCCATGAGCCTGCTGGAGGTCACCATCAAGACCGGTCGCACCCACCAGATCCGAGTGCACCTGGCAGCCCAAGGCCATCCCATCGTGGGGGATGACAAATATGGCGACTTTGACCTGAACAAACGCCTGCAGAAGCTGGGGATGCGGCGCATGTTCCTTCATGCCTGGCGGTTACAGTTCACCCACCCGACCACTGGCGAACGCGTGCTGCTGAATGCCGAGTTGCCACCGGAACTTGCCGATTTCGTCCCCACCGCCTGATTGCCCCATGCGCCCTACCATCCGCCCGCGCCGCTTTGACCTGATCGCCTTTGACTGGGATGGCACCCTGTTTGATTCCACCGCCATCATCGTGCGCAGCATCCAGGAGGCGGTGCGCGACGTGGGCGGCGCCGTGCCCACCGACCAGGCGGCCGCCTATGTGATCGGGATGGCCCTCACGCAGGCGCTGGCCCATGCGGCACCCGATGTTCCGCCCGAAAAATACCCCGAGCTGGGCAACCGCTACCGTTTCCACTATCTGCAGCACCAGGACGACCTGAACCTTTTTGCCGGCGTGTTGCCGCTGCTGGCCGACCTGCGGGCGCAGGGCCACCTGCTGGCCGTGGCCACCGGAAAAAGCCGCCGGGGCCTGGACGAGGCGTTGCACTCGGTGCAGCTCAAGGGCGTGTTCGACAGTTCCCGTACCGCCGACGAAACCGCTGGCAAGCCCCATCCCCTGATGCTGCAGGAGCTGATGGCCGAGCTGGATGTCGCGCCCGAGCGTTTGCTGATGATCGGCGACACCACCCACGACCTGCAGATGGCGCTGTCGGCTGGATGCGCCAGCGTGGGCGTGAGTTACGGCGCCCACGAGCCCGAAGCCTTTGAGGTGCTGAACCCCTTGCATGTGGCCCACTCGGTGCGCGAGCTGCACGACTGGCTGCTGTCCAACGCCTGATGGGCCTGCCGTTGCGAGATCCTTGCTTGTCTGCCGCCCATGACCACCGCTGATTCCGTCGCCATTGCGCTGTGCAGCAGCGCCGATCTCCAGGAGCGCCACCTGGCCGTGCCCTTTGATGTGGTGTACGTCGGGCAGACCTGCCGGGCCTTTGCCATCCGCTTCGAGGGGCGGCCCCATGCCTTCCTGAACCGCTGCACCCATGTGGCCATGGAGATGGACTACCAGCCCGACCGTTTTTTTGATGACACTGGCCAGTGGCTGCTGTGCGCCACCCATGGCGCGGCCTACCGGCCGGACACCGGCGCCTGCGCGGGCGGCCCCTGCCGCGGCGGGCTGGTGAAGATCGCCTTGTCCGAAGTGGACGGGGTGGTGCACTGGCATACTGCCTACAACCTGCAACCTGTTGAGTTCTGACCCATGACCGACACCACCCGCACCGAACCCACGGGTTCTGGGCAAAATCCAGCGCAAGCGACCGATCTGTGGGCGCAACCAGCTACAAATTCGGCAGCAAAAGTGAGCGCTGCATCGCGTGAACCCGGTTGGGAGCGTGCCACGCTGGAAAAACTGGCCTTCGCTGCTCTCAACGAGCAGCGCAGCGCCCGCCGATGGAAGATCTTCTTTCGCCTGACCTGGCTGCTGGTGGCGCTGCTGGTGGCCTGGGCGGCCCTGTACCAGAGCACCAGCGGCCCCAGCAAGTCGGCGCCCCACACGGCGGTGGTGGACATCAAGGGTGAAATCGCCTCGGGCGCCGAAGCCAGCGCCGAACTGGTGGTGGCCGCCATGCGCAGCGCACTGGAGGACGAGGGCTCGCAGGCGCTGGTGCTGCTGATCAACTCCCCCGGCGGCAGCCCGGTGCAGGCGGGCATGATCAACGATGAAATCGTGCGCCTGAAGGCCAAGCACAACAAGCCCGTGTATGCCGTGGTGGAAGAGACCTGCGCCTCGGCCGCTTACTACATCGCGGCGGCTGCCGACGAGATCTTTGTCGACAAGGCCAGCATCGTCGGCAGCATCGGCGTGCTGATGGACGGCTTCGGCTTTACCGGCACCATGGAGAAACTGGGCGTGGAGCGGCGCCTGCTCACCGCAGGCGAGAACAAGGGTTTCCTGGATCCGTTCAGTCCGCAGACCGAAAAGCAGCGTGCCTACGCCCTCACCATGCTCGACCAGATCCATCAGCAATTCATCAGCGTCGTGAAGGCCGGCCGGGGTGACCGCCTCAAGCCCACGCCCGAAACCTTCAGCGGCCTGTTCTGGACGGGCCAGCAGGCCATCGAGATGGGCCTGGCCGACAAACTGGGCAGCCTCGACTTCGTGGCGCGCGAAGTGGTCAAGGCTGAAGACATCATCGACTACACCCGCCGTGAAAATGTGGCCGAGCGCCTGGCCAAGCGTTTTGGCGCGGCGATGGGCGTGGGCGCGGCCAAGGCCCTGGCAAACACTGCCGCTCCGCAATTGCATTGAACGCCGCGGCCCCGGGTTTTGCCTGGAGGCGGCGCAGGGCCGAAAATTGGATAGAAAAATGCCTCCAGTGCTTATTTTGTAAGCGCTGATGGCTATCGAATAGATGGTATTCCCGGGCCGCTACGGCTAACGGCCGAAGGCAAATACCACCGGCGTGCGGTTGTCGATGGGGATGGCCTGCTGGCGCCACTGGCGCACCAGCTGGCTGCGGATCTGCACCTGGGGCAGTGTCAGCCCCCCTGCCAGTGCCAGCCGGGTGTGCGGCTGCAGCGTCTGCACCAGGGCCTGCCAGAGCGCCGCGTTGCGGTAAGGTGTTTCGATGAAGAGCTGCGTCTGCCCCGTCTTGAGTGCCAGCGATTCCAGCTCGCGGATGCGCTGGATGCGCTCCTGCGCGTCTTGCGGCAGGTAGCCGGTAAAGGCGAAATTCTGGCCGTTCAGGCCGCTGGCGGCCAGCGCCAGCAGCAGCGAGACGGGGCCCACCAGCGGCACCACCGGAATGCCCAGGTCGTGCGCCGCGCGCACCACGGACGAGCCCGGGTCCGCCACGGCGGGCATGCCCGCTTCGCTGATCAGGCCCATGTCATGCCCCACCAGGGCTGCGGCCAGCAACGGCCGGGCGTCGAACGGGGCCGAGCCCTTGGCGCCGTGGTCGCCTTTCTTGTGGACTTCGCGCGGCAGCTCGGTGATGGTTTGCTGTTGCAGCGAGGCGGCCAGCGGGTGCAGGGGCTCGATGCGCTTGAGGTAGGCGCGCGTGCTCTTGGCGTTTTCGCAGATCCAGTGCGTCAGGCGGGCGGCCGTTTTCAGGGTGCCGTCGGGCAGGGCGTCCTGCAGGGGCGCCTGGGTGTCGCAGCCGAAGTCGAGCGGCGCGGGCACCAGGTACAGCGTGCCGTTGGTGGCGGTGTAGGCAGGCGTGTCTGCCGGGGGCGTGGGGCGCGTGCTCATGGCAACACCAGGCCCGCGGCGCGCAGCATGCGGCAGGTGCGGATCAGCGGCAGGCCGATCAGGGCGGTGGGATCGTCGTTCACGATGGCGTCAAGCAGCGCAATGCCCAGGCCTTCGCTCTTGGCGCTGCCCGCGCAGTCGTAGGGCTCTTCGGCGCGCAGGTAGCGCTCGATTTCATCGTCCGACAACTGGCGAAAGCGCACCTCGACCGGCGCCAGGTCCACCTGCTCGAACCCGGTGGCGGCGCAGACCACGGCCACGGCTGTCTGAAAGATCACGGTCTGGCCGCGCATCTGGCGCAGCTGGGCCACCGCTCGTTCGTGCGTGCCTGGCTTGCCCAGCGGGTGGCCGCCCAGGTCGGCCACCTGGTCGGAGCCGATCACCACCGCCTGCGGGTGCTGGCGGGCCACTGCGTGGGCCTTGGCCAGTGCCAGGCGCAAGGCCAGGGCGCGGGGTGTTTCGGCGGTCAGCGGGGTTTCGTCCACTGCGGGGGCTGTCACCGTGAAAGGCAGGTTCAGCCGCGACAGCAGCCCATGGCGGTAGCGCGATGTCGAGCCCAATACCAGTGGGCGTTGCGGGGTGTGGGATGGATGCATCGGCCGATTCTCTTACACTGCCGCCATGACCAAGGAATTCTCCCCCGACCGGCTCGATGTCAAGGCTTTCGCGCAGGCGGGCGGGCAGCTGTCCGGGCACGATTCGCTGCTGAAATACGAGCGGCTGTCCCAGGAGGCCAAGAGCCTGCACCCTGATCTGCGCGTGGACTGGACGGCCACTGGCGAGTTGCGCACCGCACTGGGTGGAATCGTGCAGGTGTGGCTGCATGTGCAGGTGCAGGCGACCTTTCCCATGGAGTGCCAGCGGTGCCTGACGCCGGTGGATGTGCCCCTGGCTGTGGAGCGCTCCTTTCGCTTCGTGGCCGATGAGGCCACGGCCGAGGCGCTGGACGACGAGAGCGAGGAGGATCTGCTGGCACTGAGCCGCGAGTTCGACCTGCGCGAGCTCATCGAGGATGAACTGCTGATGGCCCTGCCCGTGGTGCCGCGGCACGATGAATGCCCAACGGCCGTGCCGCTGGCCTCCAGCGACGACGATTTCGAGGCCGCCAGCGCCGAAAAACCCAATCCCTTTGCTGCGCTGGCGAGCCTGCGCAAAGAAGAAAAGGGACAATAATTGGCGTTTGGGATATAATCGAGGGCTTCACGCGAATCCCCTCGTGTCTTTAATGGGCTGATCGCGTTTTTACCAACCCTATTCAAGACCAGGAGCCATCATGGCCGTTCAGCAAAACAAAAAGTCCCCTTCCAAGCGCGGCATGCACCGCTCGCACAATGCCCTGAACGTGCCGGGCATTGCCGTGGAACCGACCACCGGTGAAACCCATCTGCGCCACCACATCAGCCCCAACGGCTTCTACCGTGGTCGCCAGGTGCTGAAGAACAAATCTGAAGCCTGACATCAGCCTTCCCCGCAAGGCCCGTTGCTACTCTTGCTGTAGCACGGGCCTTTGTTTTGACCACTGCATTTATCTTTCGACCAGCCTTGCTGGCTGGACAAGTCGCCCATGATCACACTGGCTGTTGACTGCATGGGGGGCGACCATGGCCCCCGCGTCACGCTCGCGGCGTGCCGTCAGTTCCTCCAACATCATCCTGATGCCCATCTGCTGCTGGTCGGTCTGAAGGACAGTCTGCAGTCGTTCTCGCATGAGCGAGCCACCGTGGTGCCGGCTTCCGAAGTGGTCGCCATGGACGACCCGGTGGAGATTGCACTGCGCCGCAAGAAGGACTCGTCCATGCGCGTTGCCATCCAGCAGGTGAAGGACGGCACGGCGGCCGCTGCGGTTTCCGCCGGCAATACGGGGGCCTTGATGGCCATTGCCCGCTACATCCTCAAGACGCTCGATGGCATAGACCGTCCGGCCATCGCCACCCAGATGCCCAATGCCCAGGGTGGCGCCACCACGGTGCTCGACCTGGGGGCCAATGTGGACTGCTCGGCCGAACACCTGCTGCAGTTTGCTGTCATGGGCTCTGCGCTGGTCTCCGTGCTGAAAGATGCCGATGAGCCGACCGTGGGCCTGCTCAATATCGGTGAAGAGATCATCAAGGGCAGTGAAGTCATCAAGAAAGCGGGTGAGTTGCTTCGATCTGCTGCCAATTCGGGTGATCTGAATTTTTATGGCAATGTCGAGGGCAACGACATCTTCAAGGGAACCGTGGACATCGTGGTGTGTGACGGTTTTGTGGGCAACGTGGCACTGAAGTCCGCCGAAGGTGTGGCAACCATGGTGGTGGGTGGGCTCAAGCAGGAGTTTTCGCGCAGCATTTTGACGAAAGCTGCTGCCATCGTCGCCTATCCCGTGCTGAAAGCGCTGATGAAGCGCATCGATTACCGCCGCTACAACGGCGCGGCGCTGTTGGGCCTGCGGGGGCTGGTGTTCAAGAGCCACGGCTCGGCTGATGCCATGGCCTTCGAGCAGGCGTTGAACCGGGCGTATGATGCAGCCCGCAACAACCTGCTCGATCGTGTCCGGACCCGGATTGCGCATGCGGCGCCCCTGCTGGCGCCCGCCATTGCCCAGCCAATGCCCGGTGCCGCGGCGACAACACATTGATGAGACGCTATTCCCGCATTACCGGCACCGGCAGCTACCTGCCGCCGCGCCGCGTGACCAACGCCGATCTGGTGGCCGAACTGGCACTGAGCGGTATCCAGACCTCTGACGAATGGATCGTGGAGCGCACCGGAATCCGGGCGCGCCACTTCGCCGCCCCCGACGTGACCAGCAGCGATCTGGCCCTGGAGGCTGCGCGCAAGGCCCTGGAGGCTGCCGGCTGCCAGCCGCAGGACATCGACCTGATCATCGTTGCCACCTCCACGCCGGACATGGTGTTCCCCTCGACGGCCTGCATATTGCAAAACAAGCTGGGTGCCAACGGTTGCCCTGCGTTTGACGTGCAGGCCGTGTGCAGCGGCTTTGTCTATGCCCTCACGGTGGCCGATGCCATGATCCAGAGCGGAGCCGCCAGGCGTGCGCTGGTGGTGGGCGCCGAGGTCTTCAGCCGCATTCTGGATTTCAAGGACCGCACGACCTGTGTGCTGTTTGGCGATGGCGCGGGCGCGGTGGTGCTGGAGGCGTCGGAGACGCCCGGCATCCTGGCCAGCGAACTCCATGCCGATGGCCGGTATGTCGATATTCTGTGTGTGCCGGGCGGCGTCTCGGGCGGCGAGGTGCTGGGCCATCCGCTCTTGAAGATGGACGGCCAGGCCGTGTTCAAGCTGGCGGTGGGCGTGCTGGACAAAGCTGCCCGCGCCACCCTGGCCAAGGCGAACCTGACCGATGCCGACATCGACTGGCTGATTCCGCACCAGGCCAATATCCGCATCATGCAAAGCACGGCCCGGAAACTGAAGCTGTCCATGGACAAGGTGGTGGTGACGGTGGACCAGCATGGCAACACGTCTGCGGCCTCCATTCCGCTGGCGCTGGACCATGCGGTGCGCGCGGGCCAGGTCCAGAAGGGCGAGACCCTGCTGCTCGAAGGCGTGGGGGGCGGTTTCACCTGGGGTGCGGTGCTCCTGAAGCTGTAGCTGCTTGCGCATGATGGGTAAGCGCTTGAGGCATATGTCTTATAAACATCTGGTGGTATGAAATCTTTTGCATTTGTCTTTCCGGGGCAGGGCTCGCAGTCCGTGGGCATGCTGGACGCCTGGGGCGATCACCCGGTGGTGGCCCAGACGCTTCAAGAAGCCTCCGATGCCCTGGGTGAAGACCTGGGACGGTTGATTCATGAAGGCCCCAAGGAGGCGCTGGCCCTGACGACCAACACGCAGCCGGTCATGCTGGTGGCCGGGGTGGCCGCGTGGCGCGTCTGGCGCGCCGAGGGCGGAGCCACGCCGCTGGCCGTGGCCGGGCATTCGCTGGGTGAGTATTCGGCGCTGGTGGCTGCGGGCGTACTGACGCTGGCGCAGGCGGCACCGCTGGTGCGTCTGCGCGCTGCTGCCATGCAGGAAGCCGTGCCGGTAGGCACGGGGGCCATGGCGGCCATTCTGGGCATGGAGGCCGCCCGTGTCATCGCTGGTTGCTCCGAGGCGGCGGCATCCTTTGGTGCGGGATCGGCAGAAGTGGTCGAAGCCGTGAATTTCAACGATCCGGTCCAGACCGTGATCGCGGGCACCAAGGCGGGTGTCGACAAGGCCTGCGAACTGCTCAAGGCGGCGGGTGCCAAGCGTGCGTTGCCACTGCCCGTGTCGGCGCCGTTCCATTCCAGCCTGATGAAGCCTGCTGCAGAGAAGCTGCGCATGGCGCTGGCCGATGTGGTGTTGGGCGCTCCGCAGATTCCGGTGCTCAACAATGTGGACGTGGCCGTGCAACAAGACGCGGATGCCATCCGGGATGCGCTGTACCGCCAGGCCTTCGGCCCGGTGCGCTGGGTCGAGTGCGTGCAGGCGCTCAAGGCACGCGGCATCACCCATCTCATCGAATGCGGCCCCGGCAAGGTGCTGGCGGGCCTGACCAAGCGCATCGACCCCGAACTGGTCGGCGCGGCACTGTTTGATCCGGCTACATTGGCCGAAACCCGGGAGTTGTTGGCATGACGCAATCTGCATCTGAAGCGCAAGTGGCGCTGGTGACCGGCGCATCGCGCGGCATTGGCGCGGCGATTGCGCTGGAGCTTGCCGCGCGCGGCTACCAGGTGGTGGGCACAGCCACCACCGATGAAGGCGCCGGGCGCATCAGCCAGGCCCTGTCGGCCTACCCGGGCTGCCGGGGCGCCAATCTGAACGTCAACGATGGCGCGGCCATCGAGGCGCTGATGGACTCCATCGTCAAGCAGCAGGGCGGCCTGCATGTGCTGGTGAACAATGCCGGCATCACGCGCGATACCCTGGCCATGCGCATGAAGGATGACGACTGGGACGCCGTGCTGGACACCAACCTCAAGGCGGTCTTCCGAGTGAGCCGTGCCGCCATTCGTCCCATGATGAAGCAGCGCTTCGGGCGCATCATCAGCATCACCAGCGTGGTGGGTGCATCGGGCAACCCGGGCCAGGCCAACTATGCAGCCGCCAAGGCCGGTGTGGCCGGCATGACGCGTGCACTGGCCCGCGAACTGGGTAGCCGCAGCATCACGGTCAACTGCGTGGCACCGGGTTTCATAGCAACCGACATGACGGCCAGCCTGCCCGAAGAGCAGCAAAAAGCCCTCAACGCACAGATCCCGTTGGGCTGCATGGGCAAGCCTGCCGACATCGCCCATGCGGTCGCCTACCTGGCATCGCGCGAGGCAGGCTATGTGACGGGGCAGGAATTGCACGTCAATGGCGGCATGTACATGTAATTATTGAGAGTTAACGTCGGTTCATCCGTGCGACGGGTTGACTTGGGGGCTTTCCTCAAGCGGCTAGAATCGCGGATCTATTCACAACCCCCAGAGGGAAACCATGAGCGATATCGAAGCACGCGTCAAAAAAATCATTGCTGAACAACTCGGCGTTGAAGAGTCCCAGGTCACCAACGAGAAAGCCTTTGTGGCCGACCTCGGCGCTGACTCCCTGGATACCGTCGAACTCGTGATGGCACTCGAAGACGAATTCGGCATCGAGATCCCTGACGAAGATGCAGAGAAGATCACGACGGTGCAGAACGCCATCGACTACGCCAACACCCACCAGAAGGCCTGAGCGGGCTTTCAGCGCCTGACTTGAGCGATCAGCAGAAGGTTTTACGCATGAGCCGTCGTCGCGTTGTCGTGACCGGCCTGGGGTGTGTCAGTCCCGTGGGTAACACGGTGGCGGATTCCTGGGCCAACGTCCTGGCCGGCAAGTCCGGCATTGATCTCATCACCAAGTTCGATACGTCGAACTTTGCCTGCAAGATTGCAGGCGAGGTCAAGGGATTTGATCTGGAGTCGTACATCAGCGCCAAGGATGCGCGCGCGATGGACGCTTTCATCCATTTCGGCATCGCTGCGGCGGCCCAGGCGGTGCAGGATGCAGGCTTGCCCACAGGGGAGGCGCTGCACGACGACCTGGCCACACGCATCGCCTGCGTGATCGGCTCGGGTATCGGCGGCCTGCCGCTGATCGAGAACACCCATGCCGAGCTGGCCAGCCGGGGACCTCGGCGCATCACCCCATTTTTTGTGCCCGCTTCCATCATCAACATGGTGGCAGGGCATGTTTCCATGCGGTTTGGCTTCAAGGGACCCAATCTGTCGGTGGTGACCGCCTGCACCACGGGCCTGCACTGCATTGGCCAGGCGGGTCGCATGATCGAATACGGCGATGCCGACGTGGCCGTGGCGGGTGGCACCGAGGCTACCGTGTCGCCCCTGGGCGTGGGTGGCTTTGCGGCCATGCGCGCACTTTCCACGCGCAACGACGACCCCCAGACGGCTTCGCGCCCCTGGGACAAAGACCGTGACGGTTTTGTGCTGGGCGAGGGCGCCGGTGTCATGGTGCTCGAAGAGTACGAGCATGCCAAGGCGCGCGGAGCCAAAATCTATGCCGAACTGAGCGGCTTCGGCATGAGTGCCGATGCCGGTCACATGACCGCTCCCAACATGGACGGTCCACGCCGCGCCATGCTGAGCGCCATGCACAATGCGGGTATCAATCCTGATCAGGTGGACTATCTCAACGCGCATGGCACGTCCACACCGCTGGGCGATCTCAACGAGACCAACGCCATCAAGGCGGCCTTGGGTGCACATGCCTACAAGACCGTGGTCAGCTCCACCAAGTCCATGACGGGTCACCTGCTCGGTGGCGCGGGCGGGATTGAAAGTGTGTTCACCGTGCTGGCGTTGCACCACCAGAAGGTGCCGCCGACGATCAACCTCTTCAACCAGGATCCCGAATGCGACCTGGACTTTTGCGCGAACACGGCGCGTGACATGCGGATGGACGTGGCCGTCAAGAACAACTTTGGCTTTGGCGGAACCAACGGCACGCTGGTCTTCAAGCGCTTTTGATGCCGCTTGCTGTCGCCAGGCCTTGCTGGTGACAGCCTTGAACGTGGCGGTCTGCCATGCCGCGGCCCGTCCGCAGGGCCGGTTTGCTTGCCCGTATTCCGTCGAGTGGCGCTGACCATGCGCCGCGCTTCGTCCCATTTTTCTGCACCACCGGTTCAATATCCCGTTGGACGGGGGCTGGTGTTGCTTTGGGGGTTGCTGGCCCTGCTGGGTGTGGGCGGTGCTGCTTTGTTGAACTGGCTCCTGCAGGGGGCTGGTCACTCGGTAGTGCGGCTGTCCGTGGCCATTTCTTTCTGGTTGTACGCTGCTGGTTCGGTATGGCATTTCTGGCGGCACCGCGTTCGCGGGCTGCTGCAGTGGGACGGTTTGCAATGGCGCCTGGAGATCGACCAGCGGGGCAAGCCGGCACATCCACTGGAGGGAGTCCTCTGGGTGCGGCTGGATCTCCAGAGTCAACTCTGGGTTTGCCTGGATGGCCCCGATGGACGCAGCACCTGGTTGTGGCTTGAACGCCAGAGCGTTCCCGACCGATGGGGCGATCTGCGGCGTGCGGTATATTCGCGCCCCAGGCCGGATGCCCCAGGGGTTGGTGAACCTGCCGCAGCGCGCCGCACGGACGCGTAAATTCAAAGTGACAATGACCGTAACACTCCCCACCGCCCCCGCAGACAGCGACCTCCAACTGGTGGAGCGTACGGTTGCGGGTGACCAGCGTGCCTACGAATTACTGGTCATCAAATACCAGAGGCGCATTGAGCGCCTGATTGGCCGCATGGTGCGGGATTCTGACCTCGTCCCCGATATCGCCCAGGAAACCTTCATCCGCGCCTACCGGGCGCTGCACCAGTTTCGGGGCGACGCGCAGTTCTATACCTGGCTGTACCGGATTGCCGTGAACACCGCCAAAAAGGCGCTGATGGACATGAAGCGCAATCCTGTCATCTCGGAAAACGCCCTGCGGGGCAGTGACGAAGAAGATGAAACTTCCCGCCTGGGACACGAACTAACTTCCGAAGAAACGCCCGAAACCATTCTTGCGGCCCAGGAAATTGCGGCGGCTGTGAATGCGGCCATGGAGGCTTTGCCGGAGGATCTGCGGCAGGCCGTGACCTTGCGTGAGATAGAAGGCTTGACGTACGAAGAGATCGCCGCAGCGATGGAATGCCCCATCGGAACAGTGCGGTCACGGATTTTTCGGGCGCGCGAGGCGATTTCTGCGCGCGTGCGCCCGTTGCTGGAGAACCAGTCGGGCAAGCGCTGGTGATGCAGTTTCTTTGGGATTCGCGTGCAAGCGCGGGTGCTTGGGTTAAGGACGAGATGGGCAGGTGATGCTATGACCACAGATTGGATGAATCGCGAACAGTTGTCGGCGTTGGCCGACGGGCAATTACAGGGCGACGAGTTGGCGCAGGCCTTGGAGTTCGCTGCGCAGGCCGAGGGCCAGGCCACCTGGCAGCTCTACCATCTGGTGGGGGATGTCCTGCGTTCTCCAGAGCTGGCGCTGCACCAGCAGGGCAATCATTCGATGGTGATGCGCGTTCGAGAGCAGTTGGCGCAAGAGCCCATGCACGGGCGTCTGCCCGAAGCCGCACCTGCGGTGGAGCAGGTCGTGCGCGCAGAAACGGCGGTTGCTGCCAATGCGTCGGTGTTCCGCTGGAAGATGGCGGCTGGATTTGCTTCGTTGGCCGCTGTGGCGGCCATTGGCTGGAGTGCTTTGGCAGGGATTCAAGGGGCGCAATCGACCTCTGCCGGTGCACAACTGGCCGCAGCCCCTGCGCCAGCCCAGCCGGTGGCACCTGCGGTTGCCGTCGCGGGAGCCGATGGGCAGCAAGTCATGATTCGCGACCCGCGGCTGGATGAGCTTCTGGCAGCACACCGGCAATTTGGAAACACCTCTGCTTTGCAGATGCCTGCAGGATTCCTTCGCAACGCCACTTTTGAGGCGCCTCCACGCTGATGCTCTGGCGGCCGATTCTGTTCGGGGGGTGGTTTGTTTCCATCGCGATGCAGCGGAGCGCACCTTTCTGCCCTTTTTAAAAGTTGTTCAAAAAGACATTCGCGGTGCGTTCAGCCTGTTCCCGCCATTGCCCGAAACCTGGGAAACGGCGCTGACAGCGCCGGAAAAGCACCCGCTGGAAAGGACGGAGCGTGCGGTGCGGGGAACCAAGTCACCCCGGTTTCCTTCACAGTCATACAGCCTCTGTTCGTAACGATTGCCACAATTGAAGAAAGGTCGATGATGCTCAGGATCGATTGGAAAAAACTGCACTCCTATGCACTGGCAGGCGTGCTGATGGGGGCGGCAAGTCTGGCGGCTGTGCCCCATGGCGCAGCCCACGCGCAATCTGCCGTGTCGCGTGGCTTGCCGGACTTCACCGAACTGGTGGAGCAGGTGGGGCCTTCTGTGGTGAACATCCGGACTTCCGAGAAGGTGTCGGCCCGCGCCAACACGAACGGCATGGATGAGGACATGCTGGAGTTCTTCAAGCGTTTTGGCGTGCCCATTCCCAACATGCCACGGCAGCAGCGGCCCCAGCGTCCTCAGCCCGAAGAGGAGCAGCCCCGGGGTGTAGGGTCGGGATTCATCCTGACCGCCGACGGTTATGTGATGACCAATGCGCATGTGGTGGAGGGGGCTGATGAGGTCATCGTCACCCTGACGGACAAGCGGGAGTTCAAGGCCAAGATCGTGGGCGCCGACAAGCGCACCGATGTGGCTGTGGTCAAGATCGAAGCCACGGGGCTTCCTGCCGTGAAGGTGGGGGATGTCAGTCGCCTGAAGGTGGGCGAATGGGTGATGGCGATCGGTTCGCCGTTTGGCCTGGAGAGCACGGTCACTGCCGGCATCGTGAGCGCCAAGCAGCGGGACACGGGGGACTATTTGCCATTCATTCAGACCGACGTGGCCATCAACCCCGGCAACTCGGGCGGGCCGCTGATCAACATGCGTGGCGAGGTGGTGGGGATCAACAGCCAGATCTATTCGCGGTCGGGTGGTTTCATGGGCATCTCGTTTGCCATTCCCATGGACGAGGCCATCCGCGTGAGCGATCAGTTGCGTGCAACGGGCCGGGTCACGCGCGGGCGCATTGGCGTCCAGGTGGGGCAGGTCACCAAGGATGTTGCTGAATCCATCGGCCTTGGCAAGGCATCGGGAGCCCTGGTGACGGGCGTGGAGGCGGGTTCTCCGGCCGACAAGGCGGGCATCGAGGCCGGCGACATCATTACCCGGTTTGACGGCAAGCCGATCGACAAGCTCGCGGATCTTCCACGCATGGTGGGCAATACCAAGCCTGGAACGAAAAGCACGGTCACGGTGTTTCGCCGTGGCAGCGCCAAGGACCTGGGCATCACCATCGCGGAGATCGACAGCGACAAGCCGGCCAGCAAAACCGCCGAACGGGAAGAAAAGCCCAAGGCCTCGGCGGCCGCACAGCTGGTGGGATTGTCAGTGAGCCCTCTGACCGACGCGCAAAAGAAAGAACTGAAGATCCGAGGTGGCGTGGTGGTGAATGCTGCCACCGATGCCGCTGCCCGTGCCGGTCTGCGCGAAGGCGACATCATCCTTTCCATCGCCAACACCGAAATCAGCGGAGTCAAGGATTTCGAGGCGGCCCTCGCCAAGGTGGACAAGAGCAAGCCTATCAATGTGCTGTACCGGCGCGGAGAATGGGCCCAATACGCCCTGATCCGCCCTGCCAAATGAACCTGCATTGAGGTTGCGCTGACTGCACTGGCAGAGAAATCCCGGGCATTTTTTCGGGATTTCCCGTGCCCGGTATGGCCGGCGAGGGTGCTCTGGCGTCTATTTTTTGGCTATGTGAGGTTGGCTCACGCGAACTGGGTCGATCTGTCCATCGATCATATTGGATAGAATGCAGACCTCCGTTCTACACATATCGACATATCGGCCGACGCTGCGGCCATATGGTGGAATGAGGATGACCCATGCACAGCTGATCCACAGCTAACCCACAAGTTGTCCCATGTTGTTCGGATGCTGGCTGTGAATAAGCTGTGTGTAAAATGCTTGTTGCACTGCGGCAACGCGCCTCGCCTGTGGGGGGGGTGAGGTCATTGGTGCAGGCTTTTTGCCTACAATGAAGCTCCAACCTTCGCAGTTGCCAATGATTGTTGGTTCAGGGCGCGTCGCCATTCGACGCGCCCTTTTTTCTTGTCCGCGCCGTTTCAATTCAATTATTTGACGTTTCCCGTTGATGAAACACATCAGAAATTTTTCCATCATTGCCCACATCGACCATGGCAAATCGACGTTGGCCGATCGCCTGATCCAGCGGTGCGGCGGGCTTGCCGATCGCGACATGGAGGCGCAGGTACTTGACTCGATGGACATCGAGAAAGAGCGCGGGATCACCATCAAGGCGCAGACGGCTGCGTTGCACTACAAGGCGCAAGACGGGCAGGTCTACAACCTCAATCTGATCGACACGCCGGGGCATGTGGACTTCTCCTATGAAGTGAGCCGTTCACTGTCCGCGTGCGAAGGTGCCTTGCTGGTGGTCGATGCCTCGCAAGGCGTGGAGGCACAGACCGTGGCCAATTGCTACACGGCGCTCGACCTCGGTGTGGAGGTGGTGCCGGTGCTCAACAAGATGGATCTGCCCAATGCTGATCCCGACAACGCCAAGGCCGAGATCGAGGATGTGATCGGTATCGACGCCACCGATGCCATCCCGTGTTCTGCCAAGACCGGCATGGGCATTGACGAGATCCTCGAGGCCATCGTTGCCAAGGTGCCCGCACCCAAGGGCAACGCCACGGGCCCCCTGCGCGCGATGATCATCGACAGCTGGTTCGACAGCTATGTGGGCGTGGTGATGCTGGTGCGCGTGGTCGATGGCCGCCTGCTCAAGGGCGAGCGCATCAAGATGATGGCCAGTGGCGCGGTGTACAACGCCGACAACCTCGGTGTGTTCACGCCCGCCAACGAGCCGCGCAACTCGCTCGATGCCGGCCAGGTGGGCTACATCATCGCCGGCATCAAGGAGCTGCAGGCGGCCAAGGTGGGCGACACGATCACGCTCGAAAAAAAGCTGCCCAACAATGCAGGTCCTGCGGCCGAGGCGCTGCCCGGCTTCAAGGAAATCCAGCCCCAGGTGTTCGCCGGGCTGTACCCCACCGAAGCCAGCGAGTACGACTCGCTGCGCGATGCACTCGAAAAGCTCAAGCTCAATGATGCCTCGCTGCATTACGAGCCCGAAGTCAGTCAGGCCCTGGGTTTTGGTTTCCGCTGCGGCTTCCTGGGCCTCCTGCACATGGAGATCGTGCAGGAGCGCCTGGAGCGCGAGTTCGACCAGGATCTCATCACTACCGCGCCCAGCGTGGTCTACCAGGTGGTGCGGGCCGACGGTGAAGTCATCATGGTCGAAAACCCTTCCAAGATGCCCGACCAGGGGCGCCTGGAAGAAATCCGCGAGCCCATTGTCACCGTGCACCTGTACATGCCCCAGGACTACGTGGGCCCGGTGATGACGCTGGCCAACCAGAAGCGCGGCGTGCAGATGAACATGGCCTACCACGGGCGCCAGGTCATGCTGACCTACGAGATGCCGCTCGGCGAGATCGTGCTCGACTTCTTCGACAAGCTCAAATCGGTGTCGCGCGGCTATGCCTCGATGGACTACGAGTTCAAGGAGTACCGCGCGTCGGATGTGGTGAAGGTCGATATCCTGCTCAATGGCGACAAGGTGGACGCGCTGTCCATCATCGTGCACCGTTCGCAGTCGCAGTACCGCGGCCGCGCCGTGGTGGCCAAGATGCGCGAAATCATCAGCCGCCAGATGTACGACGTGGCCATCCAGGCGGCCATTGGCGCCAACATCATTGCGCGCGAAACCATCAAGGCCTTGCGCAAGAACGTGCTGGCAAAATGCTACGGTGGCGACGTCAGCCGCAAACGCAAGCTGCTTGAAAAGCAGAAGGCAGGCAAGAAGCGCATGAAACAGATTGGCTCGGTCGAGGTGCCCCAGGAGGCATTCCTCGCCATTTTGCAGGTGGAAGATTGATGCAGTTCATGCAAATTCTGACTTCGATGGTGCTCGCCGCGTTCGTGGGCTATATCGGTGCCTGGTACACGGGGGCAATCGAGGGCAACTTTGCCTTGCTGCTGTTCCTGGCCACCGTGGTCACCGGGGCCTACTGGCTGGCGGAGCGTCTGGTTTTCCTGCCGCGCCGGCGCCGCGCGGCCCAGGCCGTCGAGGATGCGGCCGTGCAGCGCCGCGCGGAACTCGACCGCATGGGCATCCAGAAGGTGGACATGGACGTGCAGGAGGCCAAGGGCCGCATTCTGATGCAGCCCTGGTGGCTGGACTGGACCGCTGGTTTGTTTCCGGTGATCGCCGCGGTGTTCCTGCTGCGCTCGTTTCTGTTCGAGCCCTTCAAGATTCCGTCGGGCTCCATGATTCCGACACTGCTGGTGGGCGACCTCATCTTGGTCAACAAGTTCACCTACGGCGTCCGGCTGCCCGTGATCCACACCAAAGTGACAGAAGGTACGCCACCAGCGCGTGGTGATGTGATGGTGTTTCGCTACCCGCCACAGCCCAGCCTGGATTACATCAAGCGCGTGGTGGGCGTGCCCGGCGATGAGGTGGCCTACCTCAACAAGCGCCTGACCGTGAATGGCAAGCCGGTGGAAACCACGGCCATGCCCGATTTCTTGGATGAAGACGCCATGCGTTACTTCAAGCAGTACGAAGAGCAGCTGGGTGACCAGCCGCACCGGCTGCTGAACAACCCCGATGTACCCGCCTTTGTGCAGGGGGCCAGCAATTTCACCTACCGCGAGAACTGCCGCTACAGCGTGGAAGGGGTCGTGTGCAAGGTGCCGCAGGGGCACTATTTCATGATGGGCGACAACCGCGATAATTCGCTGGATTCACGCTATTGGGGTTTTGTGCCAGAGGCCAACATCGTCGGCAAGGCATTCTTTGTCTGGATGAATTTTGGCAACCTCAAGCGGATTGGTTCGTTCCATTGAAGACGTCAGACACAGAACAACGAGGGAGTAAAAGCATGAGCATGCATCGCACAGCCAGCCGGTCGCGTCAGCGCGGTCTGTCGTTTTTCGGGCTGATCTTTGTCGGTCTGTTTGCCGTGGCTGCCTTTGCCATTGGCGGGCAGTCCATTCCGATCTTCCTGGAATACGTCGCCGCCAAAAAAGCCATCGAGAAGGCCAAGACCGAAAGCACAGTGCCTGCGATTCGTGCCGCCTTCGACCGCGCCGCAGCCATTGACGACATCAATTCGCTCAAGGGTTCGGACCTCGAAATCACCAAGCGGGGTGAGAAAGTGGTGGTGTCCTTCAAATATGCGCGCGAGATACCCCTGGCAGGTCCAGCCTACCTGGTGTATCGCTTTGATGGGCAGACCAACTAGGTGCAGCCGGCACTTCTCGCGCTGCAGAGTCGTCTGCAGCACCAGTTCTCCAACGCCTCGCTGCTGCAGCGCGCCGTCACGCACCGCAGTTTTTCGGCGGACCACAACGAGCGCCTGGAGTTTCTCGGGGACTCGGTGCTCAATCTGGCCGTGGCCAGCCTGCTGTACCAGCGTCTGAGCGATCTGCCCGAGGGCGACCTGTCGCGCGTGCGCGCCAACCTTGTCAAGCAGGACACCCTGCACCAGCTGGCACTGCGCCTGCAGGTGTCCGACGTGCTGCGCCTGGGGGAGGGTGAGTCCAAATCCGGTGGCCAGCAACGGCCCTCCATCCTGGCGGACGCCCTCGAAGCACTGATTGGCGCCGTGTACCTGGATGCCGGTTACGCCAGCGCCGAAGCGCTGGTGCACCGCCTATTCCAGGGGGTGGAGATCAACCCCCAGATGCAGGCCGCCGCCAAGGACCCCAAAACCGCGTTGCAGGAGTGGCTCCAGGGTCGCAAAATGAAGCTGCCGCACTACAGCGTGGTGGCCACGGTAGGGGCGGCGCACCGCCAGACCTTTGACGTGGAGTGCGAAATCACCGAGTTGGGTCTGACCGAACGTGGCATCGGCGGTTCGCGCCGTGCCGGCGAACAGGCCGCCGCCGCCGCCATGCTGGCCACACTGAAAGCGAAGAATGTATGAATGATGCTACCAAGGATGTAGCTGACAGCGCTGGTGCTGAAAGCGCCCCCGTGCAAAATGACCTCGAAGCCATGCTGGCCGCCGCCGGTGCGCCGGCCGCCGTGCCGGGCCAGCGCTGTGGCGTGATTGCCATCGTGGGCAAGCCCAACGTGGGCAAGTCCACGCTGCTCAATGCCCTGGTAGGCCAGAAGATCAGCATCACCTCGCGCAAGGCACAGACCACGCGCCACCGCATCACCGGCATCCGCACCCGCGAGCAGACGCAGTTCATCTTTGTCGACACGCCCGGGTTCCAGACCCGCCATGCCACGGCGCTCAACAAGTCGCTGAACAAGACCGTGATGGGCGCGATCGGCGATGTGGACCTGATCCTGTTCGTGGTCGAGGCCGGCCACTTCACGCTGGCCGACGCCAAGGTCTTGAGCCTGTTCAAGCCCGGCATCCCCACGCTGCTGGTGGCCAACAAGCTCGACATGGTGCACCGCCGTGCCGAACTGGCGCCCTGGCTCAAGAGCATGCAGGAGCGCCACCCGTTTGCCGAGTACGTGCCCATGTCGGCCAAGAACAAGGGCGACATCGAACGGATGTTTGGCATCTGCGCCAAATACCTGCCCGAGCAGGCCTGGTGGTATGCCGAAGACGAGCTGACCGACCGCAGCGAAAAGTTCCTGGCCTCCGAGACCGTGCGCGAGAAGCTGTTCCGCTTCACGGGCGACGAGCTGCCCTACACCTCCACCGTGGTCATCGACAAGTTTGAAGAAGAAGCCAGCAAGGCGCACAAGCGCCTGGTGAAGATCGCCGCCACCATCGTGGTCGAGCGCGACAACCACAAGATGATGGTCATCGGCGACAAGGGCGAGCGCCTCAAGCGCATCGGCACCGAAGCCCGCCAGGAGCTGGAAAAGCTCATGGACGCCAAGGTGTTCCTGGAGCTGTGGGTCAAGGTGCGTTCGGGCTGGGCCGACGATGAAGCGCGGGTGCGCTCTTTTGGCTACGAATAATCCCGGGCTTCCGTGGCTGCCGCCAAGCGCATTTCCGATGAACCCGCCTTCGTGCTGCACAGCTACGACTGGAGCGAGTCCAGCCTGATCCTGGAAGTGTTCTGCCGCCGCCAGGGGCGCGTGGCCCTGGTGGCCAAGGGGGCCAAGAAACCCAGCTCCAACTTCCGCCCCGTGCTGCTGCCGCTGCAGCCGCTGCTGGTGACCTACACCCTGGCGGGAGATGGCACGGCCGACATCCACACCTTGAAGGGCGCCGAGTGGGTGGGTGGCCATGTGATGCCCACGGGCGATGCGCTGCTGTCGGGCCTGTACCTCAACGAATTGCTGCTGCGCCTGCTGGCCCGGGCCGACCCGCACGCCGCGCTGTTCGACGCCTACGCGGGCGTGGTGCGTGTGCTGGCCAGCGAGCATGGCGATGCGCTGGAGCCGGTTTTGCGCAGCTTCGAGCTGCTGCTGCTGCGCGAGATCGGCCTGCTGCCCAGCCTGGATGCCCAGACCATGACATTTGCGCCGCTGCAGGCCACCGCGCGCTACACGCTGGTGCCCGAAGGCGGCCTGCGCATTTCGTCCGATGCCGACCGCGCAGGGTTGCCTGGCCGCCAGTGGCAGGCCCTGCAACGTGCGCTCGATGATGCCGCCAGCTACACCGCCACCTTGCGCGCCTGTGTGCCGGTGGCCGCAGAACTCAAACCCCAGCTGCGCGCCCTGCTGCAATACCATTGTGGCAGCCCCACGCTGCGCACCCGCCAGCTCATGATCGACCTGCAGTCCTTATGACCATGCCTTTACACGCTCCGCAACGCACCGCCCTGTCGGTCAACGTCAACAAGGTGGCCCTGGTGCGCAACACGCGCCACCTGGGCATCCCCAGTGTCACGCGCGCGGCCGAGCTGTGCCTGCAGGCCGGTGCCCAGGGCATCACGGTGCACCCCCGGCCCGATGAGCGGCACATCCGCAGCCAGGACGTGTTCGAACTGGCCGCATTGATGAAAGCCTGGCCGGGCCGCGAATACAACATCGAGGGCAATCCGTCGCAGAACCTGATGGACTTCATCCGCCAGGTGCGACCCCACCAGGCCACCTTTGTGCCCGACAGCGAAGACCAGTTCACCAGCGACCATGGCTGGAGCTTTCCGCAGGATGCCGGGCGCCTGGCGCCGCTGGTGGCCGAATGCAAGGCAATGGGTGTGCGCGTGAGCCTGTTCATGGACCCGATTCCTGAGCAGATGGCCGCTGCCAGGGCGGTGGGTGCCGACCGCGTGGAGCTGTACACCGAGCCCTATGCCGCTGCCTGGGGCACGACGCGGCAATCCATCGAACTGAAACGTTACGCGGCTGCGGCACAGGCCGCGCTGGATGCAGGCCTGGGTGTGAACGCCGGCCACGACCTGAACCGCGACAACCTCGCCGCCTTTGTGCGCGAGGTGCCCGGCGTGCTGGAGGTATCGATTGGCCATGCCCTTATCGCCGACGCGCTGGAGCTGGGCTATGGCGCCACGGTACAGGCGTACCTGGGCTGCATCGAGGCGGGTTTTGCGTTCACCAGTAACTCCTGATTTGATAGCTTTCAGCGCTTTCTGAATAAGCGCTATCGGCATATTCCGTTCAAAAAAACATGATCTACGGCATTGGCACCGACATCTGCGACGTGCGCCGCATCGCGGCCAGCCTGGAGCGCCACGGCGAGCGCTTTGCCGAGAAAGTGCTGGCCGATGGCGAGCTGGCCACCTGGCGCGCGCGCAGCGCGCGCTGGCCCGAGCGCGGCGTGCGCTACCTGGCCACGCGCTTTTCCGCCAAGGAAGCCTTCAGCAAGGCCGTCGGACTGGGCATGCACATGCCCATGACCTGGCGTGCGTGTGAGGTGGGATCTCTGCCCAGCGGCCAGCCGGTGATCGTGCTGCACGGCGCCCTCAAGGAGTGGTTCGACGCCAAGGGTCTGCAGGCGCACCTGAGCGTGACCGACGAGACCGACTACGCCGTCAGCTTTTGCGTGGTCGAAAAAATCCAAACCAGATAGCTCTGTAGTGCTTGTTTAATAAGCGCAAGCAGCTATTTTTTAGATAGCAAATTGATGATTGGAAGCCCGATGACCGAACACGCCCCCCTGATCCTCGACGTGGCAGGCACAGCGTTGACCGCCGCCGACCGCCGCCGCCTGGCCCACCCGCTGACGGGCGGTGTCATCCTGTTTGCCCGCAATTGGGAAAACCGCGCACAGCTGCTGCAGCTCACCGCCGCCATCAAGGCCGTGCGCGACGACCTGCTGATCTGCGTGGACCACGAAGGCGGCCGCGTGCAGCGCTTTCGCACCGATGGCTTCACGCACCTGCCGCCCATGCACGCTTTTGGCGAGCTGTGGATGAATGACGGCAAGGGCGCCAAGACCTTGCCCGGCAGCGGTGCATTGCGCGCCACCAACGCCGCCACGGCAGCGGGCTACGTGCTGGGCGCCGAGCTGCGCGCCTGCGGCGTGGACTTCAGCTTTACGCCCGTGCTGGACCTCGATTGGGGTGAAAGCGGCGTGATTGGTGACCGTTCTTTCCACCGCGACCCGCGCGTTGTGGCCCTGCTGGCCAAGAGCCTCATGCACGGCCTGCTGCAGGCGGGCATGGCCAACTGCGGCAAGCATTTTCCCGGCCACGGCTTCGTCCGGGCCGACTCGCACACCGAGGTGCCAGTCGATAAACGCAGCCTCCAGGCCATTCTGGCCGACGACGCCGCGCCGTACCCCTGGCTCAGCAGCACGCTCACCAGCGTGATGCCGGCGCATGTGATCTACCCCAAGGTGGACAGCCGCCCGGCGGGGTTCTCGCAGCGCTGGCTGCAGGACATCCTGCGCCGCCAGATGCGCTTTGACGGTGCGATCTTCAGCGACGACCTCAGCATGGAAGGCGCCCGCCGTTTGGACGGCCAGGTGGTCAGCTACACCGATGCCGCCATTGCAGCGCTGGCCGCCGGCTGCGACCTGGTGCTGCTGTGCAACCAGAGCGTGGGCGATGGCCGGGCGGTGGACGAACTCCTCGCCGGCCTGGACGAGGCCCGCGCCCAGGGCCGCTGGCAGCCCAGCGTGGACAGCGAATCACGCCGCCTGGCCTTGCTGCCCGAAACCCTGCCCCAGGCCTGGGATGAGCTGATGTACCAGCCCGCCTATCTGCAGGCGCTGGATTTGCTGCCTTGAGGGTGTGAGCCCGCACTACGGTGCCGGGACGGCGCTGGCGGGTAAGGGGGTTGGCGGGCTGGCGGCTGCCACGGCCGGCTCCGGTGCGGCCGTGTCCAGTGGCGGCGCCTCCTGGAAGCGGCGCACCACGCGCTGGAAGATCAGGGCGTTCGGAATCTGCAGCCAGGCCGCCTGGCCTGGGGTTGCACTGTGGTCTTCCAGCGTGGTGTAGAGCAGATTGATGTCCACCACCCGGCCCTTGGCACCGGGCTTCTCGGCGGTGTCCAGCACCTCGATGTAGTCGCCCACGCGAAAAGGCCGCGCGGTGAAGATGAGCAGCGCACAGAACAGGTTGGACAGCACGCTCCAGGCCGCAAAGAACGCCACGGCGCCCACCGTGGCAAAGCCGGTGAAAGCCGTCCACAGCACGGTGGCCGACACACCCAGCCGCTCCAGCACCAGCAGCAAGGCGCTGGCCACAATGGTCCAGCGGACCAGCCCCTTGATGGGAGCCAGGAGTTCCTCGGGAAACTGGAAGCGCACGCTCGCGCGTGCCAGAACGCGGCGCAGCAGGCGTTGCAGCGCCCAGGCAGCCACAAGGATCAGCAGGATCTGCGCGCCCGGAACAATGACGTCGAGCCAGTCCTGCACCCACTCGGGAAGGTGGGCCTTCAGCAACTGCAATCGGGATGCGGCCATCGAGCGGTGCGGTGGCCGCCTCAGGACTCGCGCCGCAGGGCCGGGAACAGGATCACGTCACGGATGCTGGGGCTGTCGGTCAGCAGCATCATCAGTCGGTCGATGCCGATGCCGCAGCCGCCGGCGGGCGGCATGCCGTATTCGAGCGCGCGCACGAAGTCGTGGTCGTAGTACATGGCCTCGTCGTCGCCGCTGTCCTTGGCCGCCACCTGGGCGTGGAAGCGCGCGGCCTGGTCTTCGGCGTCGTTGAGCTCGCTGAAACCGTTGCCGAATTCGCGGCCGGTGATGTACAGCTCAAAGCGCTCGGTGACCTCGGGGCGCGTGTCGTTGGCACGGGCCAGCGGCGAGATCTCGGTGGGGTGCTCCATGATGAAGGTGGGCTGCCACAGCTTGTCTTCCACCGTTTCCTCGAAGTAGAGCACCTGCAGGCTGGCCAGAGTGCGCCCGGAAAGCTGGTTCTTTTCTTCCGACATGCCCAGCTTCTTGAGGGCGCTGATGAGCCATGCCGCATCGTCCACATGGGCTCCAGCCTCGGTGTGCTGGAAGATGGCCTCGCGGATGGTCAGGCGCGCAAAGGGCTGGGCCAGGTCGACCTCGCGGCCCTGGTAGCTGAGCTGCAGCGTACCCGTGGCCTTGAGGGCCGCGTCGCGCACGAGCTGCTCGGTAAAGCCCATGAGGTCCTGGTAGTTCCAGTAGGCCGCATAGAACTCCATCATGGTGAACTCGGGGTTGTGGCGCACCGAGATGCCTTCGTTGCGGAAGTTGCGGTTGATCTCGAACACGCGCTCGAAGCCGCCCACCAGCAGGCGTTTGAGGAACAGCTCGGGCGCGATGCGCAGGTACATCTCCTGTTCCAGCGCATTGTGGTGCGTGACGAAAGGCTTGGCATTGGCGCCGCCCGGAATCGGGTGCAGCATGGGCGTCTCGACCTCCAGGAAGCCGTGCTGCACCATGAAGTCGCGGATGCCGCTCACGGCCTTGCTGCGTGCCACGAAGCGCTTGCGCGCCTGCTCGTCGGTCATCAGATCGACATAGCGCTGGCGGTATTTGACCTCCTGGTCGGCCACGCCGTGGAACTTGTCCGGCATGGGGCGCAGGCTCTTGGTCAGCAGGCGCAGGGTGGTCACCTTGACCGACAGCTCGCCGGTCTTGGTCTTCATCAGCGTGCCTTCGGCGCCGATGATGTCGCCCAGGTCCCAGTGCTTGAAGGCTGCATACAGTTCTTCGCCCAGCGCATCGCGCGTGATGTAGAGCTGGATGCGCCCGCCGGTTTCGCCCAGCGAGCCATCTTGCACGGTAGCAAAGCTGGCCTTGCCCATCACGCGCTTGAGCATCATGCGCCCGGCAACGCTCACATGAACGGCGTGGGTTTCAAGCGATGCAGCGTCCTTGCTGGCGTGCTGGTCCTGCAGCGTGGCCGCGTGGTGCGCCGGCTTGAAGTCATTGGGGAACGTGACGCCCCCGCCCTGTGCATGGGCCTCGCGCAGTGCGCGCAGCTTGTCGCGGCGCTCGGCGATGAGCTGGTTTTCGTCTTGGGGGGCTGGGGCGTGATTCTGGTCAGACATAGGAGCCGTGGATGCGGGGCGTGAATAAAGGACTGGACGGGCCGATGCCAGCCAAACCGTTGATTTTATGGGCTATCGACGGGATCCGGGCAGCGCTGGCAACACGTCCGTTACGTCATGTCGGTATAGGGTGTGGTGCCGAGCGTGGCCATTCCAGAACTTGGCGCAATAAATACCGGTTTTAGGGCATTCGTCTATGGCGGCGCAATCCCCGTCCGCTCCAGCACATCCCCCACCAGCTCCAGCCGCACCAGCGGATTGTCCAGTTCCATCAGCTGCTGCTTGAGCTTGAGGGGGATGGGCAGCAGCTCGCACCAGCGGTTGGCAACCCAGCCGCAGTCGGCCAGCTGTTCGGGGGTGGGGTGGATGGCCGTGGCGGCCTCGGTGTCACGCTCGCGCAGGGATGCCAGCACCTGGGCCAGGGTGGTTACGGTGGGCAGAAGATCGTCGGGAATGGGCACAGGCAGGTCGGCGGCCAGTTGCTCCACATTGCCAATCCACAGGCCATGGGGCAAATGGCTACGCTCTGTGATGCGAAAACGCTGGCTGCCGCGGCACAGCAGGGTGATCAGCCCGGGCTGCGGATAGTCGATTCTTTCGATCACGGCCAGGGTGCCGATGTCGTGGAACCCTTCCTCTGGCGCACCCGCCTGCCGGACCTCGTGGCCCTGCGTGAGCGCCACGACACCAAAGGGGGCGCCAGCGTGGTGGCATTTGCGCACCATGTCGAGGTAGCGCACCTCGAACACGCGCAACGCCAGCACTCCGCCAGGAAACAGCACGGAATGGAGCGGGAACAGCGGAAGGGATGACAGGGTGAGGGGTTGTGTCATGGGCGGGGATCTGCGGTCGCTATCATCCCATGCAGCAGTCCGCTTTCGCACGCGATTCCATCCAATTTGTCTCATCCATGCTCTACCAGATCGCCTCTTTCCTGCTCGATGTCATCGGTGGCCTGCTGACCGGGGCCTGCCTGTTGCGTCTGTACATGCAGTGGCAGCGTGTGCCGTTCTCGAATCCGATCGGCGGGCTGGTGTTTGCTCTCACCGACTGGCTGGTCATGCCGCTGCGGCGCGTGATTGCCCCGGTGGGCCGCTGGGATCTCTCCAGCCTGGTCGCGGCCGCCTTGTTGCAATTGGTCCAGTATTTCCTGCTGTGGCTGATTTTGGGGGCGGGGTCCGCCTGGGCCTGGCTGCCGTGGCTGGCGCTTTTTGGTCTGGTGCGGGTGGCCATCTCGGGCCTGATCGGTTTGCTGATTGTCCATGCGGTCATGTCATGGATGCAGACCCGTTCGCCCATTGCCGATGTGGTGGCGCGTTTGTGCGCACCGGTGCTGCGGCCGTTTCAGCGCATCATTCCGCTGGTCGGTGGGGTGGATCTCTCGCCGCTGGCCGTGCTGGTGCTCTTGCAGGTTGCCATGATCGTCCTGGGGCACCTGCAGGCGGGCGTCATGCAGGGGTGATAGCGGGTTTTGTGGCAGATTGGCTGCTGGCGTTTATGGGACAAGCGCTAGTAGCTATTCAATGAATAGCTACTGCGCAAAACCGACGCTGAGCCGGCTTACACAACGGCGTCGGCTGGCAGGCGTTGCAGCATGGCCAGGCTGCTGGCCACGGTGTTGCGCAGCTCGCGGCGGTCGCAGATGAGATCGACGGCCCCCTTGGTCTGCAGGAACTCGGCGCGCTGGAAGCCTTCGGGCAAGGTCACACGCACGGTGGACTCGATCACGCGCGGCCCGGCAAAGCCGATCAGGGCCTTGGGCTCGGCGATCACGATGTCGCCCACAAATGCAAAGCCGGCGCTCACACCGCCCATGGTCGGGTCGGTCAGCACGCTGATGTAGGGCAGGCCCTTCTTGGCGAGGTGGGTTAGCGCCGCATTGGTCTTGGCCATCTGCATGAGCGAGAGCAGGCCTTCCTGCATGCGCGCGCCGCCGGTGGCGGTAAAGCAGATGAAGGGGACCTTCTGTTCGATGGCGGCTTCGACGCCGCGCACGAAGCGCTCCCCCACTACCGAGCCCATGGAGCCGCCCATGAAGTCGAACTCGAAGCAGGCGACCACCACATTGACGCTCTTGACCGCACCGCCCATGACGATGAGGGCGTCGGTTTCGCCCGTGTGTTCCAGCGCTTCTTTCAGGCGCTCGGGGTATTTGCGGCTGTCCTTGAACTTGAGTGCATCGACCGGCAGAACTTCCTGGCCGATTTCGTAACGGCCTTCGGGGTCCAGGAAGGCATTCAGCCGTGCGCGTGCACCGATGCGGTGGTGGTGGCTGCAGTGGGGGCAGACGTTCTGGTTTTGTTCCAGATCGGCCTTGTAGAGCACTGTTTCGCAGCTCGGGCACTTGATCCACAGCCCCTCGGGCACCTGGCGGCGCTCGGTGGGGTCGGTTTGCTGGATCTTGGAGGGCAGAAGTTTTTCAAGCCAGGACATGCGTATTCCTCTGTATAGATGGGCCAGTTGCGGAGCGGCCTTGAAACGGGCGCTGCCCAGACCAGGGCTCCCGCGCAAGGGCCGCCCCGCAGCGCTGGGAGCGTCCCCCTTCCCGCGCGCAGCGCGAGAGAAGGGGGAAGCGGCGAAGCCGCTCAGGGGGTTGCCCTCTATTATGCGTCGAGCGCTTTCCGGATACCGCGCAGGAAGTCGATCGTGATGGGGACCACCTTGGCGTGCTCCTGGTCTTCAATCAGCTGGATGATGCGACTGCCGATCACTACCGCATCGGCCACTTGGCCGATCGCCTGGGCCGTAGCGGCATCCCGGATGCCAAAGCCCACACCCACAGGGATGTGCACATGCTGGCGGATGCGGGGCAGCATCTGCTCCACGGCCGCCGTGTCCAAAGCGCCAGAGCCTGTGACGCCCTTGAGCGACACGTAGTACACATAACCGCTGGCCACGCGGGCCACCTGGGCCATGCGCTCGTCGGTACTGGTGGGTGCCAGCAGAAAGATCAGGTCCATGCCGTGGGCGCGCAGATCGGCTGCAAAGGCCTCGCATTCCTCGGGCGGGTAGTCCACGATGAGCACGCCGTCCACCCCGGCCTCGGCGGCATCGCGCACAAAGGCGCTGCCTGCCTTTGTCGTGGCGTGCTTTTGGTCGTAGCGCTCGACCGGGTTGGCGTAGCCCATCAGCACCACGGGGGTGGTGGTGTTGCGTTGGCGGAATTCGCGCACATGCTCCAGCACCTGCACCATGCCAACACCCATGCCCAGGGCTTTTTCACCCGCCTTCTGGATGACCGGGCCGTCGGCCATGGGGTCGGAAAACGGCACGCCCAGCTCGATCACGTCGGCACCGGCTTCCACCATGCCGTGCATGAGCGAGGGGGTGATGTCCGCAAACGGGAACCCGGCCGTGACGTAGGGGATCAGCGCCTTGCGGCCCTGGGCTTGCAGTTGGTTGAAAGTGGTCTGGATGCGGCTCATGGCTTGGCGTCTCCCACAGCGCCCTTGACGGACAGGCCGCGCATGGAGGGGCGGTCGTAAAAATCTTCGCCGGACAGGTCGGCCACAGTGCCTATGTCCTTGTCGCCCCGGCCTGACAGGTTCACGAGGATGGACTGGTCAGGGCGCATGGTTTTGGCCAGCTTCAGGGCATAGGCCACGGCATGGCTGGACTCCAGCGCAGGGATGATGCCCTCGGTGCGGCACAGGTAGTGAAAGGCTTCCAGGGCTTCCTTGTCGGTGATGCCGACATATTCGGCGCGGCCGATTTCCTGCAGCCAGGCGTGCTCAGGTCCCACGCCGGGGTAGTCCAGGCCTGCGCTGATGCTGTGGGTTTCGGTGATCTGGCCGTTGTCGTCCTGCAGGATGAAGGTGCGGTTGCCATGCAGCACCCCGGCGCTGCCTTTTTGCAGCGAGGCCGAGTGCTTGCCCGACTCCAGTCCTTCTCCGGCCGCCTCCACGCCAATCAAGCGGGTGTTCTCGAACGGAATGTAGGGGTGGAAGATGCCCATGGCATTGCTGCCGCCACCCACGCAGGCAATCACCGCATCGGGTTGCCGGGCTGGCAGCTTCTGGTCGGCCAGCATGGCGGGCATCTGTTCGATGGATTCCTTGCCGATCACGCTCTGGAAGTCGCGCACCATCATTGGGTAGGGATGGGGCCCGGCCACGGTGCCGATGATGTAGAAGGTGTTGTCCACATTGGCCACCCAGTCGCGCATGGCTTCGTTCAGTGCATCCTTCAGTGTCTTGCTGCCCGATTCCACGGGCACCACGGTGGCGCCCAGCAGCTTCATGCGAAAGACGTTGGGGCTTTGGCGCTTGACGTCCTCGCTGCCCATGTACACCACGCATTCCAGGCCATAGCGTGCGCAGATGGTGGCGGTGGCCACGCCATGCTGGCCGGCGCCGGTTTCGGCAATGACGCGCGGCTTGCCCATGCGCTTGGCCAGCATGGCCTGGCCGATGACGTTGTTGATCTTGTGCGCGCCAGTGTGGTTCAGGTCTTCGCGCTTGAGGTAGATCTGCGCGCCGCCCATTTCGCGGCTGGTGCGGGCTGCGTGGTAGATGGGCGAGGGGCGGCCCACGAAGTGCTTGAGTTCGTACTCGAACTCGGCCAGAAACTCGGGGTCGTTCTGGTAGCGGGCGTAGGCGTCGCGCAGCTCCTGGATGGCATGGGTCAGGGTTTCGCTGACAAAACTGCCGCCGTAGGGGCCGAAATGGCCGGAAGCATCAGGTTGCTGATAGGAATTCATGGGGGGTCTTTGCAAGTTGGGCATCGGCCGCACGCACGGCGGCAACGAAGCGTTGGATTTTTTTGGCGTCCTTGATGCCCTTGATGGGTTTGCCATCGGGGCCATCGGCCTCGACGCCGGAACTGACGTCAACCGCCAGCGAGAGGCCTCGCGGGCGGACTTGCAAAATGCCATCGATCACGTTTGCAGGCGTGAGTCCACCAGACAAAACGAGATGAGAGTTGACGCTTGGTGGAAGGAGTGACCAATTGAATGCCTTGCCGCCGCCGCCATAGCCGTCGACATGGGCGTCGAGCAGGATGGCTTGGGCGCGTGAAAAATCCTGTGCGTATTTTACGAGGTCGAAGCGTTCGGCACCATCGCCAAGGGGAATGCGGGCAGCGCGCAGAAACGGACGGGCGCCCCCGAGGGTGGCAGCCAGGCAGTCCGCAGGGGACTCGTCACCATGAAACTGAATGGTAGCGCCCGCCAGTAAAGTGCTGGCAGCTAGGATATTGGAAGCGGTCTCGTTGACAAACAGCAGCACAGGCGTAACGAACGGGGGCAGGCGGGAGGCCAGCGCGGCAGCCCTTTGCGGGGTGACGGCCCGGGGGCTTGCCGGGTACATCACGAAGCCGATGGCATCCACACCCGCGGCGACCGCTGCGTCAACGTCCTGTTCGCGTGTCAGCCCGCAGATCTTGATGCGGGTGCGAATGCAGGGGGAAGTGGATGTTTTTTCAGGTGGCAGGCTGCTCATGGCAGCCAATCATACGCAGCCGTGCGGCTGGGCAGGCCCCAATGGGGTTCGTAAACCGGGCCTTGAAAATACAGGCCGTCGGGTGAAAAGGTGGGCGCTGCCGCGTTGCGTGAGCGCGCGGCCAGCACTTCACCGATCCATTGCGGCGGTTTCTTGCCCTGGCCCACAGCGATCAGGCAGCCCATGATGTTGCGGATCATGTGGTGCAGGAAGGCATTGGCTTCGAACTCGAAACGCCAGTAGCAGGGCGCAAAGCCGTCAGACGGCCCTGCCCCGTTGGCTGGCGTGCGGGTGATGGCGATCCGTTGCAGGGTCTTGACGGGCGACTTGGCCTGGCAAGCCGAAGCCCGGAACGAGGTGAAGTCGTGTTCGCCTAGTAGCTGTTGCGCCGCCTGCTGCATGGCAGCATGGTCGAGCGGGTGAAAGACCCAGCCCACGCGGCCCGCATCGACGCTGGGGCGTACGGGAGACTGGAGCAGCACATAGGCGTAGCGCCGTGCAATGGCGCTCCCGCGCGAATGAAAGCCAGCGGGCACTGGCTGGGCCCATTGCACGGCGATATCCGCTGGCAGAAAGGTGTTGGTGCCGCGTACCCACGATGCCGCCGGGCGGTGCAGCGGGGTATCAAAGTGGACGACCTGCATGAGGCCGTGCACCCCCGCATCGGTGCGGCCCGCACACAGGGTGCTGATCCGCTGCGTAGCGAAGCGGCTCAGGGCCGCTTCGAGGTGATCCTGGATGGTGTTGCCAGAGAGCTGGCTTTGCCAGCCGCTGTAGCGCTGGCCGTTGTAGCCGACCCCCATGGCCACCCTGGATAGGTGGCCCGGGGTCGGGTTATGCGGTGCGGTGGAATCGACCGGGCGCATCAGCCCAGGTCGGTCAGCAGCCGCTGGGCGCGGGCCTTGAGCGCTCCCGAGGACTCGGCGACCACTTCTTCGATCAGGGTTCGGGCGCCGTCTGTATCGCCGATGGCATTGAACTCCTGCGCCAGTGCCAGTTTGGTTGCCAATGGATCGTCTGCCGCCGCATCGACGCCGCTGTCAGCCAAGGCCGGTGCCGCGGCCGATACGGGCGCGGTGACAGGTTTGGATGGTGTGCCCAAGTCCAGCGTCAGATCGCCCAGGTCAAACTCCATCGGGGCCGTGTGCGGGGTGGCTGCCGGGAGGCTGGCCGTTGTCGGCATGGCCCCGGACGTGAGCATGGCGAGGTCGTCGGTGGCTGGAAAATCCAGGTCTGCCATGGGAGGTGGCGTGATGGCAGGGGTTGCTGCCACGGCTGGCTCAGCGGCATGCGGCAACGTGGGCAGATCCAGTGGTGGAAGTCCGGCCGATGCGGTGTCACCTTCGTGGGTTGCGGCAGCTGGTGCCTTGGTCCGAGCGTCCTGGAGGAAATCCAGATCCAGGTCGAGATCGGGTGGCAGCGTTGCTGCCGCGGACGCCACGGCCATCGCGGCGCTCGCCGCACTGGCGGCGGGTGTGGCCAAGGCATCGCCATTTGGCGCACCAGGGCGACCGCCAGGCTGGTACAGCGGGTTTTCCTGGTCCAGATCGCGCCCCAGATCGGTCACACGCGTCCAGTCCGGGCCTTCCCCCTGTGTGAGCTGGAATACGTCGCCTGCCACGGCCTCCAGGGCCTTGCGATCCTGTCGTTTGGCGTAAATCTCGGCCAGCTTGACCCGTATCGATACGCGGGCCGGGTTGTGGCGAATCGCTTCCTTGAGGATTTCTTCGGCCTGGAGGTCGCGGCCGTATGCCAGGTACACATCGGCTTCGGCCACTGGATCCACGTCACCACCGGCATCCAGCTGGCTGGGGGAGTAGGCCATGGACGAGCCAGTGCTCATCTGGCTGTTGGCCGTGTCCACTTGCTGGCCGCCGCTGGCGCCAAAAAAGGAGTCGGGTTGTGCACGGCTATCCATGAATGAACTGTCAACACCGGCGTTGGCACGGCGCCGTTGGACCACGCGGTAGGCACCGTAACCCCCCAGGGCGATCAATGCGAGCAGTCCCCCAGCAGGCACCAGGGGGTCTTCCATCAGGCCCGAAAGAAAGCTCGTTTCGATGGCTGGCATAGGCACGGGTGCGGGCTTGGGCACAGGTGCTGGCGCAGGAGCGGATGCCGGTGCAGCGGCTTCCGCTGGCACGGCGGGATCCGAGGCGGCTGCTTCGGCTGCAGCGGGCATGCTGGCCGCAGGGGAGGCCGCAACGGCCGCTGGCTCGGAGGCGGCTGGCTGGCTGGGCAGCGATGCCGGCGTGGCCACGGCAACCAGGCCGGGTGTGCTGGAGGCAGCAGCTGCAGGTTCGGCAACTGGCGCAGACGCCGCGCTGAGCTGGTTCAACTCGTTGATGTTCTTGGACAGTTCGGCCATCCGGGCCGAGGATTCGCTGGCCTGCTTGTCCTTGGCCAGCTGGTCTTCTGCCGCCTTCTGGCCCGTGATGGACCCCTTGGACAGGGTCAGCTTGTCAGGCGCTGCCGTTGCGGGCTTCTTGTCTTCGATGCGGGTTTGTACGGTGCCGCTGGCAGAGCGCTCTGCGGCCGCCACCTTGGTCGCGGGGGCTGCCGCAGCGAGTTTGCGGCGGAAATCGTTGAAATCCCGGCTTTGTGCCGCCAGGATCTGGCGGGCTTCGGCCGGTGGCGTTGCCAGTGCGGAAGCCTCGTCAGGCATTTGCAGCACAGCTCCGGCCTTGACCCGGTTGACATTGCCCTGGATGAATGCGTCCGGGTTGGCGCGCAGCAGTGCCACGAGCATCTGATCCAGCGATACGCTGGCGGGGCGGTAAGCATTGGCGAGGCGGCCAGCCGTGTCTCCCGCCTGAACGGTGACACCATTGGCAGGCGCTGGGCGTGGGCCGGCTGCAGCGGTGCTGCGGGGTGCAGCGGGAGCCGATGCGCGTGCGGTTGCCGCTGCAGAGCCGCCCCGTGCCTGAGCGGTGGGCGCTGAGGCTTGCGCTGCCGCAGTGACGGCAGGTGCTGCGCGGCGCGATGCCGGGGGATCAAACAGCATGGTGTAGTTGCGCACGATGTGGCCACTGCTCCACGAGGCGTCTAGAACCAGGTCAACAAAGGGGTCGTTGACGGGGCGGTCACTGGACAGGCGCAACACGGCAGTGCCATTGGCACGTCGCTGCAGTTGCACGCGCAGGTTGGTCACCGCCGGATTGAACTCCATGCCCTGGGCGCGAAACACTTCGGGCGAAGCGGTGGTGGCGCGCAGGGTGTCAGCCTCTTCCGGGGTGATTTGGGGGAGTTCGATTTCGGCGCGCAGCGGCTCACCAAGAGCAGACTGCACCGTGATGCGACCCAGAGCTAAGGCAGAAGCATCGTCGGCATGGAAGCCGGTCAATGCGACGGCCGCAGCGGCCAGGACAGAAAATTTCCAACGATGCATGTGTGCCATCAAAAGTGGTGGTTGTGCGGCCCGGTCGAGCGGCGTGGTTCTTCTCATGGTCTGATCCCGCCCCGGCGCGTGAAAATATGTAAAAAGCACCATAGCATCAATGTTTTGCACTGACAAGCTGAGGTAGCGTGGAAGCTTTGTGCGGGGTGTTGGTGCCCGGTTTTGGCGTATTTCCTTGTTGTCAATTGCCAACGTAGCGTAACCGGGTGTTTCTGGCCGGGCGGACAAGAAAAAGCGCGCAGCGGCGAGGCCGTGCGCGCTTGCGGGATCTGTCTGGTTCAGGCGCTCAGGAGGATGCACAACATGCGGCGCAGAGGCTCTGCCGCGCCCCACAGCAATTGATCACCGACAGTGAAGGCGCCCACGTACTCGGGGCCCATGGCCAGCTTGCGGATGCGGCCCACGGGGATCGTCATGGTGCCGGTCACGGCCACGGGGGTCAGGTCCTGGATGGTCGCCTCGCGGGTGTTGGGTACCACCTTCACCCACTGGTTGTCGGCCGCAATCATGGCTTCGATGTCGGCCACAGGCACATTCTTCCTGAGCTTGAAGGTCAGGGCCTGGCTGTGGCAGCGCATGGCGCCCACGCGCACGCAGAAGCCATCGACCGGGATGGCGGCCGAGTTGAAGCCTTCGCCCATGCCGAGGATCTTGTTCGTCTCGGCCATGCCCTTCCATTCTTCCTTGGATGTGCCCCAGCCAGGCTCGTCCTGGCTCTTGCCGATGCCCAGGTCCTTGTCGATCCAGGGGATCAGGCTGCCGCCCAGCGGCACGCCGAAATTGGCGGTCTCAGCGGCGGTGAGGCTGCGCTGCTTGGCGATGACCTTGCGGTCGATCTCCAGGATGGCACTCTTGGGATCATGGAGCAGGTCCGTCACCTCGGCGTTCAGCGTGCCGTACTGCGTGAGCAGCTCGCGCATGTGCTGGGCGCCGCCGCCGCTGGCGGCCTGGTAGGTCTGGGTGCTCATCCATTCGACAAGGCCGGCCTTGTACAGCGCGCCCACGCCCATCAGCATGCAGCTGACGGTGCAGTTGCCGCCGATCCAGTCCTTGCCGCCGTTCGCCAGCGCGTTCTGGATGACGGGCATGTTCACCGGGTCGAGCACGATGACCGCGTTCTTCTCCATGCGCAGGGAGGATGCGGCGTCGATCCAGTGGCCATTCCAGCCGGCTGCGCGCAGCTTGGGATACACCTCGTTGGTGTAGTCACCGCCCTGGGCGGTGAGGATGATGTCGCAGCGCTTGAGGGCGTCGATGTTGAACGCATCCTGCAGCGTGGTTTCGTTCTTGGCTTGTGCAGGGGCTTTGCCGCCGGCGTTGGAGGTGGAGAAGAACAGGGGCTCGATCAGATCGAAATCCTTCTCCTGCACCATGCGGTCCATCAACACCGAGCCGACCATGCCGCGCCAGCCGACCAAACCTACCAACTTGCTCATTTCAACGCCCTTTCAAAGTAAGAAACAGTGCCAGACCTGGCTGTTTTGCCCCGGCTCGTCTGGCCAGGGAGGGCGCACGACGAACCGGAGCTGGATCAGCCCTTAATGGTCGTGGTTTTGGTGGTGATTGCGCGCGCAGCCACACCGGCCAGGGCGGCGGATGCTGTGTTCAGGGCGAACGGGCGGGCGACAAACATGGTTCGGATTGTAGCGGATGGTGGCTTGACGCCCGTTTGCGGGGCGCCGCCGCGAGGTCCGAAAAAAGCGAAAGGGCGGCACGGGGCCGCCCTGGCGTCGTGTCCGCGGGGCTTATTTATCCCAGCGCCTTCACCACCGCATCCCCCATTTGCGCCGTGCCTACCTTGGTGGTGCCTTCGCTGTAGATGTCGGGCGTGCGCAGGCCCTGGGCCAGCACCTTTTGCACGGCGGCCTCGATGCGTTGGGCGGCTTCCTCCTGGTTCAGGCTGAAGCGCAGCATCATCGCGGCCGAGAGGATGGTGGCCAGCGGATTGGCCACGCCCTTGCCGGCGATGTCGGGGGCGCTGCCATGGCTGGGCTCGTACAGCCCCTGGTTTTTGCTGTTGAGCGATGCGGAGGGCAGCATGCCGATGGAACCGGTGAGCATGGAGGCTTCGTCCGACAGGATGTCGCCAAACATGTTGCCGGTGACCACCACGTCAAACGCCTTGGGGGCCTTCACGAGCTGCATGGCGGCGTTGTCAACGTACATGTGCTGCAGTTCCACGTCGGGGTATTGCTGGCCCACCTCGGTCATCACGTCCTTCCAGAACTGGAAGGTCTCCAGCACGTTGGCCTTGTCCACGCTGGTGACCTTCTTGCTCCGCTTGCGCGCGGCCTGGAAGGCGACGTGGGCGATGCGCTCGATCTCGGGTCGGCTGTAGCGCATGGTGTCGAAGGCTTCCTCGGCACCGGGGAAGTGGCCGTCGGTGGCCACGCGGCGTCCACGCGGCTGGCCGAAGTAGATGTCGCCGGTCAACTCGCGGATGATGAGGATGTCCAGCCCGGCGATCAGCTCGGGCTTGAGGCTGGAAGCGTCCACCAGTTGCTCGTAGCAGATGGCGGGGCGGAAGTTGGCGAACAGGCCCAGGTGCTTGCGCAGGCCCAGGATGGCCTGCTCGGGGCGCAGGGGTCGGTCGAGCTTGTCGTACTTCCAGTCGCCCACGGCGCCAAACAGGATGGCGTCGGCTTCCTTGGCGAGCTGGAGGGTGGACTCGGGCAGGGGGTGTCCGTGGGCGTCATAGGCCACGCCGCCGACCAGGGCGGACTCCATCTCGAACTTCAGGTCGAGCGCCTTGAGAACCTTGACGGCCTCGGCCACGATTTCGGTACCGATGCCGTCACCTGGTAGAACTGCGATTTTCATTGTCGGATGCTTTACTTTTGATAGCTTTCAGTGCTTATGATTAAAGCGCTAGATGCCAGTTTGACTGAAATTTTCGATGCCTGCGCGGTCTCACGACACCATGGTGTGCGCGAGCCAGGGCTTGGTGGCCAGGCGCTGGGCTTCAAAGGCCTTGATCTTGTCGGACTGGCGCAGGGTCAGGCCGATGTCGTCAAAACCGTTGAGCAGGCAGTACTTGCGGAAGGCCTGCACCTCGAACGCGATTTCTTCGCCTTGGGGACGCACGATGACCTGGCGCTCCAGGTCGATGGTGAGCTGGTAGCCGGGGAAGGCGGCCACTTCGTCGAACAGCTGGGCCACCGTGGCTTCGGGCAGCACGATGGGCAGAAGGCCGTTCTTGAAGCAGTTGTTGAAGAAGATGTCGGCAAAGCTCGGCGCGATCACGGCGCGAAAGCCGTACTGGTCCAGCGCCCAGGGCGCGTGCTCGCGGCTGGAGCCGCAGCCGAAGTTCTTGCGCGCCAGCAGGATGGAGGCGCCCTGGTAGCGAGGCTGGTTGAGCACGAAGTCGGGGTTGGGTTGGCGGCTGGCGGGGTCCTGGCCGGGCTCGCCGTGGTCCAGGTAGCGCCATTCGTCAAACAGGTTCACACCAAAGCCGGTCTTCTTGATCGACTTGAGGAACTGCTTGGGAATGATGGCGTCGGTATCGACGTTCTCGCGGTCCATGGGGGCGACGATCCCCTTGAGCAAAGTGAATTTCTGCATGGCGTTCTTTGTTACTTGGCGGCGCGTTCGATGGCGCTGCCTGCGCGTTCGATGTCCTGGCCCACGCCTTTGACGGTGTTGCATCCAGCCAGCAGGAAAGCGGCGGACAGGGCGATAAGGGTGGCGATCTTCTTCATGGCGGTCTCCTTCAGGCGAATTGGCGAATGTCCACAAAATGACCGTGCACGGCAGCCGCTGCGGCCATGGCGGGGCTCACCAAGTGGGTGCGACCACCAGCACCCTGGCGGCCTTCGAAGTTGCGGTTGCTGGTGCTGGCGCAGCGCTCACCGGGCTCCAGCCGGTCGGCGTTCATGGCCAGGCACATGCTGCAGCCGGGCTCGCGCCATTCAAAGCCCGCGGCGACAAAGATCTTGTCCAGGCCTTCGCGCTCGGCCTGTTCCTTGACCAGGCCCGAGCCGGGCACCACCATCGCCAGCTTGACGTTGCTGGCGACCTTGCGGCCCAGGTTCTTCACCACGGCGGCGGCTTCGCGCATGTCTTCGATACGGCTGTTGGTGCACGAGCCGATGAACACCTTGTCGATGGTGATGTCGTTGATCGCCTTGCCCGGTTGCAGGCCCATGTAGGTGAGAGCGCGCTCGATGGCGCCGCGCTTGTTGGCGTCCTTTTCCTTGTCCGGGTCGGGCACGCGGGCGTCCACGCCCAGCACCATCTCGGGTGAGGTGCCCCAGGTGACTTGGGGCACTATGGTGGCGGCGTCGAGCTTGACGACGGTGTCGAACACCGCGTCGGCATCCGAGTGCAGCGTCTTCCAGTAGGCCACGGCCTGGTCCCACTCCACGCCCGTGGGCGACAGGGGGCGGCCCTTGACGTATTCGATGGTCTTGTCGTCCACCGCCACCAGGCCCGCGCGCGCGCCGCCTTCGATGGCCATGTTGCACACGGTCATGCGGCCTTCCATGCTCATGGCGCGGAACACCGAGCCGGCAAATTCGATGGTGTAGCCCGTGCCGCCGGCCGTGCCGATCTTGCCGATGATGGCCAGCACCACGTCCTTGGGGGTCACGCCTTTGGCCAGCTGGCCGTCCACCTGCACCAGCATGTTCTTGGCCTTCTTGGCCAGCAGGGTCTGGGTCGCCATCACGTGCTCGACCTCGGAGGTGCCGATGCCGTGGGCCAGCGCACCAAACGCGCCATGGGTGCTGGTGTGGCTGTCGCCGCAGACCACGGTCATGCCGGGCAGGGTGGCGCCGTTTTCGGGGCCGATCACGTGGACGATGCCCTGGCGCTTGTGCATGAAGGGGAAGAACGCCGCTGGCGTGATCTGCGCCATGTTGTCGTTCAGCGTGGTGATCTGCTCCTTGCTGATGGGATCGGCAATGCCGTCGTAGCCGCGCTCCCAGCCGGTGGTGGGCGTGTTGTGGTCGGCCGTGCCCACGATGGAACTCATGCGCCAGACCTTGCGGCCGGCCTCGCGCAGGCCTTCAAAGGCCTGGGGGCTGGTGACCTCGTGCACCAGATGGCGGTCGATGTAGAGGATGGAGGTGCCGTCCTCTTCGGTGTGGACGACATGCTCGTCCCAGATCTTGTCGTACAGGGTGCGTCCCATGGCGTGGCTTTCTACTTTCAGGTGGGGTGGTTGGATTTTAGGGGTGCGTCAAAGTGCCGCGCGTGGGGGTGCCAGGTGTTCCACGAGCAGCCGGGCCGTCACGGGCAGGGCGTCGAAATCGCGGGCCACCAGGCGCAGTTCGCGCCGTGCCCAGGGGTCGGCCAGGGGCACGGCCTGCAGGCGGCCCACACCCTGCATGAGGGCAAAGGCCCGGTCGGGGAGCAGGCCCACGCCCAGGCCGTTGTCGATCATGCGGCACATGGCGTCGAGCCCGGTGACCTGGATGCGCTGGCGCAGGGGCCGGCCGGCCGCCGCCGCAGCAGCGCGCATGGCCAGGCTGATGCTGCTGTTGGCATGCAGGCCGACAATGTCCCAGTCCAGCACTTCTTCAAAATGGATCGCTTCTTGCGCAGACAGGGCGTGCGCTGCAGGCACAACCAGCACCAGACGGTCGGTGCGGTAAGGGCGGCTTTGCAGATCGGCGGCGGCGGGGCCGCCGGTGTTGCACAGCCCCAAGTCGGCCGCGCCTTCCTGCACGGCGTGCAGCACATCGCTGCTCAAGTGTTCCTGAAGATCAATCTTGACCTGGCTGTGGGCGCGCGCAAAAGCGCCCAGGTCCTCGGGCAGAAACTGCACGATGGCCGAGATGTTGGCATGCATGCGCACATGGCCGCGCACGCCTTCGGCGTATTCGCTGAGTTCGCCCTGCATGCGCTCCAGGCCAAACAGCACGGTGCGCGCATGGTGCAGCAGGCTCTCGCCGGCAGGCGTGAGCGTCACGCCCCGGCTGTGGCGATAGAGCAGGGCGGTGTCGACGGCGGTCTCCAGGTCGGACAGCCGCTTGCTGACGGCCGAGGCGGCAATGAACTCGCGCTCCGCCGCGCGGCCGATGCTGCCGAGCTCGCACACCGCCACAAACAGTTGCAGCGAGGTGAGGTCGATACGGCGCGCAAAACTGCGCTCGGAGCTTTTCATGGGATGGGGTGTAGTCTTCTTGTTTCGAGAAGACTGTGTATTCTCAGCTCAATTATTGTTTGTTGCCATCGCTGAATGCGATGGCATTCATCGTGCAAGAGGCGGATTCATCCAGTTGATGAGATGCTGATCCCGCACCTTCAGGCAGGGAGCGTGCTGCCATGCTCGGGCACCGTGGCGCGCCAGCGCAGCTCATGTTCGATGCGCTGGCGCAGCATGTCGGCCGCGCCCATCTCGCCGTGCACCACAAACACCCGGTCGGGCGCGTGCCCCATGCTGCGCAGCCAGGCCAGCGTCTGGTTGGCGTCGGCATGGGCCGAGGCGGACGTGAGCTGCACCACCTCGGCGCGCACATCAATGTCCTGCCCGTGGATGCGCGTGGTCTTTTCGCCGCTGGCGATGCGCGCGCCGCGCGTGCCCGGCGCCTGGTAGCCGGTGATGATGACCATGTTGCGGTGGTCGCCCGCGTACAGGGCCAGGTGGTGCAGCACGCGCCCCCCCGTGGCCATGCCGCTGGCCGACAGGATCACCATGGGCCCGTGGCGGCGCGCCAGGGCCTTCGATTCGTCGGTGGTCTGCACCATGGTGGCGCAGTGCGCGAGGGCATCGGCCTCGTGCCTGGTCAGCCGGTGCTCGCCCGTGTGGTGCGCGAACAGCCCGGTGGTGCTCACGGCCATGGGGCTGTCCAGAAACACCGGCAGCGACCGCGCAATGCTGCCCTGCTTCTTGAGCAGGTTGATGGCGTGCAGCACGGCCTGCGCCCGGCCCACGGCAAACACCGGCACCACGGCCACGCCGCCGCGCTGGGCCAGGCGTTGCAGGGCGGGGGCCAGCTCTTGCAGGATGTCTTCCTGCGGGTGCTGGCGGTCGCCATAAGTGGCTTCGACCAGCACGGTGTCGGCCTGCGGCGGAGCCTCGGGCGGGTTCATGAGCAGGTCATCGGGCCGGCCCAGATCGCCCGAGAACAGGATGCGTCGCCCGCCCACTTCCAGCAGCACGCTGGCCGCGCCCAGGATATGTCCGGCCGGCGTGAAGGTCACGCGCCAGCCGGGAATGGGCTCGAAGGCCTTGTGGAACGCGTGGGGGCGGAACTGCTTCATGCAGTGCTGCGCATCCAGCCGGGTGTACAGCGGCAGCGCCGGTGCGTGCTGCGAGAGCTGGTGGCGGTTCAGGAAGGCGGCGTCTTCTTCCTGCAGGTGCCCGCTGTCGGGCAGCAGGATGGCGCACAGGTCGCGCGTGCCGGGCGTGCAGTGGATGGCCTTGGTATAGCCATCGCGTGCCAGCAGGGGCAGGTAGCCGCTGTGGTCCAGGTGCGCGTGGGTCAGCACCACGGCATCGATCTGGTGGGGCGTGAGGGGCAGGGGCTGCCAGTTGCGCAGGCGCAGCTGCTTGTAGCCCTGGAACAGGCCGCAATCGACCAGCATGCTGTGGCCGTTGTGGCGCACCAGGTATTTGGAGCCGGTGACGGTGCCCGCGCCGCCCAGAAAGGTGATGTTGACTTCCATTGCGATCCTCCATGCATGCCGATGGCTGCCATCGTAGCGGCCTGTGCTGGCTGACTTCTCGGGGTGGAGCGGGTCGAAAGGTGATTCAGATCAAGCTGCGCTGGCAAAGATTGCGGGAGGACGCGCGGCAGGAACGCGGGCGCAAGAAAAAAGGCTGCCCCGCGCGGTGCGGGGCAGCCTGGTGTGCCATGGCCGGCGCCCGATGCGGCGCCACGCGTTCAGCTGAAGAAGTTCTTCAGCCGGTCGGTCCAGCTCTCGCCGCTGGGCGAGTGGCGGCCGCCACCCTTCTTCAGCGATTCATCCAGCTCGCGCAGCAGCTTGCGCTGGTGCTCGGTCAGCTTGACGGGTGTTTCCACCGTGATGTGGCAATACAGGTCGCCGGGGTAGCTGGCGCGCACGCCCTTGATGCCCTTGCCGCGCAGTCGGAACTGCTTGCCGGCCTGCGTGCCTTCGGGGATGTCGATGGCGGCCTTGCCGGCGAGCGTGGGCACCTCGATCTCGCCACCGAGTGCCGCGGTGATGAAGCTCACCGGCACCTGGCAGTGCAGGTCGTCGCCATCGCGCTCGAAGATGTCGTGCTTCTTCAGGCGGATCTCGATGTACAGATCACCCGGCGGGCCGCCGTTGGTGCCCGGCTCGCCGTTGCCGGTGCTGCGGATGCGCATGCCGTCGTCGATGCCGGCCGGAATCTTCACTTCCAGCGTCTTTTGCTTCTTGAGCTGGCCCTGGCCGTGGCAGGACGTGCAGGGCTCGGGAATGATCTTGCCCGTGCCGCGGCAGTGCGGGCAGGTCTGCTGCACGCTGAAGAAACCCTGGCGCATCTGCACTGTGCCGCTTCCGCTGCAGGTGGTGCAGGTCTTGGCGCTGGTGCCGGGCTTGGCGCCGCTGCCGTGGCAGGTGTCGCAGCTTTCCCACGATGGAATGCGGATCTGTGCATCCTTGCCGCGCGCGGCTTCTTCGAGGGTGATTTCCATGGCGTAGCTGAGGTCGCTGCCGCGGTACACCTGACGGCCGCCCGCACCACGCCCGCGTCCGCCCTGCTGGCCGAACATGTCACCGAAGATGTCGCCGAAGGCCTCGGCGAAGCCGCCAAACCCTTCCGCACCGGGGCCACCGGGGCCGCGCATGTTCGGGTCCACGCCAGCGTGGCCGTACTGGTCGTAGGCCGCGCGCTTCTGGGCATCGGAAAGCATCTCGTAGGCCTCTTTGGCCTCCTTGAATTTCTCCTCGGCGCCCTTGGCGCTATCCCCCTGGTTGCGGTCAGGGTGGTGCTTCATCGCCAGCTTGCGATAGGCCTTCTTGATTTCGTCCTCGGAGGCGTTCTTGGGAACGCCGAGGACCTCGTAATAGTCTCTTTTGGACATGGATGAATCAGCCTGGTTGGAAGAGGAACGCCGCGCAGGCACCCTGGAAAGGGGCCGGCGCGGCGGCTCGGGTCAGCAAGGGCTGCTTTAGCCCTTCTTGACTTCCTTCACTTCGGCGTCGACCACGTTGTCGTCGTCCGCGGCCTTGCCCGACGACGCCGATGCGCCTGCCGCGTCCGCGCCACCGGCTGCCTGGGCGGCCTGCGCAGCCTGGGTCTCGGCGTACATCTTCTCGCCCAGCTTCTGGCTGGCAGCCATCAGCGCCGTGGTCTTGGCGTCGATGGCGTCCTTGTCCTCGCCCTTGAGCGCTTCTTCCAGTGCCTTGACCGCAGCGGTGATCGCATCCTTTTCGCCGGCGTCGAGCTTGTCGCCATGCTCGGCCAGGCTCTTGTTCACGCTGTGCACGGCAGCCTCGCCCTGGTTGCGGGCCTGGATCAGTTCGAGCTTCTTCTTGTCGTCGGCGGCGTTCAGCTCGGCGTCCTTGACCATCTTTTGGATCTCGTCCTCGGACAGGCCGGAGTTCGCCTTGATGGTGATCTTGTTTTCCTTGCCTGTGCCCTTGTCCTTGGCGCCCACGTGCAGGATGCCGTTGGCGTCGATGTCGAACGACACCTCGATCTGCGGCGTGCCGCGCGATGCAGGTGGAATGCCTTCCAGGTTGAACTCGCCCAGCAGCTTGTTGCCGCTGGCCATCTCGCGCTCGCCCTGGTAGACCTTGATGGTCACGGCCGGCTGGTTGTCGTCGGCGGTGGAGAAGGTCTGAGCGAACTTGGTGGGGATGGTCGTGTTCTTCGTGATCATCTTGGTCATCACGCCGCCCAGAGTCTCGATGCCCAGGCTCAATGGCGTCACGTCCAGCAGCAGCACGTCCTTGCGGTCGCCCGACAGCACCTGGCCCTGGATGGCCGCGCCCACGGCCACGGCTTCGTCAGGGTTCACGTCCTTGCGGGGTTCCTTGCCGAAGTATTCCTTGACCTTCTCCTGCACCTTGGGCATGCGCGTCATGCCGCCGACCAGGATCACGTCGTTGATGTCGGACACGCTGATGCCGGCGTCCTTCATGGCGGTGCGGCAGGGGGCGATGGTGCGCTCGATCAGCTCTTCCACCAGGGCTTCGAGCTTGGCACGCGTGAGCTTGATGTTCAGGTGCTTGGGGCCCGAGGCATCGGCCGTGATGTAGGGCAGGTTGATGTCGGTCTGCGCGCTGTTGGACAGCTCGATCTTGGCCTTTTCGGCGGCTTCCTTCAGGCGCTGCAGGGCCAGCACGTCCTTGGACAGGTCCACGCCTTGCTCTTTCTTGAACTCGGCAATGATGTAGTCGATGATGCGCTGGTCGAAGTCTTCGCCACCCAGGAAGGTGTCGCCGTTGGTTGACAGCACTTCGAACTGCTTTTCGCCATCGACGTCAGCGATTTCGATGATGGACACGTCGAACGTGCCGCCACCGAGGTCGTACACGGCGATCTTGCGGTCGCCCTTTTCCTGCTTGTCCAGACCGAAGGCCAGGGCTGCAGCGGTGGGCTCGTTGATGATGCGCTTGACTTCCAGGCCGGCGATGCGGCCGGCGTCCTTGGTGGCCTGGCGCTGGGCATCGTTGAAGTAGGCGGGCACGGTGATCACGGCTTCGGTGACGGGCTCGCCCAGGTAGTCTTCGGCGGTCTTCTTCATCTTGCGCAGAATGTCGGCGCTGACCTGCTGGGCCGAGATCTTGTTGCCGCGCACTTCCACCCAGGCGTCGCCGTTGTCGGCGGCCGTGATCTTGTAGGGCATCAGGTCGATGTCCTTTTGCACCTCCTTCTCGGTGAACTTGCGGCCGATCAGGCGCTTGATGGCGTACAGCGTGTTCTTGGGGTTGGTCACGGCCTGGCGCTTGGCCGAGGCGCCGACCAGCACTTCACCATCTTCCTGGTAGGCCACGATCGACGGCGTGGTGCGGGCACCTTCCGAGTTCTCGATCACGCGCGTGGTGTTGCCTTCCATGACGGACACGCAGCTGTTGGTGGTGCCCAGGTCGATACCGATGATTTTTCCCATGTTCTTCTCCGCAATGTTGGAATGGTTGGATAGCTAGTAACTTGTGGATAACTTGAAGGGCTTCAAGCTGGTTCCGTGAAATTATTTGGCGGCGGCCACGGTCACCAGGGCGGGGCGCAGCACGCGCTCGGCGATCACATAGCCTTTTTGCAGCACGGCCACCACGGTGTTCGCCTCCTGCTCGGCCGGCACCACGCTGATGGCCTGGTGCTGGTGCGGATCGAACTTGTCGCCGGCGGCCGGGTTGATGGCCTGCACCTTGTTGCGTTCCAGGGCGGCTTGCAGCTGGCGCAGCGTGGCGTCGGATCCTTCGCGCAGTTGCTGGGCCGTGGCGTTCTGGATGGCCAGGGCGGCGTCCAGGCTGTCGCAGACGGGCAGCAGGCTTTCGGCAAAGCTCTCGATGCCGAACTTGCGGGCCTTGGAGACATCGTCTTCCGCGCGGCGGCGGGCGTTCTCTGCCTCGGCCTTGGCGCGCAGGAACTGGTCGGCCAGATCGGCGCTCTTGGCCTTGAGTTCGGCCAGCTCGCCCTGCAGGCGGGCCATTTCATCAGAAGCGTTGGCGGCCATGGCGGCCTCGGCTTCTTCGGGGGCGGGATTGCTTGGGAGGGTGGAGGACTGGCTGTTATCTGGCATGTCGGAATTTTTATGAAACGTACGGATACGCGACAAGGATGGGGCGGGTGGCCCGTATTTCAAGGCCTGCGGCAGCGCCAGGGCGCTTTATCCATGTCCGCTGACACCGAAGGAACGCATGGATCAGGCCGGGAGTGTACAAGCGCAAACATGCTGGTTATAATTGCCGGCTTTGCCTTGCCACACCACTTCGAGACGCAGTGGGTGGTCTTACCCAAAAGGAGTATGCATGCGTCATTACGAAATCATTTTGTTGATCCATCCGGATCAAAGCGAACAAGTTCCAGCCATGCTGGAGCGCTACAAGGGCATGATCACCGCTGGCGGTGGCAAGGTGCACCGCGTGGAAGACTGGGGCCGCCGTCAACTGGCGTACCTGATCAACAAGCTGGCCAAGGCCCACTACCTGTGCGTGAACATCGAAGCCGACCAGGCCGTGATGGCTGAACTGGAGCACGCCTTCAAGTTCAACGACGCCGTGCTGCGCCACCTGACGGTTCAGAAGAAGAAGGCCGAGACCGGCCCGTCTTCGATGATGAAGACCGTCGAGCGCGAAGAAGCCCGCAAGGTCAGCCAGGCCGAGTACGCAGCGGCCAACGACCGCTGATCTTCCAGCCCTCACGGGAGTGGAAAACCGCGTTGTCTTGACTGCATGTATCGCTGAGGCCGAGGCCCTGCGCTACACCCCCGCTGGATTGCCTGCCATCGCCCTGCGACTCGAACACGAGTCCCAGCAAACCGAAGCAGGCCAGCCCCGGGACGTCAAGGCTGCCATGAAAGCCGTTGCCTTTGGTGCAATGGCCGAACGGTTGGCCCGGCAGAACATCGGAAGTCTCTGGACTTTCAGTGGATTTCTGGCCACACCGCGCAATGGCAAGAACGCAGTGCTCCACATCCAGGATATTCAACAAAATTAATTTTCAAGGGGTCCGCAATGGCCACGTTCAAGAAGTTCAACAAAGACAAGCGCCCAAAGCGCAACACCCAGTCCCTGCTGTTCAAGCGCAAGCGCTTTTGCCGCTTCACGGTGACCGGTGTTGAGGAAATCGACTACAAGGATGTCGACACGCTGCGCGATTTCATCGCCGAAAACGGCAAGATCATTCCCGCACGCCTGACCGGCACGCGCGCCATTTTCCAGCGCCAGCTGAACACCGCCATCAAGCGCGCCCGCTTCCTGGCCCTGGTGCCTTACAGCGACCAGCACAAGATCTAAGGAGCACAACCCATGCAAATCATTCTGCTCGACAAGGTTGTGAACCTCGGCAACCTCGGCGAAATCGTCAAGGTGAAAGACGGCTACGCCCGCAACTTCCTGATTCCTTCGGGCCGTGCACGCCGCGCCACCGAAGCCAACAAGGCCGAGTTCGAAGCCAAGCGCGCCGAACTCGAAAAGGCAGCCGCTGCCAAGCTGGCACAAGCCCAGGCTGAAGGCGAAAAGCTGGCCGGTACCACCGTCAAGCTGACGCAAAAGGCGGGCGTGGACGGCCGTCTGTTCGGTTCCGTGACCAACCATGACATCGCCGAAGAGCTGAACAAGCAAGGCTACAAGGTTGTGAAGGCCCAGGTTCGCCTGCCCAACGGCCCTATCAAGGTTGTCAGCGAAACGGCTGTCAGCGTGGCTCTGCACACCGATGTGGTGGTGGAAGTCAACGTGTCGGTCTACGGCGAAACCGCCTGATCGTCGCCCCGTCGTCATTTCGTGACGTTGTGCAAAAGCCGCCCTCGGGCGGCTTTTGTTTTTGGTGCGGTACGCCCATACAGGGCCATCCACAGTCTGTCACCTGGTTATCCACAGGCTTGTCCCCATCCCGCCAGGCTGCTCTGCGCTAGCATTGAACGCCTGTCCCAAGGAACCCCATGTCCGCTGTTTTTCCCCCGCTCGAAGACCACGGTTTTGCTCCACCCCTGCCGGATCGCGAAATTGCCCAGTTGCGCGTGCCACCGCACTCGATCGAGGCGGAATCGAGTGTGCTCGGTGGGCTGCTGCTGGACAACAACGCCTGGGACCGCGTGGGCGACCTGCTCAAGGATGGCGACTTTTATCGCTACGAGCACAAGCTGATCTATGCCGCCATCGGCGGTCTGATCAATGGCAGCAAGCCCGCCGACGTGATCACGGTGTACGAGCAGCTCCAGGGGCTGGGCAAGGCCGAGGAAATCGGTGGCCTGGGGTACCTGAACAATCTGGCGCAGTATGTGCCGAGCGCGAGCAACATCCGGCGCTACGCCGAGATCGTGCGCGAGCGCGCCATCCTGCGCAAGCTGGTCACGGCCAGCGACGAGATCGCCACCAATGCGTTCAATCCGCAGGGGCGTCCGGTCGATAAGATCCTGGACGAGGCCGAGCAGAAGATCTTCAACATCGGCGAGGAAGGCTCGCGGATGAAGCAGGGCTTTCAGGCCATGGACACGCTGGTGGTGGACCTGCTCGACCGCGTGCAGGAGATGGCCGACAACCCGAACGACATCACCGGCGTGCCCACCGGGTTCATCGACCTCGACCGCATGACCTCGGGTCTGCAGGCCGGCGACATGGTGGTGCTGGCGGCGCGTCCATCCATGGGCAAGACAGCGTTTGCCGTGAACATTGCCGAGCATGTGGCGCTGAACGAAGGCCTGCCCGTGGCCATTTTCTCGATGGAAATGGGCGCCGCGCAGCTGGCCGTGCGTATCGTGGGCTCGATTGGCCGCATCAACCAGGGCAACCTGCGCACCGGCAAGCTCTCCGACGAGGAATGGCCGCGCCTGACCGAGGCCATCGAAAAACTGCGCACCGTGTCGCTGCACATCGATGAAACACCGGGCCTGACGCCGTCGGAGCTGCGCGCCAATGCGCGGCGCCTGGCGCGCCAGTGCGGCAAGCTGGGCCTGATCGTGGTGGACTATCTGCAGCTGATGAGCGGCTCCAGCGGCTCGCAGGGCGAGAACCGGGCCACCGAGCTGGGCGAAATCTCGCGCGGCCTGAAGATGCTGGCCAAGGAGCTGCAGTGCCCGGTGATCGCGTTGTCGCAGCTCAACCGTTCGGTGGAGCAGCGTACCGACAAGCGCCCCATGATGAGTGATTTGCGCGAGTCGGGCGCCATCGAGCAGGATGCGGACATCATCATGTTCATCTACCGCGACGACTACTACAACAAGGACAGCAAGGAGCCGAATGTGGCCGAGGTCATCATTGGCAAGCAGCGCAATGGCCCCACCGGCACCGTGAAGCTGTTCTTCCAGAAGTCGCAGACGCGCTTCGAAAGCCTGGCGATGGGGTCGGGCGACGATTTCTAATGAAAATAGCCGCTAGCGCTTATGCATAAGCGCTAGCGGCTATCAAAGTAGAAGCGGTTGGGTGCTGCGAGCGATGCTATGGCCGCAGAGCCCACACCAGCAGGCCCACGCACAACGCCCCCAGTATGGCGACGGCTACCGTGAGGCGCCGGTTGCGCAGGCGCAGTGCCTCGACCGCCTGCACCACCTGCGCATGCTGTTCGGCCAGGGACTGGATCAACAGGGCTGATTCCTGCTGCTCCAGTTCGAGCCGCGCCACGCGCTCGCGCAACTGCTGCAGTTGCAGGGCGACCGGGGGAGCGGCTGTGCCGTCCGCAGCCGCCAGTTTGCCTACAGCGGCATCCGCAGTACCTTGGCGCGTGGTGCCCAGCAGCTTCTTGGCTGCCTGCAGGATCTGGGGCGTTGCCTCCAGGACATCGCCCCAGGGAACCAGCTTGAGGGCGGTAACCCAGCCCACCGCCATGGTTACAGCACCTCGCTGGCAAAGTCCGCCAGGCGTGAACGCTCGCCGCGCGCCAGCGTGATGTGGCCGCTGTGCGGCCAGCCCTTGAAGCGGTCCACGGCGTAGGTCAGGCCCGACGAGCCTTCTGTGAGGTAGGGCGTGTCGATCTGCGCCAGGTTGCCCATGCAGATGATCTTGGTGCCGGGACCGGCGCGGGTGATCAGCGTCTTCATCTGCTTGGGCGTCAGGTTCTGCGCCTCGTCGATGATCACGTACTTGTTCAGGAAGGTGCGCCCGCGCATGAAGTTCATGCTCTTGATCTTGATGCGGCTGCGGATGAGCTCGTTGGTGGCGGCGCGGCCCCACTCTCCCGCGTTGCCGCCATCGCCCTTGGCCAGGAATTCGAGGTTGTCGTCGAGCGCGCCCATCCAGGGGCCCATTTTTTCCTCTTCGGTGCCGGGCAGAAAGCCGATGTCCTCGCCCACGCTCACGGTGGCGCGGGTCATGATGATTTCGGTGTAGCGGCGGTCGTCCAGCACCTGGGTCAGGCCCGCGGCCAGGGCCAGCAGGGTCTTGCCGGTGCCGGCCGTGCCGGTCAGTGTGACGAAATCGACCTCGGGGTCCATGAGCAGATTCATGGCGTAGTTCTGCTCGCGGTTGCGCGTGGTCACGCCCCACACCGCATGCTTGGTCGAGCCATAGTCCTTGAGCGTCTGCAGCACCGCGGTTTTCTCGCGGATCTCGCTGACCCGGGCAAACATGCTGGGCTCGCCCGGAGCCTCGAAGTACACAAACTGGTTGATCATCAGCTGCGGCACGATCGGGCCGCCAATGCGGTAATAGGTGCTCGCGCCGCTTTGCCAGCTTTCCACGTTCTTGCCGCTCTTGGCCCAGAAGTCGGGGGGCAGGGCCAGCACGCCAGAGTAGAGCAGGTCGCCGTCTTCCAGCGTCTTGTCATTCTGGTAGTCCTCGGCGTTCAGGCCCAGGGCGCGCGCCTTGACGCGCATGTTGATGTCCTTGGACACCAGCACCACTTCGCGCGGGGCGTGCAGCTTGCGTAGCGCTTCCACCACGCCCAGGATCTGGTTGTCGGCCTTGCCTTGCGGCAGGCTGGTGGGCAGGCTGTAATCGAGCGGGGCCGTCTGAAAGAACAGGTGGCCGCCTGCAGCGCGCTGGCCTGTGGAGTCGAGCTTGAGTCCGTGCGCAATGTCGGCGCCTTGCACGCCCGCCAGGGCATCCAGGGTGCGGCTGGTCTGGCGGCCGTTGCGGGCCACTTCGGTCATGCCCTTCTTGTGGCCATCCAGCTCTTCCAGCACGATCATGGGCAGGAAGATGTCGTGTTCCTCAAAGCGGAACAGGCTGGTCGGATCGTGCAGCAGCACGTTGGTGTCCAGCACGAACAGCTTCGCAGGGCCCTGCGGTGCCGCCTTTTTGCTGCGGGAAGCACCGGCTGCTGCGGGCGCGCTGGCAGTGGTCTTGCTGCCGGGGCTGCGCGAGCCGCGTGTGCTGGCAGAGCTGCGCGCAGCGGGCGCAGGGGCCGCGGCGGGCGGGCGTGCGGGTTCCGGCGTGCGCGACCGGGTCTCGACCTGGATCAGGGCAGGGGCCGCGCCCATTTCGATGGGCGCCCCATCGTTGCGTGCGCTCTTGCGTCCACTCCGGCTGGCGGGGACGGCCACTGTCTCTGGGTCGGGAAGCAGATTTTCGACGGGGCGGGCGCGGGCGCTTGCTTTGTAGGCTTCGGGCGCGAGGAGGGCGGCGCGCCGGCTGGGGGCGGGGGGCAGGGGCATGGTGGCGGGGTCTCGGGCAGTGGGGTGTTCAGAAAGCAAAAAGCCGCCTGGAGACCAAGGCGGCTTTGGAGGGAGAAAAAAGCGTTGCTGATTTCAGAAGCATCGAACCATTATGCCCATTCACCGTGTCGGATTGCGGAAGGCGTCCGCAGTCCGTGTCGGCAGGCTTGCAACGGTGAATTTCAGGCGGCCTTTTTCAGGGCCTTGATGGTCTTGACGGCCTTGAGCACTTCGTCCACGTGGCCCGGCACCTTGAGACCGCGCCATTCGTTGTGCAGAATGCCATCGGGTCCGATCAGGAAGGTGCTGCGCTCGATGCCCTTGACCTTCTTGCCGTACATGATCTTGTTCTTGACCACGCCGAACATGTGGCACATCTTTTCTTCGGTGTCGGCGATCAGCTCAAACGGCAGCTCCAGCTTTTCCTTGAACTCGTCGTGCGACTTCATGTTGTCGCGCGATACGCCGAAAACGGCTGCACCCGCCTTGACGAAGTCCTTGTACCGGTCACGGAACTGCATGGCTTCCGTGGTGCATCCAGGGGTGTTGTCCTTGGGGTAGAAGTACAGAATCACAATCTGGCCGAGGTGGGAGGTGTTGGACACCTTGATTCCACCAGTCGCGTTGGCTTCAAATTCAGGGAGGGGTTTGTTGACAACGATCGCCATGGCACTTCAATCTCTCAGGATGTAGTCGTTGAAAAGCCGGGGGAGCTGGGGTGTTATTGCTTTTGGTGGTGCCCCCGACCGCAACCCGAGATTTTACCCTGAAAACGCCCGAGAACCAAGCTGCCACCCCGCCCCCTAAGACCCTGGCGCTTCCAGAATGAGCGCCGCCACCACGTTGCGGCCTTCGCTGGCAAGAATGTTGTAGGTGCGGCAGGCAGCGGGGGTGTCCATGGTTTCAAGGCCCAGTCGCCGGGCCATCAGCGGCTGCAGCCAGGCGGGTGGCGGAAAGCGGTTGCGTGTGCCGCTGCCAAAGACGATCAGTTCCGCCTCCAGGGTGGCCAGCTGGGCGAAATGCTCGGGTGTCAGGTCTTCAAAGCGGGTGCATGGCCAGGCCAGGCGCAGGCCGCCCGAACCCAGGATGATGCTGGTGGTGATCTTTTCCGTATCCACACCGATCCAGCCGGGGCCGTAGGCACGGATGGTCTGCGCGGTGGAAGGTTCGGGCTGGAATTTCATGCAAGGACGGGGTGGGTGGGCGCGGGCCGTGGGTTGGGGCTTTACGGGGGGCGTTGTGGCCTCGGGGTCGCCGGCGATCTGTGGTCAAATTATAGGTTTCGCCAAAGCGCCCGGGGCGCTGTCAGGTCTCTGGCTCCATCGCATTCCAACGTCAGCCCATGAAAACCGTCCACAAATCCGCCAAGCTCGCCAACGTCTGCTACGACATCCGGGGGCCCATCATGGACGCGGCCCGGCAGATGGAGGAGGACGGTCACAAGATCATCAAGCTCAACATCGGCAACCTGGCCGTGTTCGGCTTCGATGCCCCCGAGGAAATCCAGCAGGACATGATCCGCAACCTGCCCAATTCGGCAGGCTATTCGGACAGCAAGGGCATCTTTGCGGCGCGCAAGGCCGTGATGCACGAGACACAGAAGCAGGGCATCAAGGGCGTCACGCTGGACGACATCTACCTGGGCAACGGTGCCAGCGAACTCATCGTCATGGCCACCAATGCGCTGCTCGACACCGGTGACGAACTGCTGCTGCCCTCGCCCGACTACCCGCTGTGGACGGCGGCGGCCAGCCTGTCGGGCGGTACGCCCGTGCATTACCTGTGCGATGAAGCCAATGGCTGGATGCCCGACCTCGATGACATCCGCGCGAAGGTCACGCCCCGCACCAAGGGCATCGTCGTCATCAACCCCAACAACCCCACGGGCGCGCTGTACTCCGACGCGCTGCTCAAGGGCATTGTGGCCATCGCCCGCGAGCATGGCCTGGTGATCTTTGCCGACGAGGTGTACGACAAGGTGCTGTACGACGGCGCCAAGCACACGGCCATTGGCTCGCTGAGCGAAGATGTGCTCACGCTCACCTTCAACTCGCTGTCCAAGAGCTACCGCTCGTGCGGTTACCGCGCCGGCTGGCTCGTGGTGTCGGGCGACAAGAAGCCCGCCCGCGATTACATCGAGGGCCTGAACATGCTCTCGAACATGCGCCTGTGCGCCAATGTGCCTGGCCAGTGGGCCGTGCAGACCGCGCTGGGCGGCTACCAGAGCATCAACGAGCTGGTGGGCGAGGGCGGGCGCCTGCGCAAGCAGCGCGACCTGGCCTACCAGCTCATCACCGCCATTCCGGGGGTCACCTGCGTGAAGCCGCAGGCTGCCCTGTACATGTTTCCGCGCCTCGATCCGGAGATTTATCCAATCAAGGACGACCAGCAGTTCTTCCTGGAATTGCTGCAGGAAACCAAGGTCATGCTGGTGCAGGGCACGGGCTTCAACTGGGCCTGGCCCGACCATTTCCGCATCGTGTTTTTGCCGCACGAGGATGACCTGCGCGAGGCCATTGGCCGCGTGGCGCGCTTCCTGGAGCAGTACCGCAAGCGGTCTGGCACCAACTGAGACTCTTTTTTGATAGCTGCTTGCGCTGATGGGTAAAGCGCTGCAATCATTTTGACTGGTAAATTTTTCATGAAACCGATCCAAGTAGGCCTGCTGGGCATTGGCACCGTCGGCAGCGGCGTCTTCAACGTGCTGCACCGCAACCAGGAAGAAATCCGCCGCCGCGCCGGCCGGGGCATCGAGATCGCCATGGTGGCCGACCTCGACGTGGAGCGCGCCAGAAAAGTGGTGGGCGAGGGCGTGCAGGTGGTGAACGACGCGCGCGCCGTCATTGCCAATCCCGACATCGACATCGTCATCGAGCTGATCGGCGGCTACGGTGTGGCCAAGGCGCTGGTGCTCGAGGCGATTGCCGCCGGCAAGCATGTGGTCACCGCCAACAAGGCGCTGCTGGCCGTGCACGGCACCGAGATCTTCGCCGCCGCATCGGCCAAGGGCGTGATGGTGGCGTTTGAAGCCGCCGTGGCCGGGGGGATCCCCATCATCAAGGCGCTGCGGGAGGGCCTCACCGCCAACCGCATCCAGTGGCTGGCCGGCATCATCAACGGCACCACCAACTTCATCCTGTCGGAGATGCGCGACAAGGGCCTGGACTTTGCCGTGGTGCTGAAGGAAGCGCAGCGCCTGGGCTACGCCGAGGCCGACCCCACCTTCGACATCGAGGGCGTGGACGCCGCGCACAAGGCCACCATCATGAGTGCCATTGCCTTTGGCATACCGGTGCAGTTCGACAAGGCCTATGTCGAAGGCATCACCCAGCTCAGCGCCACCGACATCAAGTACGCCGAGCAGCTGGGCTACCGCATCAAGCTGCTGGGCATCACCAAGCGCGTGGAAAGAACCGATGCCACCGGCAAAGCCGTCGGGGGCATCGAGCTGCGCGTACACCCCAGCCTGGTGCCTGCCAAGCGCCTGATTGCCAACGTGGAAGGCGCTATGAACGCCGTGGTGGTGCAGGGCGACGCCGTGGGTGCCACGCTGTACTACGGCAAGGGCGCGGGCTCCGAGCCCACGGCCAGTGCCGTGATTGCAGACCTGGTGGACATCACCCGCCTGCACACCGTGGACCCGCTCAATCGCGTGCCGCACCTGGCTTTCCAGCCCCACACCCTCGACCAGGCCATGAGCGAGCTGCCGGTGCTGCCCATGAGTGAAGTGGTCACCAGCTACTACCTGCGCCTGCGCGTAGCCGACCAGGCCGGCGTGCTGGCCAAGGTCACCGGCATCCTGGCTGGCGCCGGCATCAGCATCGACGCCGTGCTGCAGCGCGAGGCCGACGAGGTGGGCGGCGAGGGCTCCACGCAAACCGACCTCATCATCCTCACGCACGACACGCGCGAAGGCACCATGAACGATGCCATCGCCCAGATGCAGCAGCTCCCCACGGTGCTGGCCCCCATCACGCGCATCCGCAAGGAAGAGCTGAATTAAGAGCGAGATTGCCATGCTGTACCTGTCCACGCGCGGCCATCCCGACCGCAAGCATTTCTGCGACATCCTGCTTGAAGGCCTGGCGCCCGATGGCGGGCTGTACCTGCCCGAGCATTACCCGCAGATCGACGATGCCGCCCTCACGCGCCTGCGCAAGGCGTACCAAAGCCAAGGCTACGCCGAGCTGGCGTTCCAGATCCTGTCGCTGTACATCGACGACATTCCCGCCGCCGACCTGAAAGCCCTGTGCGCCAAGACGTACACCGCCGAAGTCTTCGGCACGGGCGAGATCGTGCCCCTGCGCCACCTCGAAGACGGCCTGTGGCTCGAAGCCCTGTCCAATGGCCCCACGCTGGCATTCAAGGACATAGCCATGCAGCTGCTGGGCAATCTGTTCGAATATGAACTCAAGCGCCGGGGCGAAGAGCTCAACATCCTGGGCGCCACCAGCGGCGACACCGGCAGCGCGGCCGAATATGCCATGCGCGGCAAAGAGGGCGTGCGCGTCTTCATGACCAGTCCGCACGGCCGCATGAGCGCGTTCCAGCAGGCGCAGATGTTCAGCCTGCAGGACGAGAACATCCACAACATCGCCATCGAAGGCGTGTTCGACGACTGCCAGGACATCGTCAAGGCGGTCAGCAATGACCTTAACTTCAAGCGCCAGTACAAGATCGGCACGGTCAACTCCATCAACTGGGCGCGCCTCTTGGCGCAGGTGGTGTACTACTTCGCGGGCTACATCCAGGCCACGGAAACGAACGACCAGAAGGTCAGCTTCACCGTGCCCAGCGGCAACTTTGGCAACATCTGCGCCGGCCATGTGGCGCGCTGCATGGGCCTGCCGATTGCCAGGCTGGTGGTGGCCACCAACGAAAACGATGTGCTCGACGAGTTCTTTCGCACCGGCGTGTACCGTGTGCGCGGCAGTGCCGACACGCACGAAACGTCGAGCCCCTCGATGGACATCAGCAAGGCCAGCAACTTCGAGCGTTTCATTTTTGACCTGCTGGGGCGCAATGGCCAGCGCACCAAGGCCTTGTTCAGCGCTGCCTTGCAGACCTATGGCCGCTTCGATCTGAGCGCCGACCCGCTGTTTGCCGATGCCGCCGCCAAATACGGCTTTGAAAGCGGCAGGAGCACGCACGCCGACCGCCTGGCCACGATCAAGGACACCTACCACCGCTTTGGCGTGACCATCGATACCCACACCGCCGATGGCGTGAAGGTGGCGCGCGAGCACCGGGGCGACCCGGCGGTGCCGATGATCGTGCTGGAGACGGCGCTGCCCATCAAGTTTGCCGAAACCATCCAGGAGGCCCTGGGCCATGCGCCCGAGCGGCCCGCCAGGTTTGCCGGCATCGAGGCATTGCCCAAGCGTGTTCAGGTCATGCCGGCCGATGTGGAACGGGTCAAGGCCTACATCGAGCGGCATTGCCAGTGATCCCTGTCGGAAGTGCGGGATATCAGGGTTTTGAGTAAAAAATGCCCCTGGCGATTTTCTGATAAGCGCTGGCAGCTATAAATAGCATAGCTATTCACAGGAGCATTGGATGAAGGTTGTAGGCTTTGCCGGTTTCTCTGGCAGTGGCAAGACCACGCTGGTCGAGCAGCTCATCCCCGAGCTGCGCCTGCGGGGACTGCGGGTGTCGGTGGTCAAGCATGCCCACCACAGTTTCGACATCGACCACCCTGGCAAGGACACTTACCGCCACCGCGAAGCCGGGGCCTTCGAAGTGGTGGCCGCCTCCGACAAGCGCCTGATGCTGGTGCGCGAGTTCGAACAGCCCGCCACGCTCAGCGTGCACCACCTGCTGGCAGAGCTGTACCAGGGCGTGGACTGGGTGCTGGTGGAGGGCTTCAAGGACAGCGATCTGCTCAAGATCGAAGTCTGGCGCGCACCCGAGCCCGGCCGCGCGGCCAAGCCCGTGCGGTACCCCGACGACGACTTTGTGGTCGCCATCGCCACCGACGCCCCGCACAACCTGCCCGTACCCACGCAACGGCCCGTGCTCGACCTCAATGCCCCCGATCAGGTGGTGGACTGGCTGCTGCAGCATGCCGACCGCTTTGACTACCGGTGGGACCTGCACGGAGACCTGTTGCCATGCGTCCCCCAATGAAACCCCTGAAACCGCTGGATGAGGCGCTGGCCGAGCTGCTGGGCCACGCCACACCGCTGGCGGGCACCGACACTGTCACCACCTTTGATGCCGACGGCCGCGTGCTGGCGCAGGGTTGCTCCTCGGTGCTGCAGGTGCCTCCCAACGACAACAGCGCCATGGACGGCTATGCCGTGCGCTGCGCCGATGTCGTGGCGATGGGCCTTGCGCTGCCTGTGTCGCAGCGCATTGCCGCCGGCAGCGCGGGCGAGCCGCTGCAGCCCGGCACCGCTGCGCGCATCTTCACCGGTGCGCCCGTGCCTGCAGGCGCCGATGCCATCCTGATGCAGGAAGACTGCGAAGCGCTCGATGATGGCAGTGTGCGCGTCAACGCCGTGCCCCGCCCGGGCCAGTGGATTCGCCGTGCCGGCGAAGACATCACGCGCGGTGCCGTGGTGCTGCAGGCCGGCACCCGCCTGAGCCCGGCCGAGCTGGGCCTGGCCGCCAGCATCGGCCTGGCGCAACTGCAGGTGGCCCGCCGCCCGCGCGTGGCACTGTTCTCCACCGGCGATGAACTGGTCATGCCCGGCGACGTGCCGCCCGAGCAGATGCGCCCCGGCGCCATCTACAACAGCAACCGTTTCTTTCTGCGCGCCATGCTGCTGCGCCTGGGCTGCGAGGTGACCGACTTTGGCATCGTGCCCGACCGACGCGACGCCACCATAGCCGCCTTGCGCCAAGCCAGTAACGCACACGACCTGATCCTGACCAGCGGCGGCGTGAGCGTGGGCGAGGAAGACCACATCAAGCCCGCCGTCGAATCGCTGGGCACGCTCGATCTGTGGCAGATCGCCATGAAACCCGGCAAGCCGTTCGCCTATGGCCGCGTGGGTGCAGCGCACTTCATGGGCCTGCCCGGCAACCCGGTGTCGAGTTTTCTGACCTTCGCGCTGCTGGTGCGGCCATTTGTGCTGCGGCTGCAGGGCGTGCAGGATGTTGCGCCCCAATCCATGGCTGTCCGCGCTGATTTCACCTGGCCCAAGGGCGACAAACGCCGCGAATTCCTGCGCGTGCGGCACAACGCCACGGGCGGGCTGGACCTGTTCGACAACCAGAGCTCGGGCGTACTCACCTCGGCCGCCTGGGGCGATGGCGTGGTGGACAACCCGGCCGGCCAGACGATCGCACCGGGCGACATGGTGCGGTTCATCGCGTTTTCGGAGTTGCTGTCATGAACATGTGCCCCCACGCTTCCCACTTCGTGCGCTCGCTGCCCCCCGAGGGGGCCGCTTTTCATCTTGGGGCGGCCCAGCGATGAAAAAGATCACAGTGCGCTATTTCGCCTCCATCCGCGAGGCCATCGGCGCGGGGCAAGAGTCGGTGCAAACCACGGCCACCACCTTGGGCGCGTTGCGCGACGAGCTCATTGCCCGCGGTGGTGCCCATGCCACCAGCCTTGCACGTGGCCGTGCGGTGCGCATGGCGCTCAACCAGGCCTTGAGCGAAGAGTCGGCGGCTCTGGTCGATGGCGCCGAGGTGGCGTTTTTCCCGCCCGTGACGGGGGGGTAGCCGGGGTAGCCGGGGGAGCCGGATCGGCCAGACCGGCTGTGTTTCGGCACTGTGCCGCCGTTGAATGGTGTGGGCGGTATCCGGGTGCACCATGGCCTGCAGTCTGCTAGCGGCCGCCGCCCCCGAAAGTCGGCCTGCGTATACCCCTGGGTTGTTTTGACGTATGTCAATACTGCGATGGCATTTGGTTGCGGGCCAATTGACGTGCGGTTGCGTCAGGAATATCTTGCATGTGGCATGTCGCCAAACCGCAAGGGGATATTTATGAAGACGTTCCACCTCCTCGTCGTCGCAGGTTTGCTGGGTATGGGCTTTTCTGCGTGGGCCAACCCCCAGCTCGCTGACGAAAAACAATGCATGCAGTGTCACTCGATCACCAAGGATGGCGCGGGCCCTGCATTCCAGAAGATTGCGGTTCGGTGGAAAGGTGATCGGAGTGCCGAGAAAACCTTGGTGGCCACCATTCGGAAGGGCAGTGACGGCGGGAGCGGTCGGCATTGGGGCATCGCCAAGATGCCCGACGATTCCGAGCGGCCCTTGGTCAGTGAGGCTGAGGCCAAACAGCTCGTCAAATGGATTCTGTCGCTCTGATCGCTGCACGCAGCAACCTGGGGCGCTGGGATGGCGTGGCGGCGCCACCCGTCAGTCGCTCACCGTTGCATCCTTCGCCGGGGCCAGTTCAGGGCACTGCCACGCCAGCAACTCGGCCAGCCGGGTGACGATCCAGGTGGCTTCGGGCACTGACACACCCGATTCCGCCGTGCACAGCCCCGCATGGATGCGCCGCAGGATCTCGGCCTCGGAGGGCGCCTGCACGTGGTACAGCGTCTGGGCGTGTTCCACCAGGTGGCCCGCCAGGTCTTCGCACAGCTCGTAGCGGCTGCGCACTTCATCGGCCTTTCCGGTGAGGCGCCCGCGGGCGTCGGTGTACACCGCCAGGAAGGAGGGCGGCACGTGGATCTGGTTGTCGTCGTCCATGGGCACGGTTCAGTCGGGGGTGAACAGGCGCTCGAATTTGGCCTGGTCGGCCGCCAGCGCGAACGTGACCAGTTGCCCCATCTTCATGTCCGACAGGCGGCAGGCGGCAAACAGCGTGGTCTTGCCGGCCAGTTCCATGGCCGCCAGGTCGATGATGGCGTAGGGGTGGGGTACGAAGACTTGGCACTCGAACACATCGCGGACCGTGTTGCGCGGGGACGGATAGAGCTTGTACAGATCGGTCTGAATCGTTTGGGTGGCCATGGTAATCAGGTGCAGGGGGTTGCAGTGCGGGTACAGTGCGGGCGAATCGTACAGACAAACCTGTTTCACAATCTATGGCACGCAATAAAAGTGAATGGCCCGCCAAGGTGCTGGCGCTGGTGCGGGGCGGCAACCTGCCCGCCGCCATCGCGCAGATCAAGGTGGCCCCCACCGTGGCGGATGTCACGCGCCTGCAAACCCTGCTGGCCCAATTGCCGCCCTCGCCCGCGCTCGCGCAACTGAACAAGGTGGTGGAGGAAGAGCGCGCATTGCTGGCCGCACCCCGGCTGCACCGCTCGCCGTGAATCTGTCGCATGAAAGTCGTTTTGCCATGAACCTGCCCCGCGTTTCCATCCAGACCGAGGACTTCGACCTGTCCTGTGAAATCGCCGCTCTGCGCCGGGAGAACAAGGGCGTGGGTGCGGTATGCAGTTTCATTGGCACGGTGCGCGACAGGAACGAGGGGGACGCGGTGTCGTCCATGGAGCTGGAGCATTACCCCGGCATGACCGAGAAATCCATCGAAGCCATGGTGGACGAGGCCTTGCGGCGTTTCGACATCCTGGGTGCCCGCGTGATCCACCGCGTCGGGCTGCTCCAGCCGCTCGACCAGATCGTGCTGGTGGCCGTAACCAGCGCGCACCGGGGCCAGAGTTTTCAGGCCTGCGAGTTCCTGATGGACTACCTCAAGACCCAGGCACCGTTCTGGAAGAAGGAAGAAACGCCCCAGGGCGCACGCTGGGTGGATGCGCGCGTGAGCGACGACGCCGCCCTGGCACGCTGGGGCATCACGGCGAGCAATGCCTGAAGCCCTGGGCGTTGTTCGACATGGAGAATTTGGATGAAATTGGCCTTTGATGGCGATTGGTAAAGCGCTGGCAGCTATCAAAAAAGTAGTTTTCAGGGGCGATGGCTTCTGAATGGTGCATTGACACAGCGCAACCGGCAGGCAGGGCACTGCCTTGAAATCAGGCAGCCCCTGCCCCAAGTGCTCTGCAATTCGGAGGACATTGACCCATGCGTCTCGACAAATTCACCACCAAGTTCCATGAAGCCCTGAGCGATGCCCAGAGCATTGCGCTGGGCAACGACCACGCCTACATCGAGCCCGTGCACATGCTCGTGGCCATGCTCCAGCAGGACGACGGCCCCAAGGCGCTGCTGCAGCGGGCGGGCGTCAATGTGCCCGGCCTGCTGGCAGCGGCCGAAGCGGCCGTTAAGCGCCTGCCCCAGGTGCAGGGCCAGGACCAGGTGCAGGTCGGGCCCGAGCTGGGCCGCGTGCTGCAGGCCACCGAGAAGGAGGCCATCAAGCGCGGCGACCAGTTCATCGCCAGCGAGCTGTTTTTGCTGGCCGTGATCGACAGCAAGGGCGAGGCCGCGCGCATCGCCAAGGAAAACGGCCTCACGCGCAAGAGCCTGGAGGCCGCCATTGACGCCGTGCGCGGCGGCCAGAAGATGGACAGCGCCGAGGCCGAGGGCCAGCGCGAGGCCTTGAAGAAATACTGTATCGACCTGACCGAGCGCGCCCGCATCGGCAAGCTCGACCCGGTGATCGGCCGCGACGATGAGATCCGCCGTGCCATCCAGGTGCTGCAGCGCCGCACCAAGAACAACCCCGTGCTCATCGGCGAGCCCGGCGTGGGCAAGACGGCCATCGTCGAGGGGCTGGCCCAGCGCATCGTGGCCGGCGAGGTGCCCGAATCGCTCAAGGGCAAGCGCGTGCTGTCGCTCGACATGGCGGCGCTGCTGGCCGGTGCCAAGTTCCGCGGTGAGTTCGAGGAACGCCTGAAAACCGTGCTCAACGAGCTGGCCAAGGACGAGGGCCAGACCATCGTCTTCATCGACGAACTGCACACCATGGTGGGGGCGGGCAAGGCCGAGGGCGCGATGGACGCCGGCAACATGCTCAAGCCGGCGCTCGCGCGCGGCGAGCTGCACTGCGTGGGCGCGACCACGCTCGACGAGTACCGCAAGTACATCGAGAAAGACGCGGCGCTGGAACGGCGCTTCCAGAAAATCCTGGTGGGCGAGCCCACGGTGGAGGCCACCATTGCCATCCTGCGCGGCCTGCAGGAAAAGTACGAGGTGCACCACGGCGTGGAGATCACCGACCCGGCCATCGTGGCTGCGGCGGAACTCTCGCACCGCTACATCACCGACCGCTTCCTGCCCGACAAGGCGATCGACCTGATTGACGAGGCGGCCAGCAAGATCAAGATCGAGCTCGATTCCAAGCCCGAGGTCATGGACAAATTGGACCGGCGCCTGATCCAGTTGCAGATCGAGCGCGAAGCCGTCAAGCGTGAAAAAGACGAGGCCTCGCAAAAGCGCTTTGAGCTGATCGAGGAAGAAATCGCCTCCCTGCAAAAAGAGATCGCCGACCTCGACGAAATCTGGCAATCCGAAAAGGCCCAGGCCCAGGGCAGCCAGCAGGTGCGCGAGCAGGTCGAGCAGGTCAAGCTGCAGATCGAGGAATTGAAGCGCAAGGGTGACTTCAACAAGGTGGCCGAGCTGCAATACGGCAAGCTGCCCGATCTGGAAAAGCAGCTCAAGGAAGCCCAGGCCAAGGAAGAAGGCAAGGACGGTGCGGCCCAGGCCAACCGTTTGCTGCGCACCCAGGTGGGCGCTGAGGAAATCGCCGAGGTGGTGAGCCGCGCCACCGGCATCCCCGTGGCCAAGATGATGCAGGGCGAAAAAGACAAGTTGCTGCAGATGGAAGCCAAGCTGCACGAGCGCGTGGTGGGCCAGCAGGAGGCCATTGCCGCCGTGGCCAACGCCATCCGCCGTTCGCGCTCGGGCCTGAGCGATCCGAATCGTCCCACGGGCTCGTTCCTGTTTCTCGGCCCCACGGGCGTGGGCAAGACCGAGCTGTGCAAGGCGCTGGCGGGCTTCCTGTTCGACAGCGAGGAGCACCTGATCCGCATCGACATGAGCGAGTTCATGGAAAAGCATTCCGTGGCCCGCCTGATCGGCGCGCCGCCCGGCTACGTAGGCTACGAGGAGGGCGGCTACCTCACCGAGGCCGTGCGCCGCAAGCCCTACAGCGTGCTGCTGCTCGACGAGGTGGAAAAGGCCCACCCCGACGTGTTCAACGTGCTGCTGCAGGTGCTGGACGATGGCCGCCTGACCGATGGCCAGGGCCGCACCGTGGACTTCAAGAACACGGTGATCGTGATGACGAGCAACATCGGCTCGCATCTGATCCAGGCCATGGTGGGGCAGGACTCGCAGGACATCAAGGATGCGGTCTGGGGCGAGCTCAAGAACCATTTCCGCCCCGAGTTCTTGAACCGCATCGACGAGACCGTGGTGTTCCATGCGCTCGATGCGCAGCACATTGCATCGATCGCCAAGATCCAGCTGCAGTTGCTGCAAACCCGGCTGGCGAAGATGGACCTGGAGTTGCAGGTGTCTGACGCCGCCTTGGCAGAGCTGGCCAAGGTGGGGTTCGATCCGGTGTTTGGTGCGCGGCCGCTCAAGCGGGCGATCCAGCAGCGCATCGAGAACCCGCTGTCCAAACTGCTGCTGGAAGGGCGCTTCCCGCCCAAGAGCGTGATCCCGGTCGATGTCGATCCGGTGCGGGAGCCCGGCGTCTTTCACTTCGGCGCATTCGCGTCGGCGTGATGGATGGAATCAGGGCGCTATAAATAAAATAGCTATTGGCGCTTTGTAAATAAGCGCTGATGGCCTATTGAATGCAAAGAACTGGTGGATGCCTGAGGAGGTTGTTTGAATGATTTTGTGGTGGGCCTGACCCGCTGGCTCATCCGGGCCGTGGTGGTGGTGGCCGGGCTGGTGATGTTTCTGAGCCTGCTGGCCGCTGTGCTGGTGCTCGCACTGGCGTGGGGGCTGCGGGCGGTCTGGGCGCGCCTTACCGGCCGGCCCGTTGTGCCCTGGACCATGCGGGTGGACCCGCGCACGGGTTGGCGCACGGTGTACCGCTCCACCGAGCGCTGGTCCACCGCGCCCGCTGCCGGTACGCCCTCGCGCCGCGCGGGCGTGCTGCCGGGGGCCGGCGAGGTGGTGGACGTGGAGCCGCGCGAACCGCGCGAACCAGCCGATTTGCGGTAAAGCCGGCAAGCTGGCAAGGCACAGGTTCTTACGTTTCAGGCAGGGGGGCCGTCTTCTATGATGGCTGCCATGACACCTGACGACATCCGCGCCCAATTCAATCTGCAACACCAGGCCAGCCGCGAGCACATTGACGTGCCCCTGCTGGTCCGCCGCGAGCGCTTGCTGCGCATGCAGAAGATGCTCGACGAGCACGGCCCCGTGCTGGTCGCCGCCGTGCAGGCCGACTTCGGCATGCGCTCGCCGCGGTTGACCGAGATGGCCGATTTTTTCGTGCTGCGCACCTTGCTGTCGCACACCTTGCGCTACCTGGCGCGCTGGATGAAACCCCAGAGGGTGCGCACGCCCTTCTTTTTGCAGCCTGCGCGGGGCTGGGTCGCGCGCCAGCCCCTGGGCGTGGTGGGTGTGATTTCTCCCTGGAACTACCCCGTGCAACTGGCGCTGGCGCCCGCCATCACGGCGCTGGCGGCGGGCAACCGCGTCATGCTCAAGCCCAGCGAGCTCACGCCTCACACATCGGCACAGCTGGCCCTGCTGGTGGCGCAGTTCTTTGCGGCGGATGAGTTTTGCGTGGTACAGGGCGATGCGGCCACGGCGCAACTGGTGGCCTCACTGCCGTTTGATCACCTGGTGTTCACTGGCTCCACCGCGGTGGGGCGCAAGGTGGCGCAGGCGGCAGCGCAGAACCTGACGCCCACCTCGCTGGAGTTGGGGGGCAAGTCGCCGTGCATCGTGGACGCCGATTGCGACATGCAGGACGCCGCGCTCAAGATTGCCCACGGCAAGCTGCTCAATGCGGGCCAGACCTGCATTGCCCCCGATTACGTGCTGCTGCCCCGCGGGCGCGAGGCCGAGTTTTTGCAGGCCTACCAGGCCGCGGTGGCGCGCCTGTTTCCCAGCATCGAGGGCAACCCCGATTACGCCTCCATCATCACGCCGCGCTACTATGCGCGGCTGCGCACCCTGCTGCAGCAGGCCCAGACGCAGGGCGCAGAGGTGCACACCATCGATCCCACCGCAGGCAAGCCTGTGGCCGCCACCGTGGGCACACTGGGCGACGGGGCCAGCCGCCAGATGGCGCCCTCGCTGGTGTTTGGCGCCACGTCGGGCATGGGCCTGATGCAGGAGGAGATTTTTGGCCCCATCCTGCCCGTGATCTCGTACGACCGGCTGGACGATGCCATCACCCACATCAATGCGGGGCCCCGCCCACTGGCGCTGTACTGGTTTGGCCGCAGTGAAGCGGTGCAGCGCGATGTGCTGCGCCGTACCGTGAGTGGCGGTGTCACGGTGAACGACACGCTCATGCACTTCGCCCACGACAACCTGCCCTTTGGCGGCGTGGGCGACAGCGGCTGGGGCGCCTACCACGGCGAGCAGGGTTTCCTGCGCTTTTGCCACCAGAAGTCGGTGCTGGTGCAGTCGCGCTGGGCCATGGGTTCGCTGCTCTATCCGCCGTACGGCCCGCGGTTCGACCGCATCATGGGGCTGTTGCGCCGCTGGCTGTAAGCGCCGCTGTCAATGTGCCTCGGGTGGCGGGGCGCTCCTGGCCCTGGGCCAGCAGCTGCACCATGGCCTCGCGCAGCTGGCCGGTGGACACGGGCTTGTGCAATAGCAGCGCCGAGGTGCTTTGCGCATCGCGCAGGCGCTGGGGCGAAGTGTCGCCCGTCATGATGATGGCCGGCACCGCAATGCCCAGACGGGTGCGCAGGGCCTGCAGCACCTGCTTGCCGGTTTCCTCGTGGCGCAGCCGGAAGTCCGTGATGATGAGATCCGGCCGGCGTTCGCCCAGGCGCGCGAGCGCTTCCGCCCCCGATCCGGCCACGGTGCAGCGGCAGCCCCAGCTTTGCAGCAGCGACTGCATGCCCAGGAGCACCGCTTCGTCGTCGTCGATGGCCAGCACATGCAGGCCCTCCAGGCTGTGGTCGTCGGGTGGTGGCGCGGCTTCATCTTCCAGTGCGCCGTCCCACGCATCCAGCCAGAGGCGAAACACCGAGCCCCGGCCCGGCTGCGAGTGCAGCTCGACCGTGGTGCCCATCTCGCGCACCAGCCGGTGCACGATGGCCAGGCCCAGACCCAGTCCCTTGCGCCGGTCGCGTTCCGGATTGTCGAGCTGGAGGAACTCCTGAAAAATGTCATCCCACTGGTGCTGGGGAATGCCGACCCCGGTGTCCCACACCTCCAGGGCCACGCGCTGGCCGCGCCGGCGGCATGCAATCAGCACGCCGCCCCGGGCGGTGTAGCGCAGCGCATTGGAGATGAAGTTGCGCATCACCAGGCCGACCAGCGCGCGGTCGGCGTGGACGGCCGCCGAAGTCTCGCGCGTGCGGTACACGAGGCGCGCGTTGTCGGCCTGCACGCCAAACTCCTGCTCCAGGGCCGTGAGCAGGGGCTGCACGGCAAATGCCGCCGGGCGTACCTTGACCACACCCGCCTCCAGCCGTGAGTAGTCGAGCAAGGTGGTGAGCATTTCTGCCGCGGCGCTGGATGCGGCATGGGCATGGTCCAGCACCGTCTGCTGGTGCTCGTTCAGGGGGCTGCGCTGCAGGCTCTCCAGAAACAGGCCCATGGCATGCAGGGGCTGGCGCAGGTCGTGGCTGGCTGCCGCCAGGAAGCGGGATTTGTCGCGGTCGGCCTTTTCGGCAGTCTTCTGGGCCGCCAGGGCGCGCTGGGATTCGGCACGCAACTCGCCCACCAGGCGCACGTTTTCCAGCTTCAGGGCAATGCTGCGGCGGGTGGCCGTGTCGGTGGTGCTGGCCTGCATGCAGGTCAGGCCGTAGTACACCAGCGTGAGAACCAGCGCCGGCCACAGCACCGGCCCGCCCGCCATGGCAATGGCCAGCAGCACGCCGCCGATGGCGCAGCTCAGGTAGGTGAGGTAGGCGCGGTACAGCGGCGCCCCCAGCCCCAGGGCGCCGGATGACACCGTGCTGATGATGCCGATCGCATAGATCACGCTGTCGGCGTTGCCCCATTGCATCACCACCAGGCCCAGGCTGCCCCAGCTCAGCCCCATGCAGGCCATGCAGGCCATCAGCTTGTAGGCCGACGGGCGGGCCGGTGCGTGGGTTGGGTCCATGCTGCGCAGCGCGAGATAGACCCCCGCCACCACCAGCAGGTGCGAGACCAGCCAGGCGGCGAGCGCCTGCCCGTCGACCCCGCCGCCCATTACCCACAGGGTGCCCAGTGCCGTGGCCAGCGAGGCCAGCAGGGTCATGGGAAAGTTCTGCCGCAGCAATGCGACCTGCTCGCGCAGGACATCATCGCGCTCCCAGCGCAGCGACGGCCAGGGCCAGCGCAACGCGATGCCCAGCGCTTCAGCCGGCGTCATGGTCAGGCAGCGTCTGCAGTGGCGGCAGCGACAGGCCCAGCCGCTGCGCCGCCAGCAAGGCTGCGCTGCGGCTGTTGACGCCCAGCTGCGCAAAGATGGCGGCCACATGCACGCGCACCGTGTTCTCGCTCAGCCCCAGGTCGCGCGCAATCACCTTGTTGGGCTTGCCGGTGCACAGCAGCGCGAGCACATCGAGCTGGCGTGCCGTCAGCGAGGGCGCGGCCGGGGCACGGGTGGTGGCGGCGTTGCCGCTGTTGGGGGGGAAGCAGGGCGCGCCCGACAGGGCGCAGGTGATCGCCTCCAGAATGTCCTCGCCGCTGGCCGACTTGGGCAGGAAGCCGTCGGCGCCGCGCATGCGGGCCTCGTACACGGCGTCGGGTGCCACGCTGGCGGATACCAGCACGATGCGCGCCCGGGGGCAGGCCTGGCGCAACAGGCGCAGGCCGTCCAGGCCGCTCATGCCGGGCATCTGGATATCCAGCAGCACCAGGTCCGCGTCGTCCAGCTGCAGCGCGCAGGCCTCGGCCACCGTGCCGGCCTCGGAAATGCAGGCCACCGCGGGATGGTCCTGCACGATCAGGCGCAGCCCGGTGCGAAACAGGGTGTGGTCGTCAACAAGCAGCAGGCTGGCGGGCATGTGGCGAGTATTGCGCACAACGCCCGGGCGTGGGCCTAGTCCATTTGTGCGATGGACGCACCGGCGTGCGCTTTCTAGACTTTGGTCCAGGCGTTGTGAGGGCTCGCAGCTGGGCCGCAACGTACCACCGATCCTGTCCTGGTTGTCCAAAAAGAGGTTCATCATGAGTGCCAGTGCTTTGCATTTTGCCGCCGGAGCTTCCGCAACCCACCCACACATGGCCCAGCCGCGCGCCGTGGCAACGGTTGCGGGTGCTGGCGTGGGGGGCAACACCGTTGCCCGGCTGGTCCAGGAAAACTGCCCCCATCTGCTTCCATCGGTCGGCGTGGTCATTGAATACCTGGATACGCAGGCGGGCACCTGGCAGTTTTCGCTGGACGACGGGCAGACCTGGCGCGCCATCCGCACCGACCTGATCAACCGGCCCGGCCACATGGGCCTGACCCTCGATCACGGCGCGCGTTTGCGCGTGGTGCCCCTGGGTACCAGCCGCGAGGGAGCACGCATGGTGTTCCATGCCGTGCAGCGCAGCCATGGCCCCGGCAACGGCAGCTATCGCCCCTACGCACCGGATGAACGCGAGGACGCCTCGCTCAGTGTGACGCTGGTGCTGGGCCTGGGCGCCATCAACGGGGTGCCGCCGGCCGTGAAAGTGCCGCGTCCGCGCAACAAGCGGGCCCTGGCGCAGGGTGCGCGCGCGGCTGCGCTGGCGCTTGCCTGAGGGCGGGTGCAGGGGCCTGTGCGGGCCCCCGGATTAACCGGCGGTGCAGGGTGAAAAAGCGTTTCGGCGACAATGCCGGTCCTTTTTGTTTTTCCACTCCCTGTTTTCGTTCGGTTTTTCCATGTCCAGTATCCAGGTTCGTCCCGCCACGCTTCGCGATGCCAAAGCCATTGCACAGATCCACACCGTATCCGCCCAAGAGGCTTACAAAGGTCTGGTGCCAGACGAGCAGTTGAAATCCATGTCGGTCGAAAAGCGCCAAGCCTACTGGCGCGAGGCCATCGAGTATTGCGAACCCCAGGTGCAGGTCGCCATCGATGGTGAAAAGATCGTCGGTTTTGTCGGCTATGACCGCTCGCGCGATGAAAAATCCCGCCCCACCACCGGTGAAATCTGGGCCATCTACGCGGCGCCCACCCATTGGAACCAGGGCGTAGGCCTGGCCTTGTGGGACGCTGCCCGCGACGGCCTGCACGAAGAAGGCTGCACCAACGTGACCGCATGGGTGCCCCTGCGCAACGAACGCGCCATCCGCTTCCATGAAATGGCCGGCTTCAAGCGCGAACTCTCCACCGCCAAGACGGCCGTGGTGGGCGGCGTGAAGATCGAGGAAGTGCGCCTCAAGCGCCCCATCAACTAAGGCCATCCCATGATCTCCTGGAGCGACTCGGGCCAGACCCACGAAGCCCGCTGGCGCTCCGAAAGCGGGGCGGCTGCACCGCGCCGCGTGGTGGTGGCCGATGACACGCTGCCTGCCGACACGGCCTATCGGCTCGCCTGTGAAGGCACCGGCCTGCTGTGGCAGGGCGACTTCCAGAACGCCCGCATGCTGCTGCAGGCCCTCATGCGGCGGGTGGACCGCAAGCCACCCAAGGCGACGGCCAAGGCCGCCCAGAAGATAGCGGCAGCCACGGCGGCCGAGGTGTTTCACCTGCACCGCCAGGCGCAGGCCCAGCGCGCACGCGTGCTGTCGGCCTTGCTGATCCCGCTGGAGGGTGATTACGGCATTGCGCTGCGCCGTGCGCCCGACCTGCGCCAGCCTTGCACCGAAGCCTGGGGTCCGGCTACGGGCGAGCGCTCGGTGGCCTCGCTGCGCGAGCTGCTGGGCCTGGTGGGAGCGCACGAGTGGCGCAAGAAGGGCGTGGAGGTGCCCGCGCTGGGCGCCGCGCCGAACAACCGCATCCATCCGCATTACGGGGTGTTTTCGCCCGTGCGCGGCGAATATGTGGACCTGGTGGCAGCCGCAACCCTGCCGTCCAAGGCGCTGGCCTTTGACATCGGCGTGGGCACGGGCGTGCTGTCGGCCCTGCTGGTGCGCCGCGGCGTGCAGCGCGTGGTGGCCACCGAGAACGCGCCGCGCGCGCTGGCCTGTGCCCGTGACAACCTGCAGCGCCTGGGCGTGCTGCCGCAGGTCGAGCTGCAGCCGGTGGACCTGTTCCCCGCCGGGCGCGCACCGCTGGTGGTGTGCAATCCGCCGTGGGTGCCTGCACGCCCCAGCTCGCCCATTGAACATGCCGTGTACGACGAGGGTAGCCGCATGCTGCGGGGCTTTCTGGCGGGGCTGGCCGATCACCTGGAGCCTGGCGGCGAGGGCTGGCTGATTCTGTCGGACCTGGCCGAGCACCTGGGCTTGCGCTCGCGCGAACAGCTGCTGGGCTGGATCGCCGCGGCCGGCCTGCAGGTGCTGGGCCGCGCGGACATGCGCCCGCGCCACGCCAAGGCGGTCGACGCGAGCGATGCCCTGCACGCGGCCCGCGCGGCGGAAGTCACCTCCCTGTGGCGTCTGGCGGCGGCCTGATCGATCCCAACCGATGGGGTGACGGGGCTGCGCTGCCCGCTCAGTCGCTCATGGCGGCCGACAGCGCGCGTTCTGGCGGCTGCAGCTGCTCCAGGCGTTCGCGGATGCCGTGGGCGCGCTCCTGACCGGCCACCTTGGCCACCTCGGCGATCAGGGATTCGCCCACTTCCAGCATGCTCTGGCGGTCGCGCGCTGCGCGCAGGGCCGCGTGGTAGGCGCGGGCCAGATCGGGGTCGCGGCGGGCAAACAGGCGCTCGGACAGATCGAACAGGTACATGCGCGTGCCCGCCAGGGAGCGCAGGGCTTCGGTCGGCTCGGGGGGCGCTGGTGGCGCGGGGGCGGCAGTGCCTGTGGCGTCGGTGGTGGCCAGATCGGTGAGGTAGCCCTCGTGCAGCAGGTGCTCCACCATCTGCGCGCCGATTCCGTTGTACATGGCCTGCAGTTCGGCCAGGGGCCTGCCGTCCGCCAGCAACAGCAGCGAGCGTTCACGCAGGCTCAGGGTGCGAACGCCGGGCGAGAGTTCACGGCGGGCTTTTTCGGTTCGTTGGAGCAACATGGGCGCGCGGATCACGGAAGGGGAGTGCACGCATTCCAGCAGCGCGCGATGACGCTGTCATGACCTGCCCAGTGCCCAGTGCCCAGTGCCCAGTGCCCAGTGCCCAGTGCCCAGTGCCCAGTGCCCAGTGCCCAGTGCCCAGTGCCTAGTGCCTAGTGCCTAGTGCCTAGTGCCTAGTGCCTAGTGCCTAGTGCCTAGTGCCCGGCATGGCCGGCCGGCCGGGCTCCGCGCCGGGCTGCCGCACAATGGCGGGCTCTGCCGCGGCCTTCGGCGGGGTGTTGCTTTGCTATATTTATAGTAGCTTTTGACGCTTTCTACATAGGCGCAATGGCCTGTTTTGCTGTCAATTTCCTCTGAAAATCCTCCGACCCGCCCTGGCGGGTGGATCGTCCCATGACCCTGCTGCTCGCCCCCATGGAGGGGCTTCTGGATTTTGTGCTGCGCGATGTACTGACCCGCGTGGGCGGCGTGGACCGCTGCGTGTCCGAGTTCATCCGCGTCACCGGCACCGTGCTGCCCGACAAGGTGTTTCTGCGCTACCTGCCCGAGCTGCGCCATGGCGGGCGCACGCTGGCGGGCGTGCCGGTGCGCGCGCAGCTGCTCGGCTCCGACCCGGCGTGCATGGCCGACAACGCGGCCCACCTGGCCGCGCTGGGGCCCGAGGGGATCGACCTGAACTTTGGCTGCCCGGCCAAAGTGGTCAACCGCCACGGCGGCGGCGCGGCGCTGCTGCAGGAGCCCGAGCGCATTGCCACGCTGGTGGCCGCCGTGCGCCGCGCCGTGCCGGCCCACCTGCCGGTGTCGGCCAAGATGCGCCTGGGCTTCAACGATGCGAGCCTGGCGCGCGAGTGTGCGCAGGCCATGCAAGCCGGTGGCGCCAGCGAGCTGGTGGTGCACGCGCGCACCAAGGCCGATGGCTACCGCCCGCCCGCTTACTGGGAGCAGATTCCGGCCATCCGCGCGGCCGTGCACATCCCCGTGGTGGCCAATGGCGAGATCTGGACCGTGGCCGATGCACAGCGCTGCCGCGCGGTGTCGGGCTGCGACGCCCTCATGCTGGGCCGTGGCATGGTGGCCGACCCCGGCCTGGCCCGCGCCATCCGCGCTGCAGACCGGGGCCAGTCCGGCACCGACCCGGTGGAGTGGCCGGCATTGCTGCCGCAGCTGGCAGCGTTCTGGCAACTGGTGTGCAACGACCTGGAGCCACGCCAGCGGGCCGGCCGGCTCAAGCAATGGCTCAATCTGCTGCGCCGCCGCTACCCGCAGGCCGAGCAGGCCTTTCAGCAGGTGCGCACCATGACCGATCAGCGCGCCATCACCGCCTGGGTGGCTGGCTTGCAGCCTTGAGGCCGGGCTACAGCAGATGGTCGGGGGCCAGCGGCCCCAGCAGCCACAGGATCAGCCGCAGCGGCAGGCTGGTGTCGGGATCGGCGGTGGCGTCCGGCAGCTTGCTGCCTTGCGGCGCCCGCCAGACCAGGCCACCGCCGGCCTGCTGCTCCACTTGCCATGCGGCCGTGCGCAGCGCCTGCTCGATGCTGGTGCCGGCCTGGCGTGCCAGCATGGTGCTGCGGATCAGCAGCGCGATCTCGGTGTTGTGCTTTTGCGAGCGCATGTCCAGGTTCATGGAGCCAACGGCCAGCAGCCGGTTGTCCATGATCAGCAGCTTGGAGTGGAGCATGGCGCGCGAAGACCCGGTGCTGCCACCACTGCCACCACTGCCACCACTGCCACCACTGCCGCCCGTGGCGCTGAAGGCCCGGCGCAGGTCGGTAGCCTCGCTGTGCATCTCGTACAGCTCGACGCCCATGGCCAGCAGCGCCTTGCGGTGGCGCGCGTAGCCGACATGGGCGATGGGCGCGTCATTCGACGCCAGCGAATTGGTCAGCACACGCACCCGCACGCCCCGGGCCCGCGCTGCGGCAAAGGCGGCGGTGATCTCGGGCCCGGGCACGAAATAGGGTGAAACGATGAGCAGGTCGCTGCGGGCCTGGCCCATGAGCTGCAGCAGGCCGTCCACCACCGTGTCTTCCCCGCCGTCCAGATCGTCAGCCGAAGCACTCTGTGCTGCGCCTGCGACATCGCCGGCGGGCGCATCGGCGGCATTGCCGGGGCGGGGGGCTTTGGCGTTGCGCTGCTGGGCCACCGCCTTCGCCACCGTGATGCCCGGCGAGGGCGTGGCGGGCTGGGGCAACAGCGGCTGAATGGCGGCGGAGGACTCGGCCGGAATCTTGGCTGGCTTGTCCACCAGCACCACGGCGGGGGCCCACACCAAGCGTGCGGCCTTCAAGTCGAGCGGCTGCTGGTCCCAGACCCGGCTGCGCCGGGCCTGGCTGGCGGCCGTGTCGGCGTCGGGTGCCACCGGGGTGGAAGCCGCGGCCAACGGGCTGGAGGCGGCCGCGCGCACCGGGGTAGGTCCGGCGTGGGTGCCTGGCTCCTGGTCGGTGGTGGCCAGCGACGAGCGCAGGGCGTCCAGCTCTTTGGGCGTGATCAGCGACTGCACAGGGTAAGCGCGCTCGTTGTTCCAGTAGCTGTCGAAGCTGCGCGACAGATCCTGCACGATGGGGCCGGCCGCCAGCACATCGAGGTCGACAAAGTTGCCCGATGTGTCGTGGCCGAAATAGGCATCGCCCAGGTTGCGCCCGCCGGCCACGCCCATGGTGTTGTCGGCGATGAAGAGCTTGTTGTGCATGCGCTGCTGCACCCGCGAAAAATCGCCCAAGGCACTGACCATGCGCCACACGGTGGAGTTGCGGGCGCCCGCCACCGGGTTGAACATGCGCATTTCGATATTGGGTTCGAAGGCCAGGCGCATCACCTGTGCGTCTTTTCCGGTGCTGTGAAAGTCGTCCAGCAGCACGCGCACGCGCACGCCGCGCCGGGCGGCGGCGATCACACCCAGCAGCAGCCGCTCGGTGCTGGCGTCGGCGTGGATGGCGTAGTACTGCAGGTCCAGCGTTTTCTGCGCCGCTTCCACCAGGGCCAGGCGGCTGCCATAGGCCGCCTGGGGGCCGGCCAGCAGCACAAAGCCTGATTCAAAGCGCGCATTTGCCGCAGCGCGGCGCTCGTTCACCAGCGTGGCCAGTGCGGTGCCGGCGGTGGCTTCGAGCGCCGTGGAAACAGGGCGCTGCACATTCTTGGGCAATTCGGCGCAACCGCTCAGCGCAAGAATGAGCAGGGCAGCCCACCATGGCGGCAGGTGCCGGCGCAGCAGCGCGGGAAGAAAACCGAAAACAAGGGCGAGGGTCATGGGCGGGCGTAGCGGCGTGAATCGGTGGCGGGCACTCCCAACGGGGTGCGCCCCAGCGTAGCGGGCCGCGCGCCCGGTGGATGTCAGACGTGGCGCCGTCGTTTCAACACACCAAACCAAGCTCTCGGGGCACGGCGCATCCGGGCCCTGGCGGCTGCAGGCTTACCAGCTCACTTCGCGGTCCGGCGTTGCGCTGATCTTGTGGATCGACAGGTCGGCACCGTCGAACTCCTCTTCCTGCGATAACCGCAGGCCCAGCGTGGCCTTCAGCACACCATACACCAGTGCACCGCCCAGCAGCGCCCACACCACGCCCATGGCCGTTCCCATGAGTTGCGCCCACAGGCTGACACCGCCCAGCCCACCCAAGGCCTTGCTGCCGAAAATGCCTGCGGCAATGCCGCCCCAGGTGCCGCACAGCCCGTGCAGGGGCCACACGCCCAGCACATCGTCGATCTTCCAGCGGTTCTGGGTGAGGGTGAACATCACCACAAAGATGCTGCCGGCCACGCCGCCCACCACCAGCGCACCCAGCGGGTGCATCAGGTCGGAACCCGCGCAAACAGCCACCAGGCCGGCCAGCGGGCCGTTGTGCACGAAGCCGGGGTCGTTCTTGCCCAGCACCAGCGCGGCCAGCGTGCCGCCCACCATGGCCATCAGCGAGTTGACCGCTACCAGCCCCGACAGCTTGTCCAGCGTTTGCGCGCTCATCACATTGAAACCAAACCAACCCACCACCAGCACCCACGCACCCAGCGCCAGAAAAGGGATGTTGGAGGGTGGATGGGCCGAGATGGCGCCATCCTTGCGGTAGCGGTTGGCGCGTGACCCCAGCAGCAGAACGGCGGGCAGGGCAATCCAGCCACCCACGGCGTGCACCACCACCGAGCCGGCAAAGTCATGGAAGGCGGCGCCGGTCAGGGCGGCAATGCCAGCCTGGATGCCGAAATGCTCGTTCCAGGCGATACCTTCAAAAAACGGGTACACAAAGCCAACGATGGCGGCTGTTGCCAGCAGTTGGGGCCAGAACTTGGCACGCTCTGCAATGCCGCCCGACACAATGGCCGGAATCGCCGCCGCGAAGGTGAGCAGGAAAAAGAACTTCACCAGTGCAAAGCCGTTTTGCTGGGCCAGCGTCTCCGCGCCCACCAAGAAATGCGTGCCATAGGCCACGCCGTAGCCCACCAAGAAATACACCACCGTGGACACCGAAAAATCCACCAGGATCTTGACCAGGGCATTGACCTGGTTCTTTTTGCGCACGGTGCCTAGCTCCAGAAACGCAAAACCGGCGTGCATGGCCAGCACCATGATGGCGCCCAGCAATATGAACAAGGCATCGCCGCCCTGTTGGTGTGCATTCATAACTTCCTCGTGCTCTGAATTGATCTGTTCTGGTGCAATCCGGACGCAGGCGCCAGACTTGCACCAAAATTAAGCAATAAACGCGCCAAAAAAACCATGGAGGTGCACCGCCGGTTCGCCCCATCATGGGGCATTGCTTGAGGCAAGCGCAAAAACAATGATGAAAAATGGCTATGGCGCTTTACTGGCAAGCGCGAAAGGCGATCTTTTTTGATGGCCAGTGGAGGCTGTAGCACAGCCCGGTGCCGGGGAAGTCAACCCAGCGCCAGCAGCTGCTCGGCCAGGGCATCAATGCCGGCCGCAGAAAGATCGTCGCTGGCCAGGCTGTGCCGCGTGGCCCACTGGTGCAGGTGCGTGCTTTGCGAGCGGGCATAGAGCGGGTCGTAGTGCAAGGCCACCAGCTCGGCAAACAGCGGGGCCAGCGCACCTGCTGCGGCCCAGTCCTGCCAGCGTGCAATCACCTGCTTGCCGTGCAACTCCTTGAGCAAACCCAGCTGGCGGGCCAGCAGGACCGGGTCGTCGCCCAGGTTGGCGTAGTCGCGCAGCAGAAAATCCAGCCGCGCCGGCACACTGGCGGCGATCTCGATGCAGGGGCTGGCGCGCAACCGCTGCACCAGGGGCTGGGGCACCGCCAGGCGGCCGATCTTGCTGCTTTCGGCCTCGACATAGATGGTGCGCTGCAGATCCAGGGGCTCCAGTGCATGCAGCAGGGTGGTCTCGAAGGCGGTTTGCGAGGGCTGCTCCACCCCCGGCCAGGCGCCCAGCACCGATCCCCGGTGGCGGGCGCAGGCCTCCAGATCGAGCACCTGCGCGCCGCGCGCGGCCAGGGCCTGCAGCACGCGCGTCTTGGCGCTGCCGGTGGGGCCGCAGATCACACGCAGGGGCAGCTGCGGCGCCAGTTCGGCCAGCCGGTCTATCACATGGCGGCGCCACGCCTTGTAGCCACCGGCCAGCTGCTGGGCGTCCCAGCCCACCAGGCGCAGCCAGGTCACCATCGAGCCGCTGCGCATGCCGCCGCGCCAGCAGTACACCAGGGGTTTCCAGCTGGCGGGCTGGTCGGCAAACTGCGTTTGCAAATGCCGCGCCAGGTTGGCTGCCACCATGGCGCCGCCCACGCGCCGCGCCTCAAAGGCGCCTTGCTGCTTGTAGATGGTGCCGACGATGCGGCGCTCGTCATCGTCGAGCACCGGGCAGTTGATGGCGCCGGGAATATGGTCGAGTGCGTATTCGGCGGGCGAGCGCGCATCGATCAGGGTGTGAAATGCATGGCGATCCGCCACGCGCACGGGACCGCGGTGGCTCATGGCGCCAGGCCCTTGCCCCGCGCGGGCCGGCGGCCGGCTGGCACAATCGCGCGCACCATGACTGTTGATTCAAAACCCATTCGTCTTACCCAGTTCTCGCACGGCGGCGGTTGCGGTTGCAAGATAGCGCCGGGCCTGCTGCAGGAGATTTTGGCACGCGCACCGCAGGGCATCGTCCCGCCCGAACTGCTGGTGGGTACCGAAACCAGCGACGATGCGGCCGTTTACCGCCTGAACGATAGCCAGGCGCTGGTGGCCACCACCGATTTCTTCACCCCCATCGTTGACGACCCCTATGACTTTGGCCGCATTGCCGCCACCAATGCGCTGTCCGACATCTACGCCATGGGCGGCACACCCATCATGGCGCTGGCCCTGGTGGGCATGCCCATTGCCCAGCTGCCGCCCGAAGTGATTGGCCGTGTGCTGGAAGGCGGAGCCGCCGTGTGCCGCGACGCCGGCATCCCCATCGCGGGCGGGCATTCGATCGACGTGCTCGAACCCATCTATGGCCTGGTGGGTTTGGGCCTGGTGCACCCGCAGCGCGTGCGCCGCAATGCCGACGCGCAGGCGGGCGATGTGCTGGTGCTGGGCAAGCCGCTGGGGGTGGGCATTCTCTCGGCGGCACTGAAAAAAGGCCTGCTGGATGCTGCCGGCTACGCCGACATGCTGCGCTACACCACACAGCTCAACCGGGTGGGCATTGCCCTGGGTGCGCTGGATGGCGTGCACGCCATGACCGATGTCACCGGTTTCGGCTTGGCAGGCCACCTGCTGGAGGTGTGCCGGGGCTCGGGGCTTTCAGCCCAGGTGGAGCTGGCCCAGGTGCCGATCATTGAGGCCGCGGCGCGGTTTGCGGCCGAGGGCGTGGTCACGGGGGCCTCGGCACGCAACGGGGCCGCCTATGGCGCCGATGTGGCCTGGGCGCCCGGTGCACCCGAATGGCAGCGCCACCTGCTGACCGACCCCCAGACCAGCGGCGGCCTGCTGGTGAGCTGCAGCCCTGATGCGCTGGCGCGCGTGCTCGACACTTTTCATCAGGCCGGCTTTGCAGCGGCTGCCGCCATCGGTGGCATGCAGGTGCGGGCGCCAGGGCAGGGCAGCCAGCTGGTTTGCCGGTGAGCCGGGCAGGCGGTGCAGGCCCCAAGGCCCTGCACCGCTACGCTTAAAAAGCGTCGCGCCCGCGCACGCGGGCCACGAGGCGGATGTCCGGCCCCACCCGCTCTACCGAAGTGAAATCCATGGCCAGGCCTTGCGCCAAGGTATCGAACGGACCTACATGGGCCATGCCCAGGCCTGGTCCCAGCAAGGTGGGCGCCAGGTACACCAGCATCTCGTCCACCAGCCCTTCGCGCACGAACGAGCCATTGAGCTTGTTGCCGGCTTCCACATGCAGCTCGTTCACGCCGCGCCGGGCCAGGTCGCGCAGCATGGCGGGCAAGCTCACTTTGCCTTGTGGGTTGGGTAAATAAACCACCGTGGCGCCACGCGCTTCCAGTGCGGCCTTTTTGCCATCATTCTGGGTGGCTGCGTAGATCATGCAAGTGCGGCCGGCCATGAAAAGGCGCGCATCCGGCGGGGTTTGCAACTGGCTGTCCACCACCACCACATGCGGCTGGCGTGGGGTTGGCACCTCGCGCACATTCAGGCGCGGGTTGTCGTCCAGCACCGTGCCAATGCCTGTGAGCACCGCGCAGGCCCGCGCGCGCCAGGCATGGCCATCGGCGCGCGCAGAGGGTGAGGTGATCCACTGGCTGGTGCCGTTGTGCAATGCCGTGGTGCCGTCGAGTGACGCCGCCGCCTTGAGGCGTACCCAGGGTATGCCCCGCACCATGCGGCTGAAAAACCCGATGTTGAGTTCGCGCGACTCGGCTGCACCCGGCCCCACCTCCACCGCCACGCCCGCAGCGCGTAGCCGCGCAAAACCCTGGCCGGCCACCAGGGGGTTGGGGTCGGCAATGGAGGCCACCACCTTGCCAATGCCCGCCACCACCAGCGCGTCGCAGCAAGGCCCCGTGCGGCCCTGGTGGGCGCAAGGTTCCAGCGTGACGTAGGCCGTGGCGCCCCGCACATCCTGCCCGGCAGCCGCCGCATCGCGCAGCGCCACCACTTCAGCGTGCGGGCCACCGGCCTGCTGGGTGAAACCCTGGCCAATCACCCGGCCATCGGGCGCCACCAGCACGCAGCCCACGCGGGGGTTGGGGTTGGAAAGAAAAAGCGCCTGGGCGGCGAGCCCAAGCGCTTGGGAGGTGAAGTGCGCTGGTGTAGTCATTGCGCGGTGATGGTAATGCAGGCGCTATGGGCCTTGGCATTTTGTAACGATGATTTTTGTGTTGCGTGCGCCACGCAGGGTCAAGTCTGGGGTGCGCACGCAATCAGCTGCTCGCTTTTTATAATTAAGGTTGGTGCAATACGGTCGTGGTGTCTGTATAAACCTCACTGCCAGTGCCATTCACCTCGACAGCGGAACCCGATGGGCAATTTTGATTTCCAGCAATCACCAGAAAATTCTGATTACTGAGAGATCTTTGCACATTGAGGTAGGCATAGGGATGCTCCTCGTTGTCAATTTTATCGACACTCTCAGTGGTTGCTGTGTCAGGTAATGGTGTTGCTGGCGTCCAAACATAGCCGTTAAGGTTGTAGTCTGCGCTGAATCGGCATACCTTGTAAGTAGTGCCTATAGAGGCGCTGGCAGCTGTGTCTGTACCTGTGACGATCAACTTGGTTAAGCCGGTCCATGCATTTGCTGTTAATGGATTGTTGTCCAAGTCAATAGGATAAATAATACAAGAGTAACCAATAAAGCGCTCGTTCTGATCGACGATATTTGAAATGGCGGTTTGCGGGTATGTAGTGTGTTCGGCAATGGCTGCTGGTGTTAATTCAGTTCCCACCGGCACGGTTAAATAGACCTTGGTGCTCGTCGAGGAGGTTGTAGCGCCATCATTGGTGAAGCTGTAGTTGACCGATGCCGTGAATGATATGGTTTTTAATGGTTCGGCAAAACAGGTGGGTAGGGTCGAGTATTTATTTTTAGAAATGTTGCTCGTCCAGGCAGGTGAAGTTTTTGCCAAAAGGGACAGCAAACCTTGTTTTCCGGTCGCTGGCGCAACATCATTCATGGTCATGCCAACCTCCCAAGTAGTTTTGGTTGGTACGGGATCATTGGCACTCACTGGATCGAAATTGGTGTTGAAACTTCCATCCTTAAAACGTATATAACCGCTTAACAAGTAGCCGGTTTGGGAATCGCAACTGGCGACATCTGAAAGTGTGATTTGTGCGGTCCGTGTTGTTGATGTTATTCTGTTGCATATTTTTTTGATCAATCCGGTAGTGTTGTCAAAAACAATGGCGGTAGCACCGTCCGAGCGGGGTTTGAAAACGCTGGTGCCATCGCCAAGATTTTTCGATGGAATGGGGATGCTCACGTTACGACCCAAGGTGTCGCGCACATTGGAACCGTTGGGGACAAGCGATAGCGATACCGCGGTGGACGGATCAACTCCATTCATCACGCTTCTAAAAACAATAGCTTGATTTTCACCGCTGCGGTCCAGCCAAGTGACCCGTACCTGAACTTCCTTGTATTTGCCGGCGGACGGGTCTGAAGCAGGGACGCTGCGCTGTAGAGCGTAAGTCGTATTGGAGGTGTATGGATTGCTGGCCGTACCGGTTGTTACAGGGGCAGCGCTTGTGTCATTTTTAATGATATTTGTCCAGAACAATGCATCAGAACTTGTTCCTATGGTCCTGTAAACGCGCATTTCTTCCATCTGGGCCTGCGCCAGCCTGGCTGCCTCGCTGCGTTGCTTGGCGACGTCGGCATTGCGGTTCAGGAATAAATGCATTCCTACCAAGCCGAGTGCGCCAAGAGAAACTATCAGCAACGCCACCATGGCTTCAATCAGTGCGATACCGCGCTGTTGGGTGGTGATGCCATGCTTGCCATGGCTGCTTTTATTTATTCTAATCATTAAAAATCCCTCCAGCTGCCAGGTACTTGCGCAAATGATTTTGCACTTGATCGAATTTTTCTCATGACTTCTGGGTCATAGTAATAATTCGGGGTGCCGTTGCCGGTGTAGTCGCCTTCGGAAATGATGGCGCCGCGAAACAATGCGCTGCCACCGCCAGTGGAGTTCCAGGTGGCAGCGGTGGAGTAGATTACGGCGGAAATTTGAGGGCCACCACTGATATTGACCGCACCGTCAACGACCATGACAAAAGGATCTGTGGATGTTCCGATTGTAGAGTTCGCATTGATGGTCATTGAGCCTGGTACCCAGATTTGCCTTTCGCCTGCATTGTAGGCGGCAATTAAATCAGTATCAGTGCATGCGGTACACGGTAATACGTAGCTTAAGCTCTTGTATGCGTCTTTGCTCATGCCAAAAAATGAGGAGAATAAGTTGTCCTCCGTTTTATCCCGCAAAGAAGCATCATTCCCTACCAGCGTCGCTTTGGGCGGTGTGCCCGGTACGGTGGTAATTATCGCGCTTGCGGCGTCTATGGTGCCGCCAGAATTGATCGTGACGCCGTTGGTGTTAGGGTCTGGATTGCTGACGCCTAGGGCGGCGTTTCCAATGCTGACATTGCCTCGTGCGGTAAGTGGTGAGGCTGGCGGAGTCGCTAATCCAGAGATTTGGCCCAAGGTTGCTCTGACGGTTGCACTGGCGTCGCCGCCAGCGCATGCTGCAGCGCCAGATGGTAACGTGCAGCCTTGAGAAATAATGTTCACCGTTCCTGTTCTTGTGTTGCTTTCGAAAGAAATATCAAACCGTAGGTTATATCCTGAGCCTGCTGTGGGTACGGAGGGGTTGGGTGTGTTCGGCGTATTTGTAGGAGGAAGTATGGGTGGGTTGGGGTAGGGGCCTGCCCGTACAGGGCAACTGCAATTCATGCTGCCGCCTGCTTGGTTGTAAATGCAAGCAGCTATGGGTGCTGGTGGAGTGACAGAGTTAACGTATGTAAACTCTATAGTGGTATCTGGTTGGATATTAAGATAACGATTTTTAAATCTTTCATTACCCGGTGTTGTGGTCTCCGTACAGGCTGTAGTAATATATTTTTGCTCGTTGAGCATTGCCTGAGCCCATGCAAGACCCGCTTCAGCAGCTTCGAAGGCCAGCGTGGCACGGTACTGATTGGCCGATGTTTTTTGCTCAAAAATTATGGTTCGATTGGCAAAAGCGACCACGATGGCCATGATCAGAAGAAGTAATGCAACCACGACAACAGATGCTGCTCCGCGTTCATATCTGTGCTGATTTTTTCCAGGCATGCAAAGAATCTGCCTGTTGGTGTGATTATTCATTAACTGCAACTCCCGCTGACTGCATCATTTCGAACTCTTGCCTTGGTTCTTACGCCGCGAACCAACGTAGGGTCTGATGGTGGATGCCCACGCAATTCCACTTCAAATTGGCGAACAACCACTTGAGGTGGGTTGGGAACTGAGGCTGCTGCACAATTGCCAGGTAGGGATATTTGCAAAGGTGAAGCAATCAGGTTGAATTGGGTAATTTTGACGGTGTTGGGATCGCTGAGCGCTTGCGGGGTATTGCCTGCAACAAACGCATACAAAACACCCGTCGTTGCATCTAGCTTAAAGCCATACATTCCCGCATCTATGTAATAACACATGGCGGTAAGCGCAGTACCAGATGCTGGCGAACTGACTGGGGTTGGCAGAGTTGAAGTATCGCAACTGCCAGGAATAAGATTTTGATGGGGATTTTGAGGTAAGGACGCAGCAGCCACCGGGCTGCCTGCACTAGGTGGTACATAAACACCATCTGCGGCACTTGCCCAGTATCCTGCGCGGCGGATGTCTCTTGCGACCAGATCAGAGCTGGTGCGCAAGTCTTGAACCAATCGGGTTTCCATCATCAGGTCGCGATTATTTTTTGTCATAGTTGACATGAGCACCAAAGCGCCGGTCACTACAAATAATCCCAGCGTGATGCCTACCATGCTCTCTACCAGACTAAACCCTTTCTGTCTGGAGCGTTTCAGCGGGTTTTTTAGCATGGTTTGAATCCTGTGATGGTTGCACTTGGGCTGCATATTTCTGCTCGACCCATTGTGTTTGCCACTATTTTTAATGAGCGCGTGCTTGCGTTGGTATTGGATATGACAAGATCCGTGCCGGTAATGGTCGCAGTGGTTCTGACAGGTTCAAACTTTATTCCCAAATAGGTGGTGCCTGAAGAAGGGGAGAAAGAATTGTTGCTGGCCGAAATGTTGTTGACGGTCTTAATCGTTGCCCCTGTCGTTGTGGTGCATGTAGTCAACTGAGTTATGGTGTAGCCTTGTGCACTGAAATCAACGGCAATACATTGATTTTTCTGTACGGACTCCATTTTTGCAAAAGATAGGTCTGTCATTATTTCATTTGCCAAACCTTTGATTCTTTGCGTGGCTATCATGGTAGTAAATGATGGTGCTGCAAGAGACGCAATGATTGCAATCATTGCCACAGATATCAACAACTCAATGAGTGTGAATCCCTTGGCGTTGGGATTTTTAATAGGGCGCTTCATTGGTTCCAGCAGGTTTCTACTGTACCTGTCCCAGTTTTTCCATAGGTAATAGTGCCATTTGCCAAAGTCGCAGTTAGCGTGGTGCACTTGGCATCACTGGCTTGGGCGCCTATAGCCGTTGCTGTAACGGTGTATCCGGTGGCCGACTGGCCGCTGATCCCAATTGAGTAGTAGCCGGAGGGGAGGTTGTAGCTTGACGCTACGGTGGCGTTAGATACCAACTTCAAGCCCGTGGGCGAAGAGCTAACGTCGGCGCTATAACTGGCGTTATTAGCGCGCCATCTTTCTTGAGCCTGCTGGACTTTGGAAATAGCTGCCATGGCATCCGACCTGCGGCTTTTTCTGACATATTCGGCGTACGAAGGGTAAGCGACGGCTGCAAGAATGCCCACAACCGCCACGACGATCATCAGTTCGATCAGCGTGAACCCATTGGGCTTGGGGGATTGGCGACGTACCTGTGGTGCGATAGAGGTTTTCATGCCCCCATTTTGCCGCGTAAGGTTTCGAAAAAAATGTTTCGAATGTGCCGTTGGTCGATTGTGCCGGGCCGCCTATCGGGTTTCCTGGTTGGCTGACGGGTGGCCGCTGGCTTCAGCAAGTGGTGTAGCCGCTGACGCTGCCCTGGGGCGAGCAGGTTCTGGTACGCCCCATGATGTTGACCACATGCCGGATGGTTTTGCCGCTGTCGGCGATCAGGTTGACCGATCCTGCTGGGGTTGTAGTGCCGCGAACCGGGTCGAACAGCATGGTGGTGACATTGGCCTGCAGGCGCACGCCCTCCCTGGAAGCCAGGCCCACGCTTTTCACGGGCGAGTTGGCGGGGTCGGTGCATTGCGCGGCCCCGGCGCTGGTGCAGGTGCAGGTGCCGGTGTTGCCGCTGTGCAATAAATAACAAGTGCCTGCCGCGTCAGACCCAAAGCGCAGGTGCATTTGCCGGTTTTTGGTCACGGCCTCGCTGCGGATGTGCTGGATGTCTGTGGCCAGCTCTGCGGCGTGGCCTTCAAGGCGGCGCAATTCCTGTAGCCCCTGAAATGCCGGAGCGGCCAGCCCCATGAGGATGGCCACGATGCTGAGCACGATCATCACCTCTACCAGGCTGAAGCCTTGGAGCCGGCTGGTTTTGGCACTGGCCGCAAGCGCGGGGCGGCGGGTGGTTTGGCGGTTCAACGGCATGGCGGCGACTTCCTGTATGGGGGTGTTGCGAGGCCTGCAGCGCATGCTATGGATTTACTGTGTCTTTGGCTACCGTGGTGCAACGGTTTTGCGCATGCTCAGGTGGTGAGCATGCTTTTAGGGCCGTGCTTTAGCGCCGGGTGTACCCCAGGCACGCCCCTGCATTGGGCAACCCCTTGCATTCCCGGTACAGGCGCCGGTCGCGCTCGGCGGTGCTTTCTTCCGACGCGCTGCGCTGGTGCTTCACCTTCACTGAACCCTTCTTTTTGACGGATTCGCTGGCGACGGTTTCTGCGGCGTTCTTTTTGGACGCTGCCTGTACGCCAAAGGAGGGGGTCATCAGGCCCAGTGCCATGCAGACGCACAGGAGGGCGCTCTCCCAGGGGCTTGGCGGGACTTTGTTGCAATGGTTGAGGGACATGCGTGCTCCATGGCTGTCGGGTGGATCGGGTGGTTCGCGGCCGGCATCCCGTACGATGCGGCTTTGACATTCTCCACGTCCATCCTGCCATGCGCCACGCCCTGCTGAACCTCGAAGAATCCCGTATCCGTGAAGTGGCCAACGCTGGCATGGGGCGCAGCGATGTGCTGGCCTTCTGGTTTGGCGAGAGTGACGAGGGTACGCCCGATGTGGTGCGCCAGGCAGCCATCGATTCGCTGCAGCGGGGGGAAACGTTTTATGCCCACAACCTGGGCTTGCCAGAGTTGCGCGCCGAAGTGGCGGCCTATACCAGCCGGCTGCACCGGCCGGTGGGTGCCGACCGCATTGCCATCACGTCGGGTGGCGTCAATGCGCTGATGCTGGCGGTGCAGGCGTTGGTGGACGCAGGCGATGAGGTGGTGGCGGTCACACCTGTGTGGCCCAATCTCACGGCGCAGCCCTTGATCATGGGGGCGGATTTGCGCTGTGTTTCACTGCGCCCCCAGCCGGGCGGTGCCTGGGCGCTGGACATGGCTGAATTGCTGGCCGCCATCACGCCGGCCACGAAATTGCTGGTGGTGAACGCGCCCAACAACCCCACGGGCTGGACCCTGACGGCGCAGGAGCAGCAAGGCATTTTGGCGCATTGCCGCACCACGGGCACCTGGATCCTGGCCGACGAGGTGTATGAACGCCTGTATTACGAGCCCACGGCCAACGGCTGTGCCCCCAGTTTCCTGGACCTGGCCGAGCCCGAGGACCGCCTGGTGGTGGTGCACAGTTTTTCCAAGAGTTTTTTGATGACAGGCTGGCGCCTGGGCTGGCTGGTGATGCCGCCCTCCATGACGCACCACATGGGCAAGCTGGTCGAGTTCAATACCTCGTGTGCCAGCGTGTTCACCCAGCGGGCTGGTATTGCGGCGCTGCAGCATGCGGACGCGATCACGCCGCGCGTGGTGGCGCACCTGAAGCAGTGCCGTGACACCCTGGTGCCGCTTTTGCAGGCCCTGCCCGGCGTGGAGGTGGCCAGCGCACGCGGTGGGATGTATGCATTCTTTCGCCTGCCTGGGCATGGCGACTCGCTGGCCACGGCCAAGCGCCTGGTGGCCGAGGCGGGGCTGGGCCTGGCGCCCGGCAATGCCTTTGGCGAGGAGGCCCAGGGCTGGCTGCGCTGGTGTTTTGCCTCCAAGGACCCGCAGCGCCTGGTGCAGGGGGTGGAGCGACTCAAAAACTGGCTCGGGTTATAATCCGCAGGTTTTGCACGGTGCAAGACGCACGCCCATGGCCGTTCCAGCCGCAGGCGCAAGTAAAAACTATTGGCCTGTGGCTTTGCTGCAGGTCTTCATCAAGGAAAAATCAATGATCGCATCCTCCATCAAGGCCGAAGTCGTCAAGGCCAATGCACGCGCTGCCAACGATACGGGCAGCCCAGAAGTGCAAGTGGCCCTGCTCACCGCCCGCATCAACGAACTGATGCCCCACTTCAAGACGCATGCCAAGGACCACCATGGTCGCCGTGGCCTGCTGCGCATGGTGAGCCGTCGCCGCAAGCTGCTGGATTACCTCAAGGCCAAGGACGCCGACCGCTACACCGCGCTGATCGCCAAGCTGGGTCTGCGCAAGTAATCTGATTTGCATGCCAAAACGCCTGGGTTAGTCCGCTAGCTCAGGCGTTTTTTACTTCGGAGCCGCAAAACAGAGCGAAGCTGTGTCATTCCAATGGCCTTGCACCACGCGGGTGGCGGGCAGGTTCACTGGAATGGCATCGTGTTCTGAATTGCTCTCCAAGCCAATCTGGCAGAACGCTGCCAGCTATTAAAACAGGAGCTGAACATGAGCATTTTCAACAAGGTCACCAAATCTTTCCAATGGGGTGACAAGACCGTCATCATGGAAACGGGCGAAATCGCCCGCCAGGCCGGCGGCGCCGTGCTGGTGAACATCGACGACACCGTGGTGCTGGCCACCGTGGTGGCCTCCAAGGTGGCCAAGGCGGGGCAGGACTTTTTCCCGCTGACGGTGGACTACATCGAGAAGACCTACGCCGCTGGCAAGATCCCCGGCAGCTTCTTCAAGCGCGAAGCCAAGCCCAGCGAGCACGAGACCCTGACCAGCCGCCTGATCGACCGCCCGATCCGCCCGCTGTTCCCCGAAGGTTTCTACAACGACGTGCATGTGGTCATCCACACGGTGTCGCTGAACCCCGAAGTGGACGCCGACATTGCCGCCCTGATTGCCACCAGCGCCGCGCTGGCCATCTCGGGCATCCCATTCAATGGCCCGATCGGCGCTGCGCGCGTGGGCTACATCAACGGTGAATACGTGCTCAACCCCGGCCAGACGGCGCGCAAGAGCTCGCAGATGGACCTGGTCGTGGCCGGTACCGAAGCGGCCGTGCTGATGGTCGAATCCGAGGCGCAGCAACTGTCCGAAGAAATCATGCTGGGTGCCGTGGTGTTCGGTCACCAGCAAGGCAATGTGGCCATCAACGCCATTCACGAGCTGGTGCGCGAGGCCGGCAAGCCCGTGTGGGACTGGAAAGCCCCCGCCAAGGACGAATCGCTCATCGCCAAGGTGACCGAGCTGGCCGAAGGCAAGCTGCGCGCTGCCTACCAGATCCGCAACAAGCAGGCCCGCACGCACGCCTGCCGCGAGGCCTATGCCGTGGTCATGGCCGACCTGAAGGAAGCCGGTGTCGTGTTCGACAGCGTCAAGGTCGAAGGCATGCTGTTCGACATCGAAGCGCGCATCGTGCGCAGCCAGATCCTGGCGGGCGAGCCCCGCATCGATGGCCGCGACACGCGCACCGTGCGCCCCATCGAAATCCGCAGCAGCGTGCTGCCCCGCGCCCACGGTTCCAGCCTGTTCACGCGTGGCGAGACCCAGGCGCTGGTGGTGACCACGCTGGGCACCGAGCGCGATGCGCAGCGCATCGACGCGCTGGCTGGCGAGTATGAAGACCGCTTCATGATGCACTACAACATGCCTCCCTTCGCCACCGGCGAAGTGGGCCGCATGGGTAGCACCAAGCGCCGCGAAATCGGCCACGGCCGCCTGGCCAAGCGCGCGCTGGTCGCCGTGCTGCCAACGAAGGAAGAGTTCCCCTACACCATGCGCGTGGTGTCGGAAATCACCGAATCCAATGGCTCCTCGTCGATGGCTTCGGTCTGCGGCGGCTGCCTGTCGATGATGGACGCGGGCGTACCCATGAAGGCGCATGTGGCCGGTATCGCCATGGGCCTGATCAAGGAAGACAACCGCTTTGCCGTGCTGACCGACATCCTGGGCGATGAAGATCACCTGGGCGACATGGACTTCAAGGTGGCAGGCACCACCGCCGGTATCACGGCGCTGCAGATGGACATCAAGATCCAGGGCATCACCAAGGAAATCATGCAGGTGGCACTGGCTCAGGCCAAGGAAGCGCGCGTGCACATCCTGGGCAAGATGCAGGAAGCCATGGGCGAAGCCAAGACCGAGGTGAGCAACTTCGCGCCCAAGCTCTACACCATGAAGATCAACCCCGAGAAGATCCGTGACGTGATCGGCAAGGGCGGCGCCGTGATCCGTGCGCTGACCGAAGAAACCGGCTGCCAGATCAACATCGAGGAAGACGGCACCATCACCATCGCCGCCACCGACAACGCCAAGGCCGACGAAGCCAAGCGCCGCATCGAGCAGATCACGGCCGAAGTCGAAATCGGCAAGATCTACGAAGGCCCGGTCACCAAGATCCTGGACTTCGGCGCGCTGATCAACCTGCTGCCCGGCAAGGACGGACTGCTGCACATCAGCCAGATTGCGCACGAGCGCGTCGAGCGCGTGGGCGACTACCTGACCGAAGGCCAGATCGTCAAGGTCAAGGTCATGGAGACCGACGAAAAGGGCCGCGTCAAGCTGTCGATGAAGGCCCTGGCCGAACGTCCAGCCGGCGGCAGTGATCGTCCGGCTCCGGCCGAGCGGGGTGACCGCGGTGGCGAGCGCCGCGATGGTGGCCGTGATCGCCAGCCCGCCGAGCAGCAGCAACAGCAGCAGCAAGCGGTGTCTTCCGAAGGCAGCGCGGGCCAGCTGAACGGTTGATTGATCTGCTGTTGATATAGGAGCTTCTGGCACTTGTTGCACAAGTGCTGGAGGTCAAAATCATTCAGATGGACGTGCGAAGGGTTCCGGTATGCGCGCTGTAGAAATCACGGCCTTTGGTGCTCCAGAGGTGTTGCGCCTGGGCGAGCGCCCCATGCCCCAGGCGGGGACGGGCGAGTTGCTGATCCGCGTCAGTGCGAGTGGCATCAACCGGCCCGACGTGTTGCAGCGTCTGGGCCATTACGCGCCGCCACCGGGTACTTCCGACCTTCCGGGGCTGGAAGTGGCGGGTGTTGTGGAAAGCGGCGATGCTGTCGCTCTGTCCAAGGCCGGTTTGAAGGTGGGCGACCGCGTTTGCGCGCTGGTGGCTGGTGGCGGCTATGCCGAGTGGTGCGTGGCGCCGGTCGAGCAGTGCCTGCCGGTGCCCGCCGGGCTCAGCGACATCGAGGCGGCCTCTTTGCCCGAAACCTTCTTCACGGTATGGAGCAATGTGTTCGACCGCGGACGCCTGCAGCCGGGCGAAACCCTGCTGGTGCAGGGCGGCACCAGCGGCATTGGCGTCACGGCCATCCAGCTGGCGCGCGCCTTGGGTGCCACGGTGATCGTGACGGCGGGCAGCGATGAAAAATGTGCGGCCTGCCTGGCGCTGGGCGCGCACCATGCCATCAACTACAGGACGCAGGACTTTGTCGAGGAGGCCAAGCGCATCACCGCCGGCAAGGGCGTGGATGTGGTGCTGGACATGGTCGCCGGCGACTATGTGGCGCGCGAGGTGGAGTGCCTGGCCGAGGACGGTCGCCTGGTCATCATCGCCGTGCAGGGCGGGGTCAAGAGTGCGTTCAACGCGGGGCTGGTGCTGCGGCGCCGGTTGACCATCACGGGTTCGACCTTGCGGCCGCGCCCGGTGGCGTTCAAGGGTGCCATTGCGCGCGCGCTGCGTGAGCATGTCTGGCCCCTGATCGCGGCGGGCACGGTCCGCCCGGTCATTCACAGCACTTTCGCTGCGGCGGATGCCGCGCAGGCCCATGCGCTGATGGAGTCCAACCGGCACATCGGCAAGATTGTTTTGACGTGGTCATCATGAAAAAGAAACTCATCGCAGGCAACTGGAAGATGAATGGCAGCCTGGCTGCCAACGACGCGCTGGTGCGCGCCCTGATCGCTGGCATGGGGCAACCCGCCTGCGACGTGGCGGTGGCGGTGCCGGCACCTTATCTGGCGCAGGTGGCGGGCATCGCGGCGGGGTCGGCGCTGGCGCTGGCTGCGCAGGATGTCTCGGTGCATGAGGCGGGCGCCTACACGGGCGAAACCTCGGCAGCCATGCTCAAGGAATTCGGTGTGCGCTATGTGCTGGTGGGGCACTCCGAGCGCCGCCAGTACCACGGCGAGAGCGATACCGTGGTGGCCGTCAAGGCGCAGCGGGCGCTGGCGCTGGGCATCACGCCCATTGTTTGCGTGGGTGAAACCCTGGCCGAGCGGGAGGCTGGCCAGACCGAGGTGGTCGTGAAGCGCCAGCTGGCGGCGGTGATCCATCTCAACGGCCATTGCATCAGCGAAATCGTGGTGGCCTATGAGCCCGTCTGGGCCATTGGAACCGGGCGCACGGCTTCGCCAGAGCAGGCCCAGCAGGTGCACGCCGTGCTGCGGGCCCAGTTGGCCGCCGCCAGTGAACATGCGGACCGCATTCGCCTGCTGTACGGCGGCAGCATGAACGCCGCCAATGCAGCGCAGTTGCTGGCGCAAGCAGATATCGACGGCGGCCTGGTGGGCGGTGCGGCATTGAAGGCCCAAGACTTTTTGCAAATTATTGCTGCCGCCCAATAAGGGATTGCGCTGGCAGCGATTAAATCAGGAGTGAACAGAGAATGAATGTGCTTGTGAATGTGATTTTGGGTGTGCAGATGCTGACGGCGCTGGGCATGATTGGCCTGATCCTGGTCCAGCATGGCAAGGGTGCCGACATGGGGGCCGCTTTTGGCAGCGGCTCCTCGGGTAGCCTGTTTGGTGCCAGTGGTAGTGCCAACTTCCTTTCGCGCACCACGGGCGTGCTGGCCACGGTGTTCTTCGTGGCGACGCTGGCGCTGGCTTATTTTGGCAATGTGCGTCCCGCCAGTTCGGGCAGCGTGCTGGAAACGCCGGCTGCAGTGGTTCCCGCGGCTTCGGTGGAAGCGCCTGCGACGGCAGGATCGAATGCGGTGGTTCCTGCGCCTGCAGCGCCCGCCTCGGGTGCAGCGCAGATCCCGACGAAATAAACTGCACTAAATTGGTTTTCTGGCTCCGGAGCAGGGTTTTTCCGGAGTAGAATTCCGGATTGTCTGGAAAGCCAAAACCGCAAGGTTCCTCATGCCATCCAGATGAAAAATCAGCCGTCGTGGTGAAATTGGTAGACACGCTATCTTGAGGGGGTAGTGGCGAAAGCTGTGCGAGTTCGAGTCTCGCCGACGGCACCAAAACAAAGGCCTGCCTGCATGACCCGGCCAGGGTTCTGACGGGCAAGGCCACAGCGGTGAGCACATCCTCCAGATGAACCTCGAACAGTACCTCCCCGTCCTTTTGTTTATCTTGGTCGGCATCGCCGTAGGTGTCGTTCCCCTGGCCCTGGGGTATGTGCTGGGCCCCAATCGCCCGGACACGGCGAAGAACTCCCCTTACGAATGTGGCTTCGAAGCCTTCGAGGATGCGCGCATGAAATTCGATGTGCGCTACTACCTCGTGGCCATTCTTTTCATCCTGTTCGATCTGGAAATCGCCTTCCTGTTTCCCTGGGCCGTGTCGCTGCAGGAGGTAGGGATTACCGGCTTTGTCGCCGTGGTGATCTTCCTGGCCATCCTGGTCGTGGGTTTTGCCTACGAGTGGAAAAAAGGCGCCCTGAACTGGGAATGAGCGGGCTTCACAAGGACTGATGCAATGATTGAAGGCGTGATGAAGGAAGGCTTCATCACCACGAGCTACGACTCCGTGGTGAACTGGGCCAAGACCGGATCCCTGTGGCCCATGACCTTTGGTCTGGCATGCTGCGCGGTCGAGATGATGCATGCCGCCGCTGCGCGCTACGACATCGGGCGCTTTGGTGCCGAGGTGTTCCGCGCCAGCCCGCGACAGTCCGATCTGATGATTGTTGCCGGCACGCTTTGCAACAAGATGGCACCGGCTTTGCGCAAGGTGTATGACCAGATGTCGGAGCCGCGCTGGGTTCTGTCGATGGGGTCGTGCGCCAATGGCGGTGGCTACTACCACTACAGCTATTCCGTGGTGCGTGGCTGTGACCGCATCGTGCCGGTGGACGTGTATGTGCCTGGCTGCCCGCCCACGGCCGAAGCGTTGATCTACGGCATCATCCAGTTGCAGCAGAAGATCCGCCGCACCAACACCATTGCTCGTGTCTGAAGGGTTGATGATGACTGCTGTTGCCATTCGGCCGGAAAAACTCCAAGACAACATTGCTGCGGCCCTGGGCGCCCGGGCGCTCCAAATCACGGTGGCCCTGGACGAAGTCACGGTGGTGGTGGCTGCTGCTGATTACCTGGATGCCATGCGCGTGTTGCGCGATGCCGAGGGTTGCCGCTTCGAGCAGCTCATCGACCTGTGTGGCGTGGACTATTCTGCCTATGCCGACGCCGTGAACGAGGGTGCCCGCTATGGCGTGGTGTCGCACCTGCTGTCCGTCAGCCTGAACCAGCGCGTGCGCGTCAAGGTGTTCTGCCCGGACGATGATTTTCCGGTGGTGGCGTCGGTGTCCGATCTGTGGAACTCGGCCAACTGGTACGAGCGCGAGGCCTTTGACCTGTTCGGCATCGTGTTCGATGGCCACAGCGACCTGCGCCGCATCCTGACCGACTATGGCTTCATCGGCCACCCCTTCCGCAAGGATTTTCCGCTGTCCGGGCATGTGGAAATGCGCTACGACACCGAGCAGCGGCGCGTGGTCTATGAGCCCGTGTCCATCGAGCCTCGGGAAATCACGCCCCGCATTATTCGCGAAGACAAGTACGGAGGCCTGCACTGAGCCGCTGGGCGTCTCACGTGATCCATCATGGCGGAAATCAAGAACTATTCCCTGAATTTTGGTCCGCAGCACCCGGCCGCGCACGGTGTGCTGCGTCTGGTGCTGGAGCTCGATGGCGAAGTGGTGCAGCGCGCCGACCCGCATATTGGTCTGCTGCACCGGGCTACCGAAAAGCTGGCCGAGCACAAGACCTATATCCAGTCGCTGCCTTACATGGACCGGCTCGATTACGTCTCGATGATGTGCAACGAGCATGCCTACTGCCTGGCGATTGAAAAACTGCTGGGCATCGAAGTGCCGCTGCGCGCGCAGTACATCCGTGTGATGTTTGCTGAAATCACGCGTCTGCTGAACCACCTGATGTGGCTCGGCTCGCATGGCAACGATTGCGGCAGCTCCACCATCCTGATCTACACCTTCCGCGAGCGCGAAGACCTGTTTGACATGTACGAAGCCGTGTCCGGTGCGCGCATGCATGCGGCGTATTTCCGGCCCGGCGGTGTGTACCGTGATCTGCCGGACAGCATGCCGCAGTACAAGGTCAGCAAGATCAAGAATGCCAAGGCCCTGGAGGCCATGAACAAGAACCGCCAGGGTTCGATGCTTGATTTCATTGACGACTTCACCCAGCGCTTCCCGGGTTGTGTGGACGAGTACGAAACCCTGCTCACCGACAACCGCATCTGGAAGCAGCGCACCGTGGGTATCGGCGTGGTGACGCCCGAGCGGGCGCTGAATCTGGGGATGACCGGTCCCATGCTGCGCGGCTCCGGCATTGCGTGGGATTTGCGCAAGACGCAGCCCTACGACGTTTACGACCGCATGGACTTCGACGTGCCTGTGGGCAAGACGGGCGACTGCTATGACCGCTATCTGGTGCGCATGCAGGAAATGCGCGAGTCCAACCGCATCATCAAGCAATGTGTGGACTGGCTGCGTGCCAACCCGGGGCCAGTGATCACCGACAACCACAAGATTGCACCGCCTGATCGCGAATCCATGAAATCCAACATGGAAGAGCTGATCCACCATTTCAAGCTGTTCACTGAAGGGTTCCATGTTCCCGAGGGCGAAGCCTATGCGGCAGTGGAGCATCCCAAGGGGGAATTTGGCATCTATCTGGTGAGCGATGGTGCCAACAAACCCTATCGCCTGAAGATCCGTGCCCCCGGTTTTGCGCATCTGGCCACGCTGGATGAAATGGCCCGGGGCCACATGATTGCGGACGCCGTGGCCATCATTGGGACCATGGATATCGTGTTCGGAGAGATTGATCGATGATTACCGAAGCGACCAAAGCGCGATTCGCGCGAGAAGTGGCCAAGTACCCGCCGGAGCAGAAGCAGTCGGCCGTGATGGCCTGCCTGTCCATCGTGCAGCAGGAGCAGGGCCATGTCAGCGAAGCCAGTGAAGCGGGTATTGCCGAGTACCTCGGCATGCCGCAGATCGCCGTGCACGAAGTCACCACCTTCTACAACATGTACAACCAGCAGGCGGTGGGCAAGTACAAGCTCAACGTCTGCACCAATCTGCCATGCCTGTTGCGTGACGGCGGCAAGGCGCTGGAGCACCTTGAGCACAAGCTGGGCATTTCCATGGGGGAAACCACGTCGGACGGCCTGTTCACCCTGCAGCAATGCGAGTGCCTCGGTGCCTGCGCCGATGCGCCCGTGATGCTGGTGAACGACCGCAACATGTGCAGCTTCATGGGCAATGACAAGCTCGACCAACTGGTTGACAGCCTGCGTGCAGTGGAGGCCAAGCAATGACGACGGCTGCCCAGGTGCTTGCACAATTCCAGGCGGCAGGTGTCGAAACCTGCTTCCATGACCGCCACATTGCGCCCCAGATCTACGCCGACCTGAATGGCTCCAACTGGGGTATCAAGGACTATGAAGCGCGTGGTGGCTACCAGGCGCTGCGCGCCATCCTGGGCAAGGATGGTGGTGAGGGGCTCACGCAGGACCAGGTGATTGCGACCGTGAAGGAGTCCGGTCTGCGGGGTCGTGGCGGTGCGGGTTTTCCCACCGGCCTGAAGTGGAGCTTCATGCCACGGCAGTTCCCCGGGCAGAAGTACCTGGTGTGCAACTCGGACGAGGGTGAGCCAGGTACTTGCAAGGACCGCGACATCCTGATGTACAACCCGCACATCGTGATCGAGGGCATGATCATTGCTGCCTACGCGATGGGTATCAGCGTGGGCTACAACTACATCCACGGTGAAATCTTCCAGGTCTACGAGCGCTTCGAGGCCGCGCTGGAAGAGGCGCGCGCTGCGGGTTATCTGGGCAACGGCATCCTGGGCAGCGGCTTTAGTTTTCAGCTGCATGCGCACCACGGGTTTGGCGCGTACATCTGCGGCGAAGAAACGGCCTTGCTCGAATCGCTGGAAGGCAAGAAGGGGCAGCCCCGCTTCAAGCCGCCATTCCCGGCCAGCTTCGGCCTCTATGGCAAGCCCACGACCATCAACAACACCGAAACCTTTGCGGCGGTGCCGTGGATCATCCGCAACGGTGGCGCAGCCTACCTTGCCTGCGGCAAGCCCAACAACGGTGGTACCAAGATCTTCTCGGTCAGTGGCGATGTGGAGCGTCCCGGCAATTACGAGGTGCCCATGGGCACGCCGTTTGCCAAGCTCCTCGAATTGGCGGGTGGTGTACGGACGGGGCGCCAGCTCAAGGCCGTGATTCCTGGCGGCTCGTCGTCACCCGTGTTGCCGGCATCCATCATCATGGAATGCACCATGGACTATGACTCCATTGCCAAGGCCGGCTCCATGCTGGGTTCGGGTGCCGTCATCGTCATGGACGATTCGCGCTGCATGGTGGAGTCCCTCAAGCGCCTGTCCTATTTCTACATGCATGAGTCGTGCGGACAGTGCACGCCATGCCGCGAAGGCACGGGCTGGCTCTGGCGTCTGGTGGACCGCATCCATCGTGGTGAGGGTCGTCCTGCCGACATGGAGGTGCTCGATTCCGTGGCCAGCAACATCATGGGACGCACCATCTGCGCCCTGGGCGATGCTGCGGCAATGCCTGTGCGCGCCATGATCAAGCACTTCCGCCCCGAGTTCGAAGCGTTGATCCGGAACAAGACCCCTCAGGCTGCGCCCTCTGCCTGATCGCGAGAAAAGCATATGGTTGAAATTGAACTGGACGGTCAGAAGGTAGAAGTCACCGAGGGCTCCATGGTGATGCATGCTGCCGAAAAGGCTGGCACCTACATTCCCCACTTCTGCTATCACAAGAAATTGTCGATTGCGGCCAATTGCCGCATGTGCCTCGTGGACGTCGAAAAAGCGCCCAAGCCCATGCCTGCATGCGCCACTCCGGTGACGCAAGGCATGATCGTGCGCACCAAGACCGACAAAGCCATTCAGGCGCAGAAGTCGGTGATGGAGTTTCTGCTCATCAATCACCCGCTCGATTGCCCCATCTGCGACCAGGGCGGGGAATGCCAGCTGCAGGATCTGGCCGTTGGCTATGGTGCTTCCTCGTCGCGTTACGAAGAGGAAAAACGCGTGGTGCTCCACAAGGATGTGGGCCCGCTGATCTCCATGGAGGAGATGAGCCGTTGCATCCACTGCACCCGCTGTGTGCGCTTCGGCCAGGAAGTGGCTGGCGTCATGGAACTGGGCATGATCCATCGGGGTGAACACTCCGAGATTACCACCGTGACGGGCGAAACGATCGATTCCGAGCTCTCGGGCAACATGATCGACATCTGCCCGGTGGGTGCGTTGACCAGCAAGCCTTTCCGCTACAGCGCCCGCACCTGGGAGCTTTCGCGCCGCAAGTCGGTCAGCCCCCATGACTCCACCGGCGCCAACCTCATTGTCCAGGTGAAGAATCACAAGGTCATGCGCGTCGTTCCGTTTGAGAACGAAGAGGTCAACGAATGCTGGATTGCGGACCGCGACCGCTTTTCGTATGAAGCGCTCAACGGCGACGAACGCCTGACCCGGCCCATGCTCAAGCAGGGCGGCACCTGGCAAGAGGTGGACTGGCAGACGGCACTCGAATATGTCGCCAACGGTTTGCGCTGCGTTCGCAACGACCATGGCGCTGGCGCTATTGGCGCCCTGGTGAGCCCGCACAGCACGCTGGAAGAGCTGTATCTGGCAGGCTCCCTGGTGCGTGGACTGGGCAGCGAGAACATCGACTACCGGCTGCGCAATGCCGAATTCCCGGCACCAGCCGGAATTCGCTGGCTGGGCACCTCCATCGCATCGCTTTCCACTTTGCAGCGTGTGCTGGTGGTCGGCTCCAACCTGCGCAAGGACCATCCGCTGTTTGCACAGCGTATTCGCCAGGCAGCGCGCCATGGTTGTGCGGTCAGTGCCATCAATTCTGAAGTTTATGACTGGGCCATGCCCGTGGCACACACGCTGGTGCAGCAGTCCGGCGCATGGGAACAGGCGCTCGCCAGCGTTGCCGCCGCCATTGCCCAGGAAAAAGGCATACCGGCTCCCGATGGGACCGCTCCGGTGGACGGCTCGGCTTTGGCCATCGCCCGTTCCCTGCTGGGTGGCGAGCGCAAGGCCATCTTGCTCGGGAACGCAGCTGCGCACCATGCACATGCCAGCCGCTTGCTGGCGCTGGCGCAGTGGATCGGTGAACAGGCGGGCGCCACGGTGGGTTACCTCACGGAGGCTGCCAACACGGTGGGAGCACAGTTTGCCGGTGCCATGCCTGTCAACGGTGGTCAGAATGCCGGCCAGATGCTTGGTGGAAGCCTGAAAGCTGCCATCCTGCTGAATACCGAGCCCGCCTTTGATGCGGCCGGTGGTGAAGCCGCTTGTCAGGCGCTTGCCAAGACCGATATGGTGGTCACGCTGAGCCCGTTCAAGGCCAACATGGCTTTCAGCGATGTCTTGCTGCCGATTGCACCATTTACCGAGACATCGGGCAGCTTTGTGAACGCCGAAGGCCGTTTGCAGAGTTTCCATGCAGTCGTCCGGCCGTTGGGTGAAACCCGGCCTGCCTGGAAGGTGCTGCGGGTGCTGGCCAATCTGCTGAACGTTCCGGGTTTTGATTTCGAGACGTCCCAGGATGTGCTTGCCAAGGCGACCGGCACTCCGGCAGGTGGCACGGCAACGGTGTCATCTGCGCTGTTGAATAACGCCCAGGCCATGCTGCCACAGGCTGCCAACTCTGCAGTGGGTGAGCCGGTCGTGGCGTCCATCTACCAGCTGGACGGACTGGTGCGACGGGCCACTTCGTTGCAACTGACGGCGGATGCACGTCGTGCGCAGGAAGGAGTCGCGGCATGATTGATGCAATCCACAACGCAGGTTTGAACCTGTTGAGCTATGGCTGGTGGACTGCCATCGTCTGGCCCGTACTCTGGATCCTGCTGAAAATTGTGGTGATCCTGGCGCCGCTGATGGGTGCGGTTGCCTACCTGACGCTGTGGGAGCGCAAGCTGCTGGGCTTCATGCAGGTTCGCCATGGTCCCAACCGGGTCGGCCCCTTCGGACTGCTGCAGCCGATTGCGGACGCCTTGAAGCTGCTGACCAAGGAAATCATCCAGCCTACCGCGGCGAGCAAAGGCCTCTTTGTGCTGGGGCCGGTCATGGCCATCATGCCCGCACTGGCGGCCTGGGTGGCGATTCCCTTTGGCCCAGACGTCGCTCTGGCCAATGTGAATGCGGGCCTGCTGCTGGTGATGGCCATTACTTCCATCGAAGTCTATGGCGTGATCATTGCCGGGTGGGCGTCCAATTCGAAGTACGCCTTTCTGGGAGCATTGCGGGCTTCGGCGCAGATGGTCAGCTATGAAATCGCCATGGGCTTTTGCTTCCTGGTGGTGATCATGGTGTCTGGCAGCATGAACCTGACCGAAATCGTGATGGGGCAGGGGCGTGGCATGGCCGCCGACAAGGGTTTGGGTTTCCTGTCGTGGAACTGGTTGCCCCTGCTGCCGATTTTCCTGGTGTACCTGATCTCCGGCGTGGCAGAAACCAACCGCCACCCGTTTGACGTGGTGGAGGGAGAGGCCGAGATTGTGGCGGGACACATGGTTGAGTATTCGGGCATGGGTTTTGCCATTTTCTTCCTGGCCGAATACGCCAGCATGTGGCTGGTGTCCATTCTGGCCGCGCTGATGTTCCTCGGTGGCTGGTTGTCTCCCATTGACAGCGCGCTGTTCAACTGGATTCCGGGCTGGATCTGGCTGGGTCTGAAGACCTTTGCCGTGGTGTCGATGTTTATCTGGATCCGGGCGACTTTCCCCCGTTTCCGGTACGACCAGATCATGCGTCTGGGCTGGAAAATCTTCATTCCGGTCACGCTGGTGTGGCTGCTCATTGTTGGCGGGTGGTTGCTCTCGCCGTGGAATATCTGGAAATAAGCGGGGACACAAATGACTGCTGTTGCTGCTGCTGCACCTTTTTCGTTCAAAGACTTTCTCAAGAGCTTCATGTTGGTGGAGCTGGTCAAGGGCATGGCCCTGACCGGACGCTACGCCTTTCGCCGCAAGGTGACGGTGCAGTTCCCCGAGGAAAAAACGCCTTTGTCGCCGCGTTTCCGGGGGCTGCATGCATTGCGCCGCTATGACAACGGTGAAGAGCGTTGCATTGCCTGCAAACTGTGTGAAGCTGTCTGCCCTGCGATGGCCATCACCATCGAGTCGGATGTGCGTGAGGATGGATCGCGCCGCACGACGCGTTACGACATCGACCTGACCAAATGCATCTTCTGTGGATTTTGCGAAGAGAGCTGCCCGGTGGACTCGATCGTTGAAACGCACATCCTCGAATACCACGGGGAGAAGCGGGGCGATCTGTATTTCACCAAAGACATGCTTTTGGCGGTGGGTGACCGCTACGAAGGTGAAATCGCTGCGGCCAAGGCCGCTGACGCCAAGTACCGCTAATGCGGTACTGATGCGAGTTCCTTAGGCCAGACTTTCTACAAAGAACCGATTCATGGACGCCAAGACTGGTTTTTTCTATCTCTTCTCGGTGGTGCTGCTGTTCGCAGCATTCCGGGTGATTACCGCGCGCAATCCCGTGCATGCGGTGCTGAACCTGATCCTGGCCTTCTCTCAGGCTGCTGCGATCTGGTTGCTGCTCAAGGCGGAGTTTCTCGCCATCGTGCTGGTCCTGGTGTATCTGGGGGCGGTCATGGTGCTTTTCCTGTTCGTGGTGATGATGCTGGATATCCACATCGATACGATACGCAAGGGTTTCTGGAAGCATTTTCCGCTGGCCGCCTTCGTGGGCGCCATGATCGCCCTGGAAATGGCGGCAGTTCTCATGGGTGGCTTTCGGGGCATGGATGAACCCAAGGCCGTCGCGGTCGTGCTGGATGCGGCGGGGCAGGTGGTTCCCTACTCCAACGCCAAGGCGCTGGGCAAATTGCTCTATACGGAATATCTGTATCCCGTGGAAATTGCCGCCGTCATTTTGCTGGTGGCCATGATTGCCGCCATTGCCTTGACGCTGCGTCAGCGCAAGGACACCAAGGCGATCGACCCCTCGACGCAGATCAGGGTGCGGGCGCGTGATCGTCTGCAGGTGGTGAAGCTGGCGGCAACCCAGAAACCCGCCCCCGAAGTCGCCAGTGAGCCTGCGGGCGAGGAGAAAAAAGCATGACATTGACGCTGGGCCACTTTCTTTCACTGGGCGCCATGTTGTTCGCCCTTGCCGTGATCGGTATTTTCCTGAATCGCAAGAACCTGATCGTTTTGCTGATGGCGATCGAATTGATGTTGCTTGCGGTCAATATGAACTTCGTGGCGTTCTCGCACTATCTGGGCGACATGCACGGCCAGGTTTTCGTGTTTTTCATCCTGACGGTGGCTGCGGCCGAGTCGGCCATCGGTCTGGCCATTCTGGTGCTGCTGTTCCGCAACAAGACCAGCATCAACGCGGACGACCTCAACACCCTCAAGGGTTGAGTCGCACGCATTCCCAAGGTTCTCAAGAATGAGTCAAACCCTTTCTGCTTCAACGCTTCTGGCGGTTCCGCTGGCGCCGCTGGCGGGCGCCTTGCTGGCCGGCATCCTTGGCACCACCTTTGGTGGCAACTGGATCGGCCGACGCCTCAGCCACACGCTGACCATCCTGGGTGTGCTGGTGGCCTTCATCCTGTCGGCCATGACGCTCAAGAGCGTGGCTCTGGATGGCGCACGCTTCAATGAGACGCTCTACACCTGGATGGTCGTGGGCGGGCTCAAGATGGAAGTCGGCTTCCTCATCGACAGTCTTACCGCCATGATGATGGTGGTGGTGACTTTCGTGTCGCTCATGGTGCATATCTACACCATCGGCTACATGGAAGAGGACGACGGCTACAACCGTTTCTTTGCCTACATTTCGCTGTTCACGTTCTCCATGCTCATGCTGGTCATGAGCAACAACCTGTTGCAGCTTTTCTTTGGCTGGGAAGCGGTGGGTCTGGTCTCGTACCTCCTGATTGGTTTCTGGTTCAACAAGCCCTCTGCCATCTTCGCCAACATGAAGGCCTTCCTGGTCAATCGTGTGGGTGACTTCGGATTCATTCTGGGCATTGGATTGATAGCGGCATATACCGGCACCCTCAATTACGGCGAGGTGTTTGGCAAAACGGCTGAACTGGGTGGTCTGTCCTTCCCGGGAACCGACTGGATGCTCATCACGGTCATCTGTATCTGCCTGTTCATTGGTGCCATGGGCAAAAGCGCCCAGTTTCCATTGCATGTGTGGCTGCCCGATTCGATGGAGGGTCCAACCCCCATTTCCGCTCTGATTCACGCGGCAACCATGGTGACGGCCGGCATTTTCATGGTGGCCCGCATGTCGCCGCTGTTTGAACTGTCGGATACGGCGCTCAATTTCATTCTGGTCATTGGCGCCATCACGGCCCTGTTCATGGGCTTTCTGGGCATCATCCAGAATGACATCAAGCGCGTGGTGGCTTATTCCACCTTGTCGCAACTCGGCTACATGACGGTGGCCCTGGGGGCCTCGGCCTACTCGGTGGCCGTGTTCCACCTGATGACCCACGCGTTCTTCAAGGCGCTTTTGTTCCTGGGCGCTGGTTCGGTCATCATGGGCATGCACCACAACCAGGACATCCGCTGGATGGGCGGCGTGCGCAAGTACATGCCCATCACCTGGATTACTTCGCTGCTCGGTTCGCTGGCGCTGATCGGCACACCCCTGTTCTCGGGTTTCTATTCCAAGGACAGCATCATCGAGGCCGTCCATTTCAGCCACCTGCCAGCTGCTGGGTTTGCCCACTTTGCCGTATTGGCAGGTGTCTTCATCACGGCGTTCTATTCGTTCCGCATGTATTTCCTGGTGTTCCATGGCAAGGAACGCTTTGACCAGAATCCAGATGCGCACCATGCGGACGATCATGGACATGGTCATGGCGAGCACCATGAGCCCCACGAATCGCCATGGGTGGTCACGGTACCGCTGGTTCTCCTGGCTATCCCGTCTGTCGTGGTGGGTTTCATGTTCATCCAGCCCATGCTGTTTGGCGACTTCTTCAAGGACGTGATTTTTGTGGATGCAGTCAAGCATCCCGCCATGGCCAAACTGGCCGAAATCTTCCACGGTCCCATGGCCATGGCCCTGCATGGATTGCAGACGGCCCCGTTCTGGCTGGCGCTGGCGGGTGTGGCGTTGTCCTACTACATGTACATGGTCAATCCCGCTTTGCCCACGGCCATCAAGGCACGCGTGCAGCCGCTCTATGCGCTGCTGGAAAACAAGTACTACCTGGACTGGCTCAACGAGAACATCCTGGCGCGTGGTGCACGCGCCCTCGGCTCGGGTCTGTGGAAAGTGGGAGACCGCGCCATCATTGATGGTGCCCTGGTCAATGGATCGTGGAAGCTGGTGGGCTGGATTTCCGGCGTGGTGCGCTGGATGCAGACCGGGTTCATCTTCCACTATGCCCTGGTGATGATTCTGGGCGTGTTTGCGCTGATGACCTGGTTTGTCTGGCGCGACTATTTCCTGCAGCTCATCAAATAAGGAAAAGAACAAAATGGGTCTGTTGAGTCTTGCAATCTGGACGCCAATCGTCTTTGGTGTTCTGCTGCTGGCGGTCGGGCGGGATGAACACGCCCGTGCCGTCCGCTGGGTCGCGCTGATTGGCGCCATCATCGGCTTGTTGGTAACGCTGCCTCTGTACGATGGCTTCAAGCTGGGTACTGCGGCCATGCAGTTTGTCGAAAAGACCACCTGGATTGAGCGTTTCAATGTCCATTACCACCTGGGTGTGGATGGCATTTCCTTCTGGTTTGTGCCACTTACCGCGTTTATCACGGTCATCGTGGTGATCGCATCCTGGGAGTCGATCACCGAGCGCGTCAACCAGTACATGGGTGCCTTTCTGATCCTTTCGGGGTTGATGATCGGTGTGTTCTGCGCCCTTGACGGCCTGTTGTTCTACGTGTTCTTTGAGGCAACCCTGATTCCGATGTACCTGATCATCGGTATCTGGGGCGGGCCCAACAAGATCTACGCGGCGTTCAAGTTCTTCCTCTACACGCTGCTCGGCTCGCTGTTGATGTTGATTGCGCTCATCTTCCTGTACAACCAGTCGGGTGGCAGTTTCGACATCGCTGCATGGCACCAGTTGCCGCTCAGCGCCACCGCGCAGACGCTGCTTTTCTTTGCTTTCTTCGCCGCGTTTGCGGTCAAGGTACCCATGTGGCCGGTCCACACCTGGCTGCCCGACGTGCACGTGGAAGCCCCCACCGGTGGCTCCGCTGTTCTGGCGGCCATCATGTTGAAGCTGGGAGCCTACGGTTTTCTGCGTTTCTCCATGCCGATTGCGCCGGATGCGTCGCGCGAATGGGCTTGGCTCATGATTGCGCTGTCCCTGGTGGCCGTGATTTATGTGGGCCTGGTGGCACTGGTCCAGAAGGACATGAAAAAGCTGGTGGCTTACTCCTCCGTGGCGCACATGGGTTTTGTCACGCTCGGTTTCTTCATCTTCAATGATCTGGGTGTTTCGGGCGGTCTGGTGCAAATGATTGCGCATGGCTTTGTCTCCGGTGCCATGTTCCTTTCGATTGGCGTGCTGTACGACCGGGTGCATTCCCGCGAAATTTCTGCTTATGGTGGCGTCGTCAATACCATGCCGAACTTCACGGCATTTGCCTTGCTGTTTGCCATGGCCAATTGCGGACTGCCGGGAACCGCCGGATTCGTGGGCGAGTGGATGGTGATCCTGGGTGCGGTGAAAGCCAATTTCTGGATCGGTGGCGCAGCCGCCACGGCGTTGATCTTTGGCGCCGCTTATACGCTCTGGATGTTCAAGCGGGTCTATCTGGGCCCTGTTGCCAACGATCACGTCAAGGAGCTCTCCGATATCAACAGCCGTGAATTCCTCGTGATGTCGCTGCTGGCGATTGCCGTGCTGGCGATGGGCCTTTATCCACGCCCCTTCACCGACGTGATGGACACCTCTGTGGCGGAGTTGCTCAAGCATGTGGCCCTGTCCAAGCTGAACTGACCAGACTGAACTGAGAGATTCGAGATGATTGACAACATCAGCTGGCTTGCCGTTTACCCCGAGATCGTGCTGCTGGTCATGGCCTGCGTGATCATGCTGGTGGACCTGGGGGTCCGCAGCCCACGCCGTACCGGTACTTATGTCCTCACCATGCTCACGCTGGCCGTGGTTGCCGCCCTGCAGGGGCTGTATGCCAGCAGCGGAAACACGTTCTACGGTTTCGGCAACATGGTCGTCAGTGATGCCATGGGCAACTGGCTCAAATGTTTCGCCACCGTGGCCATGATGGTGACGCTGGTCTACGGGCGCCCTTACGCTGCCGATCGTGACATGTTGCGTGGTGGTGAATTTTTCACCCTGTCGATGCTGGCGTTGCTGGGCATGTCCATCATGATCTCCGGCAACAACTTTCTGGTGATCTACCTGGGCCTGGAGCTGCTGACCCTGTCCAGTTACACCCTGGTGGCATTGCGCCGGGACAACGCAACGGCCACTGAGGCCGCCATGAAGTATTTCGTGCTCGGTGCCATGGCCAGCGGTTTCCTGCTTTATGGTCTGTCGATGCTGTATGGCGCCACGGGATCGCTCGATATCGGGCAAGTGTTCAAGGCCGTCAATTCCGGCCAGATCCGGCACCAGGTGCTGGTGTTCGGACTGGTCTTCGTGGTCGCAGGCCTGGCTTTCAAGCTGGGTGTGGTGCCGTTCCACATGTGGATTCCCGATGTTTACCAGGGTGCGCCCACGGCCGTGACACTGATGATCGGTGGCGCGCCCAAGCTCGCCGCATTTGCGATCGCCATCCGGCTGCTGGTGGATGGGTTGCTGCCCCTGGCCATCGATTGGCAGCAGATGCTTGCGGTGCTGGCCATTGGCTCGCTGCTGGTGGGTAACCTGGCCGCCATTGCGCAGACCAATCTGAAGCGCATGCTGGCTTACTCCACCATTGCACAGATGGGCTTTGTCTTGCTGGGCCTGTTGTCGGGTGTGATCAACGGCAATGTGGATGCCGCCGCTGTGGAGAGTGCCTACAGTTCCGCCATGTTTTACGTGGTGAGCTATGTTCTGACCACCCTGGCTGCGTTTGGCGTGATCCTGTTGCTGGCCCGCGAAGGCTTTGAAAGCGAAGAGATTGCGGATCTGGCGGGCCTGAACCAGCGCAGTCCGCTGTATGCCGGCGTGATGGCCGTCTGCCTGTTCTCCATGGCGGGCATTCCGCCACTGGTGGGTTTTTACGCCAAGTTGTCGGTATTGCAGGCATTGGTGGCATCGGGGCAAGGGCTCTATATTGCGCTGGCCGTGTTTGCCGTCGTGATGTCCCTGATCGGTGCTTTCTACTATTTGCGCGTTGTCAAGGTGATGTATTTTGATGCGCCCCTGACGGCGACCAGCGTATCCGCACCCTTGGATGTTCGGGTTGTCTTGACTGTCAATGGCGCGCTGGTACTGGGACTGGGTTTGCTGCCTGGTGGCTTGATGGCCTTGTGTGCCGATGCCATCGTGCGGGCCCTGGCGACCTGAGTTCGAGCAGGGTATTTCCGTGTCGCAAACTGGCGCTATCTGGCTCATCATCGTTGCTGCATTCTTCGCGGCCAATCTTCCGTTTATCAACCACAGGCTGATGGTGATCGGTCCGTTGAAGCAGCCAAAGAAGTCTTTGCCGGTGCGGCTGGTGGAACTGGTGGCGCTGTATTTCCTGGTGGGAGGCATGGCCCTCTTGCTGGAGCGCCGTGCCGGACAGATTGCTCCGCAGGGGTGGGAGTTCTATGCCGTCACGGGCACCCTTTTCCTCACGCTGGCATTTCCCGGTTTTGTTTACCGCTATCTGCTGCGCCGCCACGGCTGATGCGGCGGTTGAGAGCTTGCTGGCATGAAGGTGCTTGACCTGCATTGTGGGCAGGGCCATGTCTTTGAGGGGTGGTTCTCGTCCGAGGATGAGTTTCAGCGGCAGTTGCGTGAGGCACTCGTGCAATGCCCGATGTGCTCGGACTCCCACATCGCCAAAAGGCTGAGCGCCCCCAGGCTGAATCTGGGCGCCCGGCAACCGACGGTCGAGCCTGTTGCACCGGTTGCGGACGCCTCTGCTGACCGCAACCCTGCTGAAGTATCTGGTGTGGATCTGCAGGCTGCCTGGTTGTCGCTGGCGCGCAAAGTCATGGCCCATACGGAAGACGTGGGCCCACAGTTTGCGCAAGAGGCCCGGCGCATCCACCGCGGCGAGGTCGAGGAGCGGGCCATACGAGGCCAGGCTTCACACCAAGAGACATTGCAGTTGCTCGATGAGGGCATTGCGGTGCTGCCGCTGCTGTTGCCTGAAGCGGCCAAGGAAACCTTGCAATAAGGCTCTGGTCCGGGTGAATCGACATGGCCGATGTCGATGCTGATCGATCACGCCGTGAATTGCATCGCTGCCAGGCGGGCATAGGCGCCGCCCTGGGTGAGCAGCGCGGCATGGGTTCCCTGTTCGACGATGCGGCCGTTTTCCAGCACCGCGATCCGGTCGGCGTTTTGCACCGTGGCCAGGCGGTGTGCAATGACCAGGGTGGTCCGCTGGCCGGTGTGCCGCTGCATCGCAGAGTCGAGGGCGGCCTGCACCATGCGCTCGCTTTCCGCATCCAGTGCGCTGGTGGCTTCGTCCAGCAGCAGCAAGGGGGGATTCTTCAGCAGCGCACGTGCAATCGAGATCCGTTGGCGTTGCCCGCCGGAAAGGCGAACGCCGCGCTCTCCGAGAAAGGTGGAATACCCCTCGGGTAGTGCTTCAATGAAGTCGTGGGCAAAAGCCGCCCGTGCCGCGGCGATCACCTCATCCGTTGAAGCATCGGGGCGACCGTACCGGATATTGTCAAAGGCAGACGCCGAGAAGATCACCGCGTCCTGGGGCACCGTGCCAATGTGGGCACGCAATTGCTGGAGTCCCAGTTGCCGGATGTCCACGCCATTGACCGCAATGCGCCCATGCGAAGCTTCGTCCGGGTGCTGGTCGATGTCGTAGAAGCGCTGGAGCAACTGAAACACCGTGGTTTTCCCGGCTCCGCTGGCGCCTACCAGGGCGACAGTCTCACCCGGTTCGAGGTGGAGTGTGAAGGCCTGCAGGGCCGGCTGATCGGGCCGGGAGGGGTAGTGGAAATTCACCGCTTCAAAATCCACGCTCAGCCCCCGGACTCCCGTTGGCAGCGGCCGGGGCAGCACGGGCTCCGTGACGGGGGATTTGCTGGCGATCAGTTCCATCAGGCGCTCCGTGGCTCCTGCGGCGCGCAGCAGGTCGCCGTAGACCTCTCCCAGTACCGCCACGGCACCCGCCAGCAAGATGACGTACACCACCGTCTGCCCCAGGTGGCCCGCTGTCATGTGCCCGTCCAGCACCGCCTGCGTACCCCGGTAGAAACCCCATAGCAGCAGGCCTGCGTTGGCAATGATGATGAATGCCACGAGGAAGGCGCGCGCACGCGTTCGGCGCACGGCAGCCTGAAAGGCGTTTTCGGTAGCGTCGGCGAAACGCAAGGATTCGCGCGCTTCGGCCGTATAGCTTTGCACCACTGGCACGGCGTTCAGCACCTCGGCCGCGATGGCGCTGGAGTCGGCCACGCGGTCCTGGCTGTCGCGCGAGAGGCGCCGCACGCGCCGTCCTATCCACATGCTGGGCAAGACCACCAGCACCAAGAGCAGAAGCACCACCGACATCACGTAGGGATTGGTCCACACCAGCATCACCAGTGCGCCCGCGCCCATGACGGCATTGCGCAGCCCCATCGAAAGTGACGAACCCACCACGGTCTGGACCAGGGTGGTGTCGGTCGTCAGCCGCGACAGCACCTCGCCAGTCTGCGTGGTTTCAAAGAATTGCGGGCTTTGCTCAAGCACATGGCTGTACACGGCATTGCGCAGATCCGCGGTCACCCGTTCGCCCAGCCAGCTCACCATGTAAAAGCGTGCGGCTGAAAAAATGCCCAGGGCAATGGCGACGGCAAACAGCGCCTGAAAATGCCCGCGCAGCGCCATCGTCTGGTTGCCGTGGTCCGATGCCAGCAGCCCACCATCGATCAGGTTGCGCAATGCCAGGGGAAAGGCCAGCGTGGCAACGGCTGCCAGCACCAGAAAGACCAGCGAAAGGCCAATGCGGGCGCGGTAGGGCCGTAGAAAAGGAAGCAGGCCCGACAGGGAGCGCGGAGCGCCTCGCGCATGCAGGGGGGAGGGTGTTGCCATCGGGCCAGTGTAGGCTGCGCCGAGGGGCGTTGCGCCCGGGGTATGCAGCCCTTTTTCTGGAGTGGGTGGAGCACGCCGTGCGCTGCGGGCCTCGCGAGGCAAGGGGCACGCAGGGCGTAGGCATTTATACATAGGCATTTGTCCCAGTATCTGCATCCCCACGTCGGGACTTACGATGCGATGCAACATAAGAACCCACGGAGACCTTGTGGCAAGGCTCTTTCCTCAGCATCCCCATGGAGCGATCAAGGCGCAATGAGCGACGTCATTCTTGAAACCCAAAGCCTGACCAAAGAGTTCAAGGGCTTCACCGCGGTCAGCAATGTGACCTTGTCGGTGCGCCGCGGCTCCATCCACGCCCTGATCGGGCCCAATGGTGCCGGCAAGACCACCTGCTTCAACTTGCTGACCAAATTTCTGGAGCCGACCTCGGGTCTGATCCGGTTCAACGGTCAGGACATCACCCGTGAAAAGCCCGCAGAGATCGCACGCCGTGGCGTGATCCGTTCGTTCCAGATCTCGGCGGTGTTCCCGCACCTGACGCTGCTGGAAAACGTGCGCATCGGGCTGCAGCGCAAGTTGGGCACGGCCTTTCACTTCTGGCGCAGCGAGCGCAGCCTGCGCCAGCTCGATGCCCGCGCCATGGAACTCCTTACCGAAGTGGGGCTGGAAGACCTGGCCGATGAGCTCACGGTGAATCTGCCCTATGGCCGCAAGCGCGCCCTGGAAATCGCCACCACGCTGGCCATGGAGCCCGAGCTCATGCTGCTCGACGAGCCCACGCAGGGCATGGGCCATGAGGATGTGGACCGTGTGACGCAGCTCATCAAGAAAGTGTCGGCTGGCCGGACCATCCTGATGGTGGAGCACAACATGAAGGTGGTGTCCACCATTGCCGACTGCATCACGGTGCTGCAGCGTGGCGCCGTGCTGGCCGAGGGGCCTTACGCCGAAGTATCGAACAACCCCCAAGTGATGGAAGCCTACATGGGCACGACCGACGGCCAACTGCAGGGAGCCCACTGAAATGGCGACCACTGCCTCCAATACCCCCGCGCTCGAAATCCGCAACCTCGAAGCCTGGTACGGCGAGTCGCATGTGCTGCACGGCGTGGACATCGTGGTGCAGCCCGGCGAAGTGGTGACCTTGCTCGGGCGCAATGGCGCCGGGCGCACCACCACCATGCGGGCCGTCATGGGCCTCACCGGGGCGCGCAAGGGCTCCGTGAAGATCAATGGTGTGGAGACCATCCACATGTCAACGCACCGCATCGCGCATCTGGGTGTGGGCTATTGCCCCGAAGAGCGGGGCATTTTCTCCAGCCTGTCGTGCGAAGAAAACCTGCTGCTGCCGCCCGTCCTCAAGACGGGGACGCCGGGCATGTCGATCGATGAAATTTACGCCATGTTTCCCAACCTGGCCGAACGCCGCAACAGCCAGGGCACCCGCCTGTCGGGCGGTGAGCAGCAGATGCTGGCGGTAGCACGCATTTTGCGCACCGGTGCCAAGCTGCTGCTGCTGGACGAAATCTCCGAAGGCCTGGCCCCCGTCATCGTGCAGGCGCTGGCCCGCATGATCATCACGCTGCGCGAGCGCGGCTACACCGTGGTCATGGTCGAGCAGAATTTCCGCTTTGCCGCGCCACTGGCCGACCGCTTCTATGTCATGGAGCACGGCCGCATCGTCGAGAAATTCGGTGCCAGCGAGCTGGAAGAAAAAATGCCGGTGCTCAACGACCTTCTCGGTGTCTGAGCGGCCAGGCCGCTACGTCCCGTTTTTCGCAATCCCTCTCACCACAACAGGAGACATCCATGAAAAGCAAACTCAAAGCATTGGCACTGATGCTGGGCGCAGCCGGCTTGGCCACTTCGGCCGTCCATGCGCAGGAGAAAGTCAAGATCGGTTTCATCACCGACATGTCCAGCCTGTATTCGGACGTGGAAGGCAAGGGCGGCGCAACCGCCATCCAGATGGCCATCGATGACTTCGGTGGCAAGGTGCTGGGGCAGCCCATCGAGCTGCTCACGGCCGACCACCAGAACAAGGCCGACATTGCCGCTTCGAAAGCCCGTGAATGGATTGACACGCAAGGTGTCACCATGGTCTTCGGCGGCACCAACTCCGGCACCGCCCTGGCGACTGCCAAGGTGGCGCAGGAGAAAAAGCGCGTCTACTTCAACAACGGCGCTGGCAGCTCTGCATTGACCAACGAGCAATGCACTCCCTACACCGTGCACTACGCCTACGACACCGTGGCTCTGGCCAAGGGCACAGGCGGTGCGGTGGTGGACAGCGGCGGCAAGAGCTGGTTCTTTCTGACGGCCGACTATGCGTTCGGCCATTCGCTGGAAAACGACACCACGGCCGTGGTCAAGGCCAAGGGCGGCACGGTCGCAGGTGCAGTGCGCCATCCCCTGAATGCCTCCGACTTCTCTTCGTTCCTGCTCCAGGCGCAAAACTCCAAGGCCCAGATCCTGGGGCTGGCCAACGCGGGTGGTGACACCATCAATTCCATCAAGGCCGCCAAGGAATTCGGTATCAACAAGAGCATGAAGACGGCCGGCCTGCTGGTTTTCCTGAGCGATATCCACAGCCTGGGTCTGAAGAACACCGAAGGCCTGCTGCACACCACGAGCTGGTACTGGGACAAGGACGACGAGTCGCGCAAGTTTGCTGACCGCTACTTTGCCAAGATGAAGCGCATGCCTACCGACGTTCAGGCTGCTGACTACTCTGCCACCACCACCTACCTGAAGGCGGTGGCAGCGGTCAAGAGCACGGACGCCGACAAGGTCATGGAATACATGAAGAAGACGCCCATCAACGACTTCTACGCCAAGGGCGGTGTGATTCGCCCTGACGGCCGCATGGTCCATGAGATGTACCTGGTGCAGGTGAAGGCCCTGGCCGACTCCAAGAAGCCCTGGGACTACCTGAACATCATCAAGAAAATCCCGGGTGACCAGGTGTTCACCACCAAGGCCGACAGCAAGTGCGCGCTCTGGAAATAACCCGCTAACCTGAACCTCTTCCCACCTGCCGCCTGCCATGGAAATTTTTGGTGTCTCATTGCCGGGCCTCTTGAGCCAGCTCCTTTTGGGGCTGGTCAATGGTTCGTTTTACGCAATCCTCAGCCTCGGGTTGGCCGTGATTTTCGGCCTGCTCAACGTCATCAACTTTGCGCACGGTGCGCTGTTCATGCTGGGGGCTGTGATTACCTGGATGGCCATGAACTACTTTGGCATCAACTACTGGTTGATGCTGGTGCTGGCGCCGCTGGTGGTGGGGGTGTTCGGGGTGGTGATCGAGCGGCTGCTGCTGCGCTGGATCTACAAGCTGGACCATCTGTATGGCCTGCTGCTCACACTGGGCCTGACGCTGCTGATCGAGGGTGTCTTTCGCTCGATCTATGGCGTCTCGGGCCTGGGTTACGACACGCCCGAGTTGCTCGAAGGCGCCACCAACCTGGGCTTCATGATCATGCCCAACTACCGTGCCTGGGTGGTGGTGGCATCGATTACGGTGTGCATTGCCACCTGGTACGTGATCGAGAAGACCAAGCTGGGCGCCTACCTGCGTGCGGGCACAGAAAACCCGCGCCTGGTGGAAGCGTTCGGCGTCAACGTGCCGCTGATGATCACGCTGACCTATGCGTTTGGTGCTGCACTGGCCGCCTTTGCCGGTGTGCTGGCCGCGCCGGTGTACCAGGTGTCGCCGCTAATGGGGCAGAACCTCATCATCGTGGTGTTTGCCGTGGTGGTGATCGGCGGCATGGGCTCCATCATGGGCTCCATCCTCACCGGTCTGGGCCTTGGCATCGTCGAAGGGTTCACCAAGGTGTTCTATCCCGAAGCCTCGTCAACCGTGGTGTTCGTCATCATGGTCATCGTTCTCCTGATTCGCCCCGCCGGCCTGTTCGGCAAAGAAAAATAAGGGGCTGCCCACATGAATTCCAAGAACCTTTCCGCTATCGGCTACGGCCTGTTGTTCATCGGCCTGCTGGTGGCCCCGTTGCTCGGCGCCTACCCGGTGTTCGTGATGAAGCTGATGTGCTTTGCACTGTTTGCCTCGGCCTTCAACCTGCTGCTCGGCTACACCGGCATGTTGTCCTTCGGCCATGCGGCCTTTTTGGGCGGCTCGGCCTATGTGGCGGGCCAGTCCATGAAGGTGTGGGGATTTACTCCCGAAGTCGGCCTGTTGCTGGGCACGGTCAGCGGTGCGCTGCTGGGCTTGGTCGTTGGCTTCTTCGCCATTCGCCGCGTAGGCATCTACTCCACGATGATTACGCTGGCGCTGGCGCAGATGCTGTTCTTCATCTGCCTGCAGATGCCCTTCACCGGTGGTGAGGACGGTCTGCAAGGCGTGCCGCGCGGCAAGCTGTTTGGCCTGATCGACCTGCAAAATGACATGACCATGTATTACGTGGTGCTGGTGGTTGTGGTGGCTGCGTTCTTGCTGATCGTGCGCACCGTGCACTCGCCCTACGGCCAGGTGCTCAAGGCCATCAAGGAAAACGAGCCACGCGCCATTTCGCTGGGCTACGACACCAACCGCTTCAAGCTGCTGGCGTTTGTGCTTTCTGCTGCGCTGTCGGGGCTGGCCGGCTCGCTCAAAACCCTGGTGCTTGGCTTTGCCACACTGAGCGATGTGCACTGGACGGCATCGGGCCACGTGGTGCTCATGACGCTCGTGGGCGGTTTGGGCACCCTGTCGGGGCCGCTGGTGGGCTCGGCCGTGGTGGTGTTGCTGGAGAACAAGCTCGGCGAGATCGGCCAATTCCTGGCCACGCTGACCAGCGTCGAGTGGTTCAACACGCTGGGTGAGTCGGTCACCATGGTGACGGGCCTGATTTTTGTGATCTGCGTGCTGGCATTCCGCCGCGGCATCATGGGCGAGATCATTGCCTGGCTGGTTCGTCGCAAGGAAGGCAGCAAGGGCTGAGTTTCGCTGAGTCGCCTTTTTTGGCCGGTTTGATAGAAGCTGCTGCGCCTCACAAGCGCAGCGGCTTTTTGTATCCCGTCATCTCCAGATAGCCCCGGCCGATCACCGCGCCCGCCCCATTGCGCAACTCTGACAGGCCTTCCCAGTAAATCGCCCCGGTGGAGCCGCTGCTGTCGAGCTCCTGGTTGTCCACCAAGGCTTGCACGCCAAACTGGCCGGCGGGGGTTTCCACCCGCCATTGCACCGGGTAGCGGGCGCCGCTCGAGGGGCTGGTCCAGTGGCGTTGCGCGACAAACGCCACGGTGTTGTCGGCAAACACCTGGGTTGGCCGCCCGGCCGGGCGAAACGAGCCGCCAGCCCACAGCGCAGAGCCGTCGGCACGCCGCAGCCGAAACGCGGTGAGCGCGCTGCCATCGTGCAGGTTCATGCCGATCCAGTCCCAGCCCACGGCCTCGGGGTGCATCAGCGCATCGCTCCATTCATGGTCCAGCCAGGCGCGGTTGGCAAATGGGTTGCTGTTGGTGGTGTCGCCTTCAATGCCCATGCGCCGTCCATTCAGCACGATGGCGCCGCTCACCGCCAGTTGCGGCTGGCTGTAGTAGTAGCTGGCCTGGCTGGTTTCGGGGCCTTTGCGCGACAGGCCCTGGCGGCCCTGCAGCAGCGGTGGCTGTGCGGTATCGCATTGCAGGTCCAGCCCGAAACCTTCGCCCTCGACCCGCGCCGTGTACCGGCTGCCGGCAGAGGAGTTATTGGAGGGCAGTGCGGCTCGGGCAAGTGACCAGTCGCGCAACCGGACGGCCGTGTCGGCCTCGCTGGCCTGCGCCACGCCAAAGCCAGCGCGGGCGATACGCTGGTCGTGGTGCAGGCGCTGGCCTTTCACGTCGGTCAGGGCCGCGTGGGCAAACAGCAGCTGCTTGGCGGCAAAGGCCGACTGCAGGCCTTGCGTGGTGTCCACGCGCGAGCGAAAGAACGTCACCTGAAACCCCCACAACCGGCCTGCCGCCTGCGCATGGCCCGTGAGGTACCACCATTCGGTGTGCAGATCGGGGTGGCTGCCATGGTCGCGCGGAAAGTTGAGCGCCCGGGCTGGCAGCGCATGCGCAATCGCTGGACCCGCTCCCAAGGTCAGCGCAAGCCATTGGCGGCGGGTGCACAGTGATGGAGGCGATGGGAAGGACATGGCAGGTGCGGTGGGCGCGTCAGGGTTGCCGGGCATCCAGGCGCTGGCCGGTGGCGGTGCAATAGCCCCCAGAGCGGGTCAACCCGATGGTGTCGAACGTGTGGGACTGCGCAGGCATGGTGTCGATTGTGGCCCAATGGCTGCGCCGCCGATGCACCGGGCTGACGGGGGGGCGCCTGGCTGGCGCTACCAGTCTTCCTTTACCGCCAGCACCGCATCCTGTCCCGCTGCCGCCCGGCCCGCCAGCCAGGCGGTGAGGGTGCCCGAAGCCACCACGGCGGCGCACAGTGCCAGCAGGCGGGCAGCGGGCACGCGCAGCTCCATGGTCCAGTGAAAGCTTTGCGGGTTGACCACATGCACCAGCACCAACGCCACGGCCAGGCCCAGCAGCACGCCCACGGCCGCGCCCACGCCGGTCCATGCCGCGCCTTCACCGGCCACCACGGCCAGGATCTGCCGGCGGGTGAGGCCCAGGTGGGCCAGCAGGCCGAACTCTTTGCGCCGCGCCAGCACCTGCGCGCTGAAGCTGGCCGCCACGCCAAACAGGCCGATGCCAATGGCCACGGCCTGCAGCCAGTAGGTGACGGCGAAGCTGCGGTCGAAGATGCGCAACGAGCGCTCGCGGATGTCGCCGGACGAGACGAACTCCAGCCCTGCTGCGCCCGCACCCATTTCTGCCTCTGTTGCAGCACCAGGCGCGGCCAGCGCACGAATCGCCTGCTGCAACTGCGCCAGGTCAGTGCCATCGCGCGGCCACAGCGCCAGGTCGCTGGCACGCGCATCGCCCGTCAGGCGCAGGTAGTCGGTGCGGTCCATGGCCACGGCGCCCGACTGGCGAACATAGTCGCGCCATACGCCTGCTATGAAAAATATAGCTGCTTGCGATTGTCCTTCTTGCGCCAGAGGGCTGAAAGACCTTGAAAGTGCAGGCCACTCCATGCCGGGCTTCAGGCCATACAGGTCTACCACCGCTTCGCTGATGTAGACGCCCGTGCGGCCTGCGGGCACCGGCAGCGCCGCGCCCACCAGGGGTAGCCAGCGGGCCGGGTCGCCGGCCAGCGGGCGGCTCAGCAGCGTGAGGGCGGGGCGCTTGGCGTCCAGCTGCAGCGGGCTGGCGCGCAGGGGCTGCACGCGGGCCACACCGGGCAGCTGCGCCACGGCCTCGTCGAACCCGGGGGGCAACAAGGCTGCCTCGCCCCCCGCCGCGCTCAGGGCCGAGCGCACATACAGCGGGGACGGCAGCACCGCATCGAGCCACTCGGTGACCGAACCGCGAAAGCTGGCCACCATCACCGTCAGTGCCACGGCCAGGCTCAGGCTGGCCACCACGCCGCCCACGGCGATGGCAGCCGTGCCCCGCATGCGGCGCGCGCGCTCCAGGGGCAGCACCAGCATCAGACGGCCGGCCACCAGCGGGCGCAGGCGCTGCAGCAGCCAGGCCATGCCCCACGGCAGCAAGGCAATGCCGCCCACCAGCAGCAGACCAATGGCGAAGTAAGCGGCCAGTGCAATGCCAAAAATGGGTGGAGCGCTTGCCAGTAAAGCGCCACCAGCTATCAAAATAATACCGACCGTGGCACCAGAGCCCCGACCGGCTGCGGCGCCCAGGCCCTTGAGCGTTTGCGCGGGCGGCAAATGGCGGGCCGACTGGGCGGGCCACCAGCCGCCCACCAGCGCGGCGGCCACGCCCAGCGTGCCATAGAGCAGCGCTGCCGGGGTACTCCATTGCAGCGATGGCTGCACGCCGGCAAAGTAGCCACCCCCCAGGTCGCCCCCCAGCAGTTGCAGCGCGGTGGCCGCCAGTGCCGTGCCCAGCGCAATGCCGGCGACACTGCCCACCAGCCCCAGCAGGGCCGACTCGGCCAGCACCAGCGCCAGACGCTGGCGTGGCGTGGCGCCCAGCACCGCCAGCAACGCAAACTGGGGCGCGCGCTGCGCCACGCTGAGGGCCAGCACCGAAAACACCAGAAACGCCCCCGTGAACAGGGCCACCAGCGCCAGCACGGTGAGGTTGACGCGGTAGGCGCGCGACAGGTTGCCAATGCGCTGCACTGCATCGCCAGGCTCGGCCAGCATGGTGTTGGCCGGCCAGCCGGGCATTGACCGCAGCGCCTGCTGGAACGCGGCGCGGTCGGTGCCCGGTTGCAGTTGCAGGTCGATGCGGGTCAGGCGCCCTGCCTGGCCCCACAGGTCTTGCGCGGCGCCGATGTCCATCACGGCCAGCGGCGCACCGCCCGCAGCCACGGTGCCGGCCACGCGCACCGTGTACGACGTTGAAGTTGGCAGGCCCGTGTGCAGCCGCAGCGTTGCCGCGCCACTGCCGTTCGTCGCCAAGCCCAGCGCCTGCAAGGCCGCCGCGTTGAGAAACACCGTGGCCGGCGCCAGCATGGCCAGCCGTTCGCTGCCTGCGAAGGCGCGCGGCATGAGCGCCGGCGCCACGGCAGGCAGCAGCAGCGCATCCGCGCCCACCACCCGCAGCACCACGCGCGCCGGGGCGGGTGAGGTGCCCTGCGGTGTCGCTTCCGATGGGTTCGCCTGGGCCAGCGTGGAAAGCTCCAGCCATGGGCTGGCGCGCAGCACCTGCGGGTGGTTGGCCAGCTGCCCATACAGTGCTTCGGGCAGCGGGCCCTGCATGGCACGCAGCTCCAGATCGGGCTGGCCGTTCACCGCGCGCACGGCCTGCGAGAACTCGTCCAGGGCCGAGCTGTTGATCACATGCACGGCAAACGCCAGCGCAACGCCCAGCATCACGGCAGCCACCGCTGCGGCGCTGCGCCAGGGGTGGTGGCGCAGCTCCTGCCAGGAGAAGGTGCGAAGCAGAGCAAGCATGACCCGATTGTGACGGCGCAGCGTCGGCAAGGCAGGCTGTTGATGCAGATCAAACCCTGCCGGTCTGGCTCTTGAAATAAGGCAAGGCAGCGCGTATTTTGGGAACGGGGCCAGCGCTTCCTTGCCGGCCCGGTTGTCCAACCCTCACGTTCAGGAGCTTCACCATGAATTCTCTGGTTACCCGTGGCAGTTTGTTCGATGACTTCTTCAAGGACATCGCCCCCGGCTTTTATGTGCGCCCACTGCATGGCGAAGGCGTGCCATCGCCCACGCAGATCAAGGTGGACGTGAAGGAAACCGATGGCGGCTACACCGTGCAGGCCGAGGTGCCGGGCGTGCCCAAGGAAGACATTCAGGTCTCGATCGACGGCAATGTGGTCAGCCTGCGCGCCGAGGTGCGCCAGCATGACCAGAAGACCGAGGGCGAGAAGGTGCTGCGCTCCGAGCGCTATTTCGGCTCGGTGGCGCGCAGCTTTCAGTTGCCTGTGGATGTGGATGCCGCCCAGGCCAAGGCCAAATACGACAACGGCGTGCTGACGCTCACGCTGCCCAAGAAGCAGGGCGGCAGCGCGCAGCGGCTTTCGATCGAATAAGCGCTGGGCGGCGGCTGGCGGGCTGCTCAGCCGGCGATGCCGTCGGCGGTGAGGCGCAGCCGCCGGTCGGCGCGCGCGGCGGCGGTGTCCGAGTGCGTGACCAGCACCAACGAGGCGCCATGCTCGCGCGTCTGAGCGAGCAGCAGGTCCATCACGCGCGCGGCGGTGGTGGGGTCGAGGTTGCCCGTGGGCTCGTCGGCCAGCAGCAGGGCGGGGCGGTGCACCAGCGCGCGGGCAATGGCCACGCGCTGCAGTTGGCCACCGCTCAGTTGCTGCGGCAGGCGTTCGCCCAGGCCGGCCAGGCCCACGGCCGCCAGCATGTGCTGCACCCGATCGGGCTCGGTGCGGCCCAGCAGCATCAGCGGCAAGGCCACGTTCTGCGCCACATCGAGATGCGGCAGCACATGAAAGGCTTGGAACACAAACCCCACATGGGCGCGCCGCCAGAGGGCGCGTTGCGTTTCATCCAGCGGCGCCAGGTCGGTGCCGCCGTGCTTGATGCGCCCCGCGTCCCACCGGTCTAGCCCCGCCAGGCAGTTGAGCAGGGTGGATTTGCCCACGCCCGAATCGCCCACGATGGCCACAAACTCGCCCGACTGCACGGTGAACTGCACGTTGGCAAACACCGGCGTGCCGCCGTAATGCTTGGCCAGGGCCTCGACGTGTAGAACGCTGCTCATGGTGCGGCGTGCTCCGTGCGCTCCAGGCGCTGCAGCATGGCCTGCACCAGGCGGCCGGTGGCATCGGGCTGGTCGCAGGCAATGGCGTGGCGCTGTGGCATGCTGCGCAGCCAGGTGATCTGGCGTTTGGCCAACTGGCGGGTGGCGGCAATGCCACGCTCGCGCAGGCCGGCCAGGTCGAGCGGCGATGCGGGGCCGGCAGCGGCCTGGGCGTCCAGTGCCTCCCAGGCCTGGCGGTAGCCCACGCAACGCATGGAGGGCAGGTCGGGGTGCAGGTCGCCGCGGGCGCGCAACTGGCGCACTTCGTCTACAAAGCCTTCCGCCAGCATGGCGTCAAAGCGCAGGGCGATGCGCTCGTGCAGCCAGGCGCGGTGGTCGGGTTCAAGGGAAAAAATGGCCGTAGCGCTTATGGGGTCTGCGCTAGTAGCTCTCTTTTTTGTAGTGTGAAAGTGCGAGATGGGCTGACCGGAGACATGCCACACCTCCAGCGCGCGCTGGATGCGCTGGCTGTCGGCGGGCGCCAGGCGGGCGGCTGTAGCGGGGTCCACGCGGGCCAGTTCGGCGTGCAGGGCAGGCCAGCCTTGTTCCGCGGCCTGGGCCTCCAGCCGCGCGCGCACGGCAGGGTCGGCGGGGGGCATGTCGTCAATGCCATCGAACAAGGCCTTGAAATACAGCATGGTGCCGCCCACCAGCAGGGGCAGGGCGCCGCGCGCGCGGATCTCGCCGATGAGCCGCTGGGCGTCCTGCACGAACTCGGCCGCGCTATAGGCCTGCAACGGGTCGCGGATGTCGATCAGGTGGTGGGGCACGGCGGCCAGCTCGGCGCGCGTGGGCTTGGCGGTGCCAATGTCCATGCCCCGGTAGACCAGGGCCGAATCTACGCTGATGATCTCGACCGGCAGGCGCGGCGCCAGCACGGCGGCCAATGCCAGGGCGCCGGCCGTCTTGCCCGAGGCCGTGGGCCCCGCGATGGCGATGGTGGGCAGCGGTGTGTTCATGCCTTGGCCGGCTCCCCGAATTGCTGCACCAGCGTCCAGGCGGCGAGCGCGAGGCACAGGCTCCAGAACCACACGCCCAGGGCAAGCGGCAGCACCGTGCCGTCCATGCGCTGGCCCAGCCAGTGGCCCATGCCAAACGCCACCAGCATCATGACAAAGCCGTTCAGCGCGGCGGCTGTGCCGGCGGCTTTTGGAAAGGGGCCCACGGCGCCGCTCTGGCTGCAGGGCATGTGGATGCCATGCGCGATCTGGTACAGCAGAAAGGGCAGGGCATAGGCCCAGCCGCTTTGCACGCCTGCCAGGGCAGCCACGCCCATCAGCGTGCCGCCCGTGGCGCTCAGCAGTCCGGCCAGCGCCATGCTGCGGCGCAGCCCCCAGCGCACCAGCAGGCGTCGGCAAAGCACCGTGCCGGTGATGTACATCGCCGCGTTGCACGACAGCAGCAGGCCATAGGCCGTGGGGCTCCAGCCCAGCACCTGGATGAAGGTGAACGACGAGGCTGCCAGGTAGGTGAACAGGCCTGCATAGGTGAACGTGGTGGTGGCCGAAAAAGCCAGAAACGTGGGGTGGCGCAGGATCTGCACCCAGGTGCGCAGCAAGTGTGTGGGGTGCAGCGCCAGCGGGTTGGGGCGGGCCAGGGTTTCTTCAAAACGCAGCAGGATCAGCAGCAGCGCCAAGCCGCCAAAACAGCCCAGCGCTGCCATCGTGGCGCGCCAGCCTAGGTGGCCCGCCAGCAGACCGCCCAGCGGCGGGCTCAGGCAGGCAATGATGCCCAGGCCCGTGAGGGCGCGCGACATGGCGTGCGCCCCTTCCACCGGGGCATACAGGTCGCGCACCACGGCGCGCGCGCCCATCACGCCGGCGCCCATGGCGGCGCCCTGCACGGTGCGCCAGAAGATCAGCGCTTCCATCGATTGCGCCAGCGCGCAGCCCAGCGCGGCCAGCACGTAGGCCACCAGCCCTATCAGCAGGATGGGGCGGCGCCCCCAGCGGTCCGACAGCGGCCCCCACACCAGTTGCGAGCAGCCAAACGCCAGCAGCAACGCCGTGAGTGTGAGCTGCGATTGCGCCATGCTGGCCTGCAGTTGCGCCTTGATGGTTGGCAGCGCGGGCAGATACAGGTCGGTGGTGACCGGCTGCAGGCCCAGCAGCAGCGCCAGCACAAGTACGGCCAGGCCGGGGTGGATGGGGGCAGCCGTTGGCGCTGCGGTGTTGGAGGTGGCAGACATGGGCATCAGGAGCAAGCGCCGCGAACGCTGCGCTGGTCGGTCACGCCCTCCAGCACCTTGAGAAATCCATACTGGAGCAGGCGCAACATGCCCTGCGCAGTGGCGGCCTCGAATAACTGGTCCACGGGGGCGCGTGTCTGGATGAGCTTTTTGATCTCGGGCGATGCAGCCATCAGCTCGTAAATGCCTACGCGGCCCTTGTAGCCGGTGTGGTCGCAATGGCTGCACCCCTGCGCCTTGTACAACACCCAGTCCGACTGGCCCGAGGGCACGAAGCGTTGTTGCCAGTCGCCGAGCACCCGCTCGGGATCGAGTCGGGTTCCTGAGGCATAGTCGCGGGCCAGCTGCTTCAACTCCTCGCATGTGGGGGTGTAGGGCTGTTTGCAGGCAGGGCACAGGCGGCGTGCCAGGCGCTGGCTCAGCACGCCCACCAGGGCGTCGGCAAAATTGAAAGGATCGAGCCCCATGTCCAGCATGCGGATCACGCTTTCCGGGGCGCTGTTGGTGTGCAGGGTGGACATCACCATGTGGCCGGTGAGCGATGCTTCAATGGCGATATGCGCGGTTTCGCTGTCGCGCATTTCGCCCACCATTATCACATCCGGATCAGCCCGCAGAAAGGCCCGCATGGCGGCCGCAAAGGTGAGCCCGATGCGCGGGTGCATCTGGATCTGGCGCAGTCCCTGGTGCGTGATTTCAATGGGGTCCTCGGCTGTCCAGATCTTGGTGTCCGGGTGGTTCACCTCGGCCATGAGCGAGTGCAGGGTGGTGGTCTTGCCCGAGCCCGTGGGGCCGCACACCAAAATGAGCCCGTAGCTGCGATGCACCATCTTTTGCAGCTGCTCGACCAGCTGTCCATCCATGCCCAGCTTGTCCAGAGCAATGGGCTTGGACGATGCCAGCAGGCGCATCACGATGTCTTCCAGCCCGTTGGTGGTGGGCAGCACGGCCACCCGCAATTCCAGCTTGCTGTGGCCGAAGCGCGAAAAGTCGATCTTTCCGTCCTGCGGCAGGCGGTGCTCGGAAATATCGAGGTTGGCCATGATCTTGATGCGCGACAGCAAGGCAGCACGCAGCACGAACGGTATGCGCATGTACTCCATCAGATCACCGTCCACGCGCAAACGGATCAGCGTAGGCTGTTCTTCGGGGTAGGCTTCGATGTGGATGTCGGAGGCCCCGCGCGCCTGCGCGTCCAAGATGGTCTTGTTGACCAGGCGGACCACGAGACTGTCGTTGTCTGACACCTGCCTTTGCAGATCCCCACGGCCGGGGGCCGTGTCATTGGCACTGAGCCGCTGGGAAAGTTGTCGCAACTCTTCTTCGATGGACAGATCGGGGCCGTCCATGTCGACCTTCGAATACTCGAACGTGATGCGCTTGGACAGCTCCTCAGGGTTCGCAATGACCGGGACCACCTGCTTTTGTGCCGAAAAGCGCAGTTCGTCGAGGTAGTCTGCGTCCACCGGGCTCTCCACGGCCACCACGAGGCTCTTGTCACTCACCAGGAGGGGGAGCACCTGGTGCTCTACCGCGTATTCCTTGGGCACCAGGCGCAGAACCTCAGGCGGGATCACAAACCCGTCGAGCGCCACCTGGGGAATGCTGAACTGTTCGGCCACCGCATCGGTCAGCTGGGCTCGGCTCAACACTCCCATCTCGACCAGAATGTTGCCCAGCAGGTGCCGCTTGTTCCGCTTCATTAGTCCCAGGGCTTCGCGCATTTGGTTGTCGTTCACCATGCCCTGGTTGATCAGGAGATCGCCCAGCCGCATCGGCACGAAGCTGCCGATTTTCGCGACCTGTTCGGTGAGCTGCTGCGGATCCCGGATGGGGCCTGCTGCCGCCGCTGTGCCCGGTTGTGCTTCGTTGCGCCGTCGCTCCTGTTCGGTCAGCGCCTGTTGCACCGTGGCCGCACTGACCAATTGGGAGCGGATCAGGTGCTGGCCCAGCAGACCGCCTACCTGGTAGCTCTGCAGTGCCGTGGCGGGGATGAAGATCCGTACGCAATGGCCGGAGTCTGTGATCAGAAAGAAGAAAAGGCCGTGACGGGTCTTCACAAAGCCCTTGGTGTCGCCGCGCAAGTGCTCTCCATCCGCAAAATGAACGGTGAAGGGGCGCGATGCCGTGTTGACCTCGTGGCCACCAGCCGTCCGGTAGCTTGCAGTGAGCTCCTCGTCGGCCGTCAGCGCAATTGGGGGCATCAGCTGGATGCTCTTGATGGTGGAAAAGTGCAGATCAAGAGTGCCTTGCCCATTGTTGAGGGCCAGGGTGGCGCGTTGCGCATCCGGCTCGAACCGCTCCAGCACACCATGCCGCGTTTCACCATGGGTGGTGAAAAGAATGGCCTCGGCCTGCGTGATCGCGTCTGCGGGCCGGCCGTCGCGGAAAAACGGCGGAAACGGCCAGTGCTGCATGCGCGATGGGTAACTCATGAGAGGCGGGATGCCGATTGCATGGGAGACGATGTGTCGATGGAAAGATCCCCGGCATCTGCGGTGCTGATGCCCGCCGAGAGGCGCACGCGCAGCGCAAGATCGGTGCGCGAATCGGCATTGTGCAGCGCCTCCTCCAGCGAAATCCGTCCGTCCGTGTAGAGCGCGTACAACGCCTGGTCGAAGGTGCACATGCCGATTTCGGTGCTGCGCCCCATGGTCTCCTTGATGCCCGAGAACTCTCCCTTGGCGATCAAATCGGCGATGTAGGGCGAGTTGAGCATCACTTCGACCGCCGGCACCAGCTTTTCGTGCAGGCCCGGAATCAGCCGCTGCGACACCACGCCCGCCAGGTTCAGGCTCAGGTCGATGAGCAGCTGGTGGTGGGCGTCTTCGGGGAAGAAATTGATGACCCGTTCCATCGCCTGGTTGGCGTTGTTGGCGTGCAGCGTGGACAGGCACAGGTGGCCGGTTTCCGCATAGGCAATGGCCTGTTTCATGGTGTTGCGGTCGCGGATTTCGCCGATCATGATCACATCGGGTGCTTCGCGTAGCGCGTTCTTGAGAGCCTCTTCGTATGACAGGGTGTCGATGCCAACTTCGCGCTGGTCCACCACCGAACGCTTGTGGGCATGCAGAAACTCCAGCGGGTCCTCGATGGTGAGAATGTGCCCCGTCACGTTTTCATTGCGGTAGTTGATCATCGAGGCCAGCGTGGTGGACTTGCCCGAGCCCGTGGCCCCGGTTACCAGCACCAGCCCGCGCTTGCGCAGCACGAGTTTTTCAAGGATCGGCGGCAGGCCCAGCGCGGCCAGCGGCGGAATCTTGTTCTTGATGTAGCGAATCACCATGCCGGTCTCGCCACGCTGTACAAACACATTCACCCGAAAGCGCCCCAGGTTTTCGGCCGAGATGGAGAGGTTCATCTCCATCCTGGCCTCGAACTCGCTGATCTGCTTTTCGTTCATGACCGAATAGGCCAGCTGCTTGACCTGCCCGGGGTGCAGCGCAGGCATTTTCAGCGGATGCGTGACGCCCTCAATCTTGAGGTTGACGGGCGCACCCACGCTGAAGAACAGGTCGGAACCGCCCTTTTCGACCATGGCGTTCAGAAAGCTGAATATTTCCACTGTGAGTCCCGTGATTCGTGGCAATTTGTATCGAATGGGAGCATAGCCTGCCATCACCCCCGAGCAATAAAAAAGGGGCCGAAGCCCCTTGGGTTGGGTGCGCGAATGCGCGTGGGTGGCTTACACCACGCCCTGTGCCAGCATGGCGTCGGCCACCTTCACAAAACCGGCGATGTTGGCACCGTCGATGTAGCTGATCGATCCATCGGCGCGCTGGCCGTATTTCAGGCAGGCGGCATGGATGCCCTGCATGATCTGCAGAAGGCGCGCGTCCACTTCTTCGGCGGGCCAGCTCAGGCGGGCCGCGTTCTGGCTCATTTCCAGGCCCGAGGTGGCCACGCCACCGGCATTCGAGGCCTTGCCGGGTGCGTACAGCACGCCAGCGGCTTCAAACGCCTTGGCGGCTTCGATGGTGGAAGGCATGTTGGCGCCTTCGGCCACGCACAGCACGCCGTTCTTGATCAGGGTGGCGGCATCGGCAGCGTTGAGCTCGTTTTGCGTGGCGCAGGGCAGGGCCACGTCCACGGGGATATGCCATGGCGTCTTGCCGGCCTGGAACTCTGCGCCCACCAGCTGGGCGTAGTCGTTGACGCGGCCGTATTTGTGGTTCTTCACTTCCATCAGGATGGCCAGCTTTTCGGCCGTGAAGCCGTCCTTGTCGTACACCGTGCCGCTCGAGTCGGACACCGACACCACCTTGGCCCCCAGGGCCATGGCCTTTTCCACGGCGTACTGCGCCACGTTGCCCGATCCGGACACCGACACTGTTTTGCCGTCAAACGACTGGCCACGGGTCTTGAGCATCTCTTGCGCAAAGTAAACGGTGCCGTAGCCGGTGGCCTCGGGGCGGATCAGCGAGCCGCCAAACGACAGGCCCTTGCCCGTGAACACGCAGTCGGCACGGTTGCTGAGCTTCTTGTACATGCCGGCCATGTAGCCCACCTCGCGGCCTCCCACGCCAATGTCACCGGCCGGCACATCGGTGTCGGCGCCGACATGGCGGAACAGTTCCGACACAAAGGCCTGGCAAAAACGCATCACTTCGCCGGGGCTCTTGCCCTTGGGGTCGAAATCGGAGCCGCCCTTGCCGCCGCCCATGGGCAGCGTGGTCAGCGCGTTCTTGAAGGTCTGTTCGAACCCCAGGAACTTGAGCACCGACAGGTTCACCGAGGGGTGAAAACGCAGGCCGCCCTTGTAGGGACCAATGGCCATGCTGTGCTGGATGCGGTAGCCGCGGTTGACCTGCACGCTGCCATGGTCGTCCACCCACGACACGCGGAACATCACCACCCGCTCGGGTTCCACCAGCCGCTCCAGCAGGCCGTGCTCGGCGTAGCGGGGGTGTTTTTCGATGAAGGGCCACAGGCTTTCCATGACTTCGGTGACAGCCTGCAGAAATTCAGGTTGGCCAGGGTTGCGCTGTGCGACCTGCGCGAGGAAGCTGTCTACGGAGTCGTACTTCATGAAAAAGGGCTTTCTGTGCAAAAAAACGAAGAATGCGGCGTTGCAGCATCGAATTATGTCAAAAAGACATGCGCTCATGCATGGCAGCGCACGGTGTTGGGGCATTGCTTGCGTGTGTTGCCAGTTTTTGGTGCGTTCTGATGGTCGATTTTGGTGCGTGTACGTCAGGCGTTTGTCTCCATGCCGTACCACAGCGGTCCGCTTCAACAACCTACGAGAGGGCTGGACGACATGCATCAACAACAAGCCGCAAATGCCGCCGTTCTGCTGCCGCCAGTGGCCGCCGCGCTGGTGGCGTGCAGCGGCAGCGGTGAGTCGAATGACCCCACGCTCAGCGGCGACGGGCCGTTGGTGATCGGCCACCCACCACGTCAATCTGGGCCTGAAGCTGGAAGACAGGCGGCTGACCATCCTGGTCAGGTAGGGCATCACCACGAAGACGTCACCGGTCTTATGACTTGGCCGTGGCGGGCGATGCACGCACCTTTGCCAGCCTGCTCACCCCCGCGGGGCTGAAGGAAGTGAAGACCTATGCCGACGGCGTAGGCCCATGGAAGCCACATCTCATCCCTTCCAGGCAGGTGGACGCCAACCACGATGGCAAGCCGGAAGACCTCAATGGTGACGGCAAGATCGACGAACGCGACCGCGTGATGATGGCGCCCACAGAGGTGGTGAAGAACGCCCACGCCGCCGGCCTGTTCGTGCATGCCTACACCTTCCGCAGCGAGGCCAAGCGCCTGGCATCGGATTTCAAGGGTGACCCCAAGGCCGAATACCAGCTGTTCTACCAGCTGGGCGTGGATGGCGTATTTAGCGACTTTGCGGACCACGCCGTCGCGGCACGCAACCGTTGATCAGGTCGTTGTCCGATTGTCCGCAGGGCTGAGCGCAGCCGTGCGCCGCTGGATTGCTATGAAAATAAAAGCATTCAGTGCTTATGAATAAAGCGCCTGCTGCGGTTTGTTCACAAAAATAACGTCCACCTGACTCGCCGCAGGTGCCCGTCAGCATCGGGGCGGTTGTGACATGGTCGCCCGCTTGCCGATGGCATGCGGGCGATGTCAGTGTCCGTGGGCACCGGGCGCCCTCCAGAGGCTGTGCGAATCCAGCAGCAGCCGGGCATGGGACTGCATTTCATCCAGCGCTGCCGAATCGGCGGCCAGTTGGGCTTCGAGTGCATTGCGCCGTGCCAGCAGCAGATCCGCCAGCGGGCTCTCGCCCAGCGTGTAGGCGCGTGCCTGCAGCTGGGCGCTGCGCTCGATTTGCCGCTGTGCGCGTTGCAGTTGCACCCGAGTGTGGCGGGTCTGCTCCAGTTCACTGGCGGTGCGCCAAGCTTCGGCTTCTATGCGCACCCGCTTTTGCGCCAGCTCCTGTTCGGCCATTTCGGCCTGTGCCAGTGCTGCCTGTGCATCGGCCCTGCGCCCGGCGTTGCCCAGGGGGATCGACACGTAAACGCCCAGCACGCGCTCCTGCCCGCCGCGCTCGCGGCTGGCCCGCACGCCTACGGTGGGGTCGCCATGCCGTTCCAGCGCGGTGCGTTGTGCCTGCTGGCGGGCCTGTTGCGCTTTGGCCTGTGCCAGTTCCAGCTCGTGGTTGTCGTCCAGAATTTTGGAGGCCCACTCGGCGGCCGTGAAATCTGCGGCGGCCGAGGTGGTCGTCCCGGCTGGGCTGCCGGTGGGGGCCATGTCCACGGGTTTTGGCAGGCCCGGGTACAGGCGCTCCAGTGTCTGCAGCCGCACCTGCAGTTGCCCTTGCGCCCGTGCAGCCAGGGCGTCTATCCGGGCGGCTTCGGCCTGGGCTGCCAGCAGCTCCAGTGTGGCGGCCTCGCCAGCCGCCACGCGCCGCTCGGTACTGGCCATTTGCTGGGTGACCAGCCGGGCCTGGTCCTGAAGTACGGAGGCGGTGCGCATGTCGCGCAGAGCATCAAACCATGCCGCCATCAGGCCGCGCGCGGCCTCGTGCCAGGCGTCGGCCAGGGCTAGCTCGCCCAACTGGATTTCGGTGGCGCCCAGTTGCCGGTCTGCGGCGGCCTTGGCGGGCCAGCGTAGCCCAGTCTCCAGGGCCACATCGGCTTCGGAAAAACTGGGGCCCTGGCGTTCGGTGCGCCGGTTGGTGCCCGCCTTGGCCACCCAGTCGTGGGGCCCCGCTTCCAGGCGCTGGTTTCGCGCCTGGGCCAGGGGAACGCCCGCGCTGGCCACGCGCACCTGAGGCAGTTGCGATAGCACCTGCATCACCGTCTCTGCGGGTGGCAGCACGGGCGGCAGGGTGAGCGCGGGAGGCGTCTGGGCCATCGCCACGCTCAGCCCTGCGGCGCCGGCCCAGGCCAGGCACACCGCCGCAGCGGTGCGCCGCAGCATGGCGAGCGGGGAACGAGGTTGCAATCGCGTCATGGCAGGTCTCCAAATCTTCCAAAAGTCAATAACGGAACCACCCAGTAGGCGACCTGGGGGCTGGGCAATGCCGCCCGCAGGGTGTCGATCAGGGGCTGTACCTGGGCCTGCTCCATGGCCACTTGCACCAACACGCGGCGGGCACGGCCCTGCACCTGTTCCATGGTCGATGCCAGCTCCACATGCCGGCCGATGCCTTGCCCGGGCACGACCGTGAAACCGGGTGCCAGTGTGGGCAGCGACAGGAGTGCGTCGAGGATCTCCTCTTCGAGGGCCTTGGGCACGGCCAATGTGAGCAGGCAATCGGGCGTACTGCGGGATGGCGGGGTGGGAGTGAGGGTAGGCGTATTCATGAGGCCAGCTGGGGTTGGGGGGCCGAGAAACGGCGGTACAGAATGGGCAGCAGCACCAGCGTGAGCAGTGTGGAGCTGACGAGCCCGCCAATCACCACAATCGCCAGCGGGCGCTGGATCTCCGAGCCCGGACCGGTGGCTAGCAGCAGCGGAATCAGCCCTAGGGCCGTGATGCTGGCCGTCATGAGCACCGGGCGCAGGCGGCGCAGAGCGCCCTGGCGCACTACTTCCTGGATGGGCATGCCGCGTGCCGACAGCTGGTTGAAGCAAGTCACCATCACCAGTCCGTTGAGCACGGCGATACCCATCAGCGCAATGAAGCCCACCGATGCCGGCACCGACAGGTATTCACCCGAAATGACCAGCGCCACGACGCCGCCCACCAAAGCGAGCGGGATATTGGCAAACACCAGCACGGCCTGGCGCAGGCTGCCCAGTGTGGCAAACAGCACGCCCACAATCAGGGCCAGTGCCACGGGCACCACCAGCCCCAGGCGGGCAGCAGCGCGCTGCTGGTTTTCGAACTGGCCGCCCCAGGTGATGCGGTAGCCCGCAGGCAGGGGCACCTTCTGGGCCACGGCTGCCTGGGCATCGGCCACGAAACCCACCAGATCCCGGCCCCGCACATTGGCGCGCACGACCGACATGCGTGACGACTGCTCGCGCTCAATCTTGACCGGGCCATCGGTCACCTCCAGCCGGGCCAGCTGGCTCAGCGCCACGGCCTGTCCATCGGGCGTCGGAAGGCGCAGCTGGGCAAACTGCTGGGGTGAGATGCGCAGGTCCTCGCTGCCACGCACCACCAGCGGCACACGGCGCGCCTGCTGCATCACCACGCCCACTTTCTGTCCTTCGACCAGGGCGCGCAGGTCGTTCTGGATCTGGTCCACCGTCATGCCCAGGCGTCCTGCCGCTTGGCGGTCGATGTCGATGCGGTAGTACTGCACGCCGCCGTTTTGCGCGGTGATCACATCCTCGCTGCCCGGCAGCGCTTGCAGGGTCTGGACGATTTCACCGGCCAGGCGCGCCAGCTCTTGGGTATCGGGGCCAAAGATCTTGACCGCCAGGTCGCCCCGCACGCCCGACAGCATCTCCGAGGTGCGCATTTCAATGGGTTGGGTGAAGCTCAGGTTCACGCCCGGAATCGCCTCGCCAGCCTGCCGGATGGCGTCGATGAGTTCTTCCTTGGTCTTGAAGCGCCATTGCTCGCGGGGCTGCAACACCAGAAAGCTGTCTGTTTCGTTGAGCCCCATGGGATCGAGGCCGAGTTCATCGGAACCGACCCGCGCAACGATGTTCTTGACCTCAGGAACCGCTTCCAGGATGCGCCGCTGCAGTGCCAGATCGGTGGCCACCGACTGCGCCAGGTGAATGGAGGGGAGCTTTTCCACCTGCATGATGATGTCGCCTTCATCCAGCGACGGCATGAACGATTTGCCGATCAGCGGAAACAGTGCCAGCGCGCCCGCCAGTGCCAGGACCGAGGCCACCACCACCACGCGGGAGTGGCGCAGCGCGGCATCGAGCAGCGGGGCATAGCCCGCTTCGAGCTTGCGCACCAGCCAGGGTGCGGCATGGTGACCCGTTCGCAGGGCCACCGATGCCAGCACCGGGATCACCGTGAGCGACAGCAACAGCGAGGCGCCCAGCGCAAACACGATGGTCAGCGCGACCGGGCCAAACAGCTTGCCCTCCAGCCCCTGCAGGGTCAGCAGCGGCAGAAACACGATCATGATCACCACCACGCCCGCACTCACCGGCGTGGCCACTTCCTGCGTGGCGCGGTAAAGGTTGTGTAGGCGCGATATGCCGGTTTCGGCCTGCCGCGCCTCGATGTTCTCCACCACCACCACGGCCGCATCCACCAGCATGCCAATGGCAATGGCCAGGCCGCCGAGCGACATCAGGTTGGCCGACAGCCCCCATTGCTGCATCAGCACGAAGGTGGCCAGGGCCGACAAGGGCAGGATCAGGGCCACCACCAGCGCCGCGCGCAGGTTGCCCAGAAACAGCAGCAGCAGCACCAGCACCAGCACAATCGCTTCGCCCAGGGCCTTGGTGACCGTAGAGACGGCGCGTTCGACCAGGTTGCCCCGGTCGTAAAACGGCACGATCTTTACGCCCGGGGGCAGGGTGGGTTCCAGTTCGGCGATTTGGGCCTTGACATCGCGCACCAGTTTTTGCGCGTTGGCGCCGCGCAGGCCCAGCACCAGTCCCTCCACGGCCTCGCCCTTGCCGTCCTGGGTAACGCTGCCATAACGCGTCAGCGCGCCCAGTTGCACCGTGGCCACATCACCCACGCGCACCGCTTCGCCGTTGCGCTGGATCACCGCAATGGTGCGCACATCGTCCAGGCTGCGGATGCTGCCGTCGCTGCGCACCAGCAGTGATTCTTCGCCGCTCGACAGGCGACCGGCGCCATCGTTGCGGTTGTTGGCGGCCAGGGCATCCTGCAGCTGCTGCAGCGACACCCGGCGGGCGGCCAGCGCCGCCACATCGGGCACCACCTCAAAGGTCTGAACCTCGCCGCCCAGCGTGTTCACGTCGGCTACGCCAGGAATGCCGCGCAGGCGGGGGCGGATGACGGTGTCCAGCAGCTTGCGCCGCTCCGCCAGGCTGGCATCGCCATCGACCTTGAACATGAACATCTCGCCCAGCGGCGTGGTGATGGGCGCCAGCCCACCCGACAGGCCGGGCGGCAGGTCGCCCATGACGCCCGACAGGCGTTCGCTGACCTGCTGGCGGGCCCAGTAGATGTCGGTGCCATCGGCAAAGTCGAGCGTGATGTCGGCAATGGCGTACTTGCTTTGCGAGCGCAGCATGACCTGGCTGGGTATGCCCAGCAGTTCTTGCTCGATGGGGGCCACGATGCGTGCCTCGACCTCGGCGGGAGTCATGCCGGGGGCCTTGAGGATGATCTTGACCTGGGTGGTCGATACGTCGGGAAACGCGTCGATTGGCAGGTTGCGCAAGGCCATGACACCGGCGGCCAGCAGCGCCAGCGACAGGATGCCCATCAGCAGGCGTTGCGAGAGTGAAAAGGCAATCAGGCGTGACAGCATCATTGGGCTCCGCCGCCGATGCCCTGCCACGCTCCCTTGAGCGCGGCCAGGCCTTGCACGGCGACCACGTCACCCGCTTTCACGCCCGAGCGCACCAGCGTCTGGCCCGCCCCCTCGGTGCCCAGCACCACCGCCGTGGGCACAAACCCCTGGGGGGTTTGCACGAACACATAGGCCTTCCCCTCGTGGCGTACCACGGCTTGGGCCGGCAGGCTGAGGTTGCCTGCCGCCTGGGTGTCGGTGCGCCCGGCCACGGTGACCTGCACGAACTGATTGGCGCGCAGGCAGTCTTCGGCCGCGGTGAAGTCGGCCCGCATCTGCACGGCCTGGTTGCCCGCGCTCACCTGCGGCACGATGGCGGCCAGGCGTGCGGGTGCCTTGCAGCCCTGCACGGCAAGAAGGTCGCCCGTGCGCAGGTTGTGGGCCTGATCGGGTGTGGCCTGCAGGGCAATGGACCATTGGCCGCCGCGCGCCACCTTGGCCACGGGCATCCCGGCATCCAGGCGCTGGCCGGGGGTGGCGGTGACTTCCAGCACCGTGCCCGCCGCACTGGCACGCAGGGTCAGGCCCGGCTGCAGCGTGGTGCTGGTGGTGCTGGCGCCAGCCATTTGCAGGGCCTGACGGCGCTCGCGCAGAGCCAGTTGGGCCAGTTCGTTCTGGGTGCGGCTTTCCTGTACACGCAACCCGGCAATGATGCCCTCAGCGTGCAGTTTTTCGTCGCGTTCGAGCTTGCTGGCCGCCAGCCGCGCCTGGGCCTGGGCCTGGAGCAGATCGCGCTGCCATGCCACCAGCTCGGGGCTCAACAGGCGGGCCACGGCTTCGCCGGCCCTGACCTTCTGGCCAGCGCCCACCAGCACCTGCTGCACCACGCCGGCCACGGGGGTGCTGAGCAGCTCTGTGGCCTGCGGGGGCAGTTCCACGGTGCCTTGCAGCACCAGGCCGGCAGCGGCACCCGCGCCACTGCTGCCCACCACCTGCGTGGCCACGCCAGCCGCTTGAGCCTGTGCGGCGGTCCAGGCGATCGCCGGGTGGCTGGCAGGTGCCGAGGGGCTGGCCGCAGGGCCTGCCGCCACGCTCAGAGAGGCGCAAAAGCACAAAATGGCTGCGCTGAGTGGGTTGCGAAAAATGGGGCGTGTGGGCGCGTGTGCGCGGGAGTGCAGGGGCATGGGATGTCAACCTTTCGTCGCTGGGGCAGCGAGTTCGGATGAACGATACCGTGCCTACCTGAAGGGAGCATGAACTCCTGCCGTCAGCCGCCTGGCCGTCTGTCCACCTTCGGAATGGAGAAGGGCGTTCCCGGCGGTCAGCGGTCGGCGCGCAGGTGCAAATCCACTTGCAGTCCCGTGCCATGACCGGGTGGGGGCGAGTGCAGTGTGCAGGTGCCGCCCTGGCGCGCCACGATGGTGGTCACGATGGACAGCCCCAGGCCATAACCAGGCGTGTACAGCGCGCTGGCAGTGTGCCCTTCGCGGTAATGGCGCTGCTGCAACAGCCCGAGCTGCTCTGTGGTGAGGCCTGGCCCGCTGTCGCGCACGCTGCAGGTGGCCGGTAGCGCCACCTCCAGCACGATGGGGCCATGGGGGGCGTAGCGCACCGCGTTTTCCACCAGATTGCGCAGGGCAATGGCGAGGGCGTCGAAGTCGCCGCGCACCCACACGTCATCGTCTTCGGGCAGCACCAGTTGCAGGCGCTGCAGCAAGGTGCCATCCGACCAGAACTCCTGCGCCACGGCTGCAGCGACCTGTCCGAGGTTGACGCGGCCCTGCGCCAGCGCCGCGCCCGATCCGGCGCGCGAGAGCTGCAGCAGCTTCTCGCAGCGACGGCTGAGGCGATCCAGTGACTGCAACGCGCCCTGGATGTCGGAATAAGCCATGCCGGTGGGCACATGCCCCAGGGCGGTCTGCAGGTTCAGGCGCACGGCGGCAAGCGGGGTGCGCAATTCGTGAGCGGCATTGGCGGCCAGGGCGCGCTCGGTATCGAGCGCGTCGGACAGGCGGGCGAGCAGGTGGTTGGCGCTGTCCACAATGGTCTGCAGCTCGTCGGGCAGGCCCTGGCCGGGCAAGGCGGCCAGGTGGTTGCCGTCGCGCAGCTGCAACTCGGCCGCCAGCGTGCCTGCGGGCGCCAGCGCGCGCTGCGTGACGGCGCGGATCAGCAGCCCCAGCAGGGGCAGGATGACCAGCAGCGGCACCAGCAGCCCGAGCAGGACCTGGGTGCGTGCGGCGCTACGGTGTGCCAACGGGTCGCCTACATGGATGAACATAGGAAGCGATGGATGTGCCAGCGTGTAAGTGCGAAGTTTGGGCGTATCGAAAAAGCCCGTGTTCAAGGGCACCGGCAGTGGGGTGAGCGGGGCGTCTGCCGAACGCAGCAGCAGCTCGTTGCGGTCATTGACCACCTGGTACAACAGCACATCGTGGTGGGCCCCGCTCAGGTTGCTGTGGGGAACTTCCAGCCGATACAGCGTGCCATCGCGCTCTGAGGGGTTTTGGTGGTTGCGCGCGTCGTGCGCCGCCAGGTCCAGCAGGCGCTCGGCGCTCTCGACCAGGCCCGCATCGAGCTGTTCGGTGAGTTCGTGCTGCATGTACCAGCCCACGGCGGCACTGGTGGCCACCCAGAGCATGGCGATCCAGGGCAGCAGGGCCCGGGTCAGGGCGCGGGAAAGGCTATGCCGGGCGCGGGCCATGGTCATGCGCTGGTGTTGAGTTTGTAGCCCAGCCCGCGCAGCGTCTGGATGCGGTCGCGGCCGATCTTGCGGCGCAGGTTGCTGATGAAGACCTCCAGCGTGTTGCTGCTGGCATCGGCATCCAGGCCGTACAGCGCATCCTGCAGGCTCTCGCGGGTGTGGATCCGGTCGGGCCGCAGGGCCATCACGCGCAGCAGGGCCCATTCCTTGGCCGTCAACTCCACCGGGTGTCCGTCGAGCAGGACCACCATGCGTGCAAGGTCGATCGACAAACCCTGCAGCTGCAGCACCGCGCTGCCCGCTCCGCTGCGGCGGCGTTCCACGGCACGCAGCCGCGCCAGCAGCTCGTCGGGGTCATAGGGCTTGACGAGGTAGTCGTCGGCGCCGGCATCGAGGCCGCGGATGCGGTCGGTGATCTGGTCGCGTGCGGTGAGCATGATCACCGCGCTGTCCGGCAGGGCGCGGCGCAGCTGGGGCAGCAGCGCCAGACCTTCGCCGTCTGGCAGTTGCCAGTCGAGCAGCACGGCCGCCCAGTGCGCCGCGGGCAGCAGGGCACGAGCACTGGCCAGGCTGCCAGCGCATTCGCACACGAAGCCGCGGGCGTTCAGGAAGGCCATCAGCGCCCCTGCCAGCGGGGCATCGTCTTCAATCAGCAGTATGCGCAAAGGGGTCTCCCGAGGTCGTGATCGGACCAGCCACCGCAGAGCGGGGCTAGCGCCCCGCATGGTGCCGCAGCGACCTGAAGGCAGGCTGAAGCCGCCGTGCTTACCGGCCCCGCAAAAACAGGGCGTCCAGCTCGCGCATCGACAGCTGCCGCCAGGTGGGGCGGCCATGGTTGCACTGGTCCGACCGGTCGGTGGTTTCCATCTGCCGCAGCAGCGCGTTCATCTCGTCGATGGTGAGCTTGCGGTTGGCCCGCACGGCGCCGTGGCAAGCCATGGTGCCCAGGATGTCATTGCGCGCGCGCTGCACCACGGTGCTGGCGTCATGGGCGGCGAGCTCGGCCAGCACGCTGCGGGCCAGCTCCACCGGGTCGCCAAACCCTGACGCTGTGGCCAGGGTGGTGGGCACGGCGCGCACGGCCAAGGTCTTGGGCGAGAAGGGCACCACCTCCAGGCCCAGCGTGGCCAGCACCTCGGCCGACGCTTCGGCGGTAGCTACTTCTTCGGGCGTGGCGGCAAAGGTGGCAGGAATCAGCAGCGGCTGGCTGGCTATGCGGGCGCCGCTGTCCACCTGGGCCTTCAGGCGCTCATAGACGATGCGTTCGTGGGCGGCGTGCATGTCCACCACCACCAGGCCCTTTGCGTTCTCGGCCAGGATGTACACGCCGTGGAGCTGGGCCACCGCGCGGCCCAGCGGCCAGGTGGCTTCGTCGCTATCGCGGCCCGCAGACCCAGCCGCATCCGCCGTTGTCGGTGCGCGATAGGCGGGCTGCGCTGTGCCGCTCGCCGCGCCCGGGCCCGTGCCTGGCGCCACCGGGCCCGGGTTGATGAAGGCAACGCCTGCATTGCCAGCAGGAACCGTTTCTTTCCTGGGCCCCCATAGGGCCTGCAGGTCAGCCACATGGTGGCCCCGTTCTTCAAATTTGATAGCTGCTTGCGCTTGCCAAATATGCGCTAGCGGCTGTTTTGGCTTGAAATCGTCGGCGCCACCGGGGGCGGTATCTGTTTCGGGGGCGGCAGCGGTCCCGGCGGCGAGCGCTGCGGCGCGCGGGGCGGCCAGCGCGTTTTCGACCGCGTGGCGCACGGCCTGGTGCACCTCGCGGCTGTCACGAAAGCGCACCTCGATCTTGGTGGGGTGCACGTTCACGTCCACACGGGCCGGGTCGATCTCCACATACAGCGCATACACCGGCTGCTTGTGGCCATGCAGCACGTCTTCGTAGGCGCTGCGCGCCGCGTGCGTGAGCACCTTGTCGCGCACGAAGCGGCCGTTGACATAGCAGTATTGCTGGTCGGCGCGCGAGCGGGCGGCGTCGGGCAGGCCTGCGCGGCCCGTGACGGTGACGGGGCCGGCGCGGTGCTGCACGGCCACCGACTGCGCCACGAAGTCTTCGCCCAGCACGTCGGCCAGGCGGCGCGCCAGGGCGTCCTGCAGGTGGGCGTCGCCGGGCACGAAGGTGGCGCGCCACTGCTCCACCAGCTTGCCCTCGTGCCAGATGGCAAAGCCCACATCGGGCCGCGCCAGCGCGTGGCGGCGCACCGATTCGATGCAGTGGGCCAGCTCGGTGGCGTCGGTCTTCAAGAACTTGCGGCGCGCGGGGGTGGAGAAAAACAGCTCTTTCACCTCCACCGTGGTGCCGGTGCCGCGTGCCACCGGGCGCAGCTCGCCGCTGCGGGCATCGAGCAAAAAGGCGCCCGGCTGGTGCGCGGGGCGCGATAGCAGCGCCATTTCCGACACCGAGCCGATGGCCGCCAGCGCTTCGCCCCGAAAACCCATGGTGGCCACGGTTTCCAGATCGCTCAGGCTGGTGATCTTGCTGGTGGCGTGGCGGCGCAGGGCGATGGGCAGCTCATCCTGGGGAATGCCGCAGCCGTCGTCTTCGACGGCGATCAGCCGCACGCCGCCCGCTAGCAGGCGCACGGTGATTTGCGTGGCGCCCGAGTCGAGCGCGTTGTCCACCAGTTCACGCACCACGGAGGCCGGGCGCTCCACCACCTCGCCAGCGGCGATCTGGCTGATGAGCTCGTCGGGCAGGTCGCGGATGGGGCGGCGGGGCTTTGGGGAGGGCAAGGTGTCGTTCACCGGGCGATTTTAGGGCGGGGCCTTGCAGGGGCATCGGGCGGGCGGCGCCGGGCGGTGGGGATAATGCGCGCTGCCTCGTTTTGCCGGAACCCCCATGGAATTTGTGTCTTTTCTGATCGACTTCATCCTGCATGTCGACAAATACCTCGAAGCCTTTGTCGCCAGTTATGGGGCCTGGGTGTATGCCCTGCTGTTTCTGATCGTGTTTGTGGAAACCGGGCTGGTGGTCATGCCCTTTTTGCCAGGCGACTCGCTGTTGTTCATCGTGGGCGCGCTGTGCGGGGCGGGGATGATGAGTTTTCCGCTGGCCTGCGCCGTGCTGATTGCGGCGGCGATCCTGGGCGACCAGTGCAACTACTCGATTGGCCGGTATTTCGGCCCCAAGGTGTTCCAGTGGGAAGACTCGCGCTGGTTCAACCGTCGGGCGTTCAACCAGGCCCATGATTTTTACGAGCGCTATGGCGGCATCACCATCGTGATTGCGCGCTTCATGCCGTTCATTCGCACCTTTGCCCCGTTCGTGGCCGGCGTGGCGCAGATGGGGCGCGGCAAGTTCACGGCCTTCAACGTGGGCGGAGCCCTGCTGTGGGTGCTGGGGATCTGCTCTGCCGGGTATTTCTTTGGCAACTTTGCCTGGGTGAAGGAAAACCTGGACAAGATCATCTGGGCCCTGATTCTTGTTCCCGGGCTGATCGCGATCTTTGGCGCCTGGCGCGCCGGCCGCAAACCCAACGCGGCCTGACAGACAAAAAAAAGTGCCTGGCGCGGAATCATTCCGCGCCAGGCACTTTTTCTTGTCAGGCCGATGGATTAACGGCGGGGCTGGCTTTGATCGCGGTCTTTGCCGATTTCATTGCCGATGAGGGCGCCGGCTGCGGCACCGCCCACGGTGCCCAGCGTTCCGCCAAGCACGGCATTGCCGGCAACCCCGCCCACGACGGCGCCGACGCCGGTGCCGATCTGGGCACTGGAAGGATTGGAGGCGCAGCCGCCCAGGGCGAGGGTGGCAGCGCAAACGACAGAAGCGATAACGGTAAGACGGACGTTCATTGAGGGATCCTTTGGCTTTGTTGATGTGTGGCACAACCGGGGGGCTGACATCGCAGTCAGAGCCGCCACGGGGCACAAGCCCACTATCGCGCGCCATCGAATCTGGCGCTGTAGGAAGCACCGGCCAGCCGGTGTAGGACAAGGGGACGGTGAGCGCGGCCCGGAGCCCAGTGTGCCCATTGGGGCGCGCTGGTTCGTCAGCCCGGGGCCAGGCAGATGGTGACCAGCAGCGAGGCGTCCTCCACGGCCGTCAGGGCGTGCAGGGCCCGCGGCTGCAGGTGCACCAGATCGCCCGCACGCAGCATGTGCGTGGTGCTGCCGGCCTTGAACTCCACGGCGCCTTCAATGCACTGCACGGTCACTTCACCGGGGGTGTGGTGCTCGCGCATGCTCTTGCCGGCGCGCAGCACCACGCGCATGACTTCCAGCTGGCCCGCCTTGAGGATGGCGCTGGAGGTGGCCTGTGCAAGGCCATCGCCCAGTGGAAGCACACTGACGACCTGGCCAGAAGGGGTGTGGGTGAGTGCCATGGGGGTCTCCCTGTGCAGCCGTGTCAACGGATCATCCCTACACTGACCGGCTGCGCGCCAGCGGCGGGTTCTTGGCGAAATAGCGCGTGATGCCGCGCATCAGCGCATCCGCCAGTTGCACCTGGTAGGCGGTGCTGCGCAGGCGCGCTTCTTCCTCGGGGTTGCTGATGAAGGCGGTCTCGACCAGCACGCTCGGAATGTCGGGGGCCTTGAGCACGGCAAAGCCCGCCTGCTCTACCCGGGGCTTGTGCAGCTTGCCCACATTGCCGATCTCGCCCAGCAGCACCGTGCCGAGCTTGAGGCTGTCGTTGATCTGCGCCGTGGTGCTCATGTCGAGCAGGGCGCGCTGCACATGCCGGTCTTTCGACTGCACGTTCAGGCCACCCACCAGGTCGGCCTGGTTTTCCTTGTTCGCCAGCCAGCGCGCAGCGGTGCTGGAGGCGCCGCCCTGGCTCAGTGCAAACACGCTGGCACCGCGCGCTGCGGGCGTGGTGAAGGCGTCGGCGTGGATGCTGACAAACAGGTCGGCCTGCACGCGCCGCGCTTTCTCGACACGGGTGCCCAGCGGCACGAAGTAGTCGCCATCGCGCGTAAGGTAGGCGCGCATGGGGTTGCCGCCCACGGTGGTGGCGTTGATGCGGTCGCGCAGCAAGTGGGCCACGCGCAGCACCACGTCTTTCTCGCGGGTGCCGGCCGGACCGATGGCGCCGGGGTCTTCGCCGCCATGGCCGGGGTCCAGCGCCACGATGATGATGCGGTCGGTCTGCTGGGTACTGGCCCGGGAGCTGCCAGTGCTGCGTGTCGGCGGTGTGGTGGGCTGTGCCGGGACGGGGGCCGTGGCGGTGACCACGGCCGGGGGCGCTTCGGGTGGCAGCGCACGCGTGGCGCGCTGGGTCATCAGCTCGCCCAGGGGGTCTGTCTCGGCAGAGGGCGAGGCTGCGGCGGTGGCGGTGGCGTGTGGCGCCCCGCCTGCCCGGGTGCCGGCGGGCGCTGTGGCCACAGCCGGGGCAGCAGGTGTATCCCGCAGGCGCTCGGCAATCAGGGCTTCCAGCGGGTCCACGGGCTGTGCAGGGTACAGGTCCAGCACCAGCCGGTGGCCGTAGGCGGCCACGGGCGTCAGCGTGAAGACCTGGGGCATGGCGGCTTGCTTGAGGTCGATCACCAGGCGCACCACCCCTGGTGTGTTCTGGCCCACGCGGATGCCGGCAATGTTGGGGTCGTCGGCCTTGACCTTGGCCACCAGTTCGCGCAACTCGGGGCTGAGGTCGATGCCTTCGATGTCCACTGCCAGGCGGGGTGGGGTGGTGACGAACAACTGCTTGGTGGTCAGTTGCCCATCGGATTCGATGGTGACGCGCGAATACTCGGGCGCGGGCCACACGCGCACCGCCACGATCGTGGCGCCCCGCGCTATCTGCTGCGTGCCCAGCAGCAGCACCAGGCTGCCGGCCTGCAGCACGGTGCGGCGCGATGGGACGGAAGGCTTTGCAGGCCGTGGCTGGCCGGTGGCAGGGGTCATGCGGTCATTCCTTGCAGCAGGCTGCGGCCCAGGGGGGTGGGGGCATGCAGCGTGACTTGCCTTTCGGTGTCATCAATTGCTTCAATGTGTATAGCAAGGTCCGCAGGCGGGGTAAGTGCTGCAGCCTTCTCTGGCCATTCTGCCAGCTTGAGGCCCGGGCTGGCAAAAATATCCCGGAAACCCGCATCTTCCCATTCGCGCGGGTCGTCAAAGCGGTAGAAGTCAAAGTGCCAGATCGCCAGGCCCGGGGCTTCGTGCGGCTCGACCACGGCGTAGGTGGGGCTCTTGATGCGCCCCTGCACGCCCAGGGCGCGCAGCAGGTGGCGCACCAGGGTGGTCTTGCCGGCGCCCAGGTCGCCATGCAGCGTGAGGAAGGCATTGGCCAGCAGGGGCTGTGCTGCCAGGGCGCGGGCAAAGGCTGCCGTGTCGTCCTCGCTGTGCCAGGTCAGCACGCGCGGGGTGTTGGCGGGAGCCTCGGCGGTGGCAGTTTCTACAATCCGGCCGATATGTGGTGCAACAGTCAACTCGTTCCTCAATTGCGGGATTGGGCCCGCGAACTGGGATTTTCCCAAATTGGCGTGGCGGGGGTGGATTTGTCCGCGTCCGAGCCCGGGTTGATGCAATGGCTGGCGCAAGGGTTCCATGGCGACATGCATTACATGGCGGCGCACGGCCTCAAGCGCGCCCGCCCGGCCGAACTGGTGCCGGGCACCGTGAGCGTGATCACCGCGCGCATGGACTACCTGCCGCGCGTTACGCCAGTGCAGGCGCCCGAGGGCTGGCAGGCCATCGAGCTGGCACGCCTTTCACGCCCCGAGGAGGGCATTGTGTCGGTGTATGCCCGGGGGCGCGACTACCACAAGGTGCTGCGCGCGCGCCTGCAAAAGCTCAGCGACCGCATTGCCGAGGCCATAGGCCCTTTCGGCCACCGCGTGTTCACCGATTCGGCGCCGGTGCTGGAGGCCGAACTGGCCTCGCGCAGCGGCCAGGGCTGGCGCGGCAAGCACACGCTGGTGCTCAACCGCGAGGCGGGTTCGATGTTTTTTCTGGGCGAGATCTACGTGGACATGGCCCTGCCGCCGAGCGAGCCTGTCAGCGCGCACTGCGGTAGCTGCAGCGCCTGTATCGATGTGTGCCCCACGCAGGCCATCATTGCGCCGCACCGGCTGGATGCGCGGCGCTGCATCTCGTACCTCACCATCGAGCACGCGGGGCCGATCCCTGTGGAGCTGCGCCCGCTGATGGGCAACCGCATCTATGGTTGCGACGACTGCCAGCTGATCTGCCCCTGGAACAAGTTCGCCCAGGTCAGCCGCCTGCCGGATTTTGACGAGCGCAAGGGGCTGGCCGGCCAGCAGCTGGTGCACCTGTTTGCCTGGGACGAGGCCACCTTTTTGCGCATGACCGAGGGCGGCCCCATCCGCCGCATCGGCCATGAGCGCTGGCTGCGCAACGTGGCCGTGGCGCTGGGCAACGCGCTGCACGCCACGGGCGACGAGGCCTTGCGTGCGGCGCTGCAGTCGCGGGCCGAGGACGCCAGCGCACTGGTGCGCGAGCATGTGGCCTGGGCGCTGGGGCTTGAATGACAAGTGCCGCTGGCGCTGGTCGGGTCAGCGCTGGCAGCTATCAAAACGGGAATTTCATTCCTTGGCCAGTAGCACCGTGGTTGGCAGCGTGCCGGCGTGCGGGGGCTGGGGCGGCGTGAGTCGGGTGTGCATGCCTGGACATTCATCGCAAAAACCCCAGCGCAAAGGGCAGGCTGACCATGCCCAGCAGGGTCGAAAGCGTCACCAGACCTGCCACATAGGGCCCGTTGTAGCCCATGCGCGCCGCCAGCACGTAGCAGGTGGACGCGGTGGGCAGGGCGGAAAAAGCCAGCAGCACGGTGGTCTGCACCGGGTTGAGCTCGAACAGGCGCGCCATGCCGAAGGCAATGAGCGGCTGCGCCAGGTGGCGGATGGACAGCACGGCGGTGCTCAGCATCTTGCTGCGCGTGAGCAGGCCGAACTGCATGCCCGCGCCTGCTGCCATCAGCCCCAACGCCAGCGAGGCAGCGCTGATGCGGCTCACGGTGGGTTCCAGCCACACGGGGATGCGAAAGCCCAGCAGGTTGGCCACCAGTCCCGATGCGGTGGCGACGATGAGCGGGTTGCGCAGCAGCTCGCGTGCAAAGCCGTGCTGGCCGTGGCGTGCCATGGGCCACACGGCCGCCACGTTGAACAGGGGCACGCAGACACCGATCAGCACGGCAATCATCAGCAGGCCTTGCGCCCCGGCCAGCCGCTCGGCCAGCGCCAGGCCGATGAAGGAATTGAAGCGGAACGCCACCTGGGCGCTGGCCGCATGGTCACGGGCGTCCAGCCGCTTGCCGAGCCAGGGCCAGTGCGGCAGGCTGTAGGCCAGTGCAATGCCGGCCAGGCCCGACAGCACCCCCGCGCCGATCAGGCCGGAGGCGGCCCGAACGTCCACCGGGCTTTTCACGATGGACTGGAACAGCAGCACGGGAAACAGCAGGTAGTACACCAGGCTCTCCACCGGCTGCCAGACCGAACGGTTCAGGGCGGTGTAGCGGCAGACCAGGTAGCCAAAGAGGATGAGGGTGAAGTCGGGGAGAAGGAGCTGGGCGTAATTCACGGCGCCGAGAATACCTGATGGGGCCGTTGGCTGCGGGTTAGCCCCTATGGGGAATCCATGGGCGAGGCGTACACGTATTGCGCATACCATTGGCCGGTCTGTCACCCTCACAAAGGAGAACTGAATGCATCGTCGTCAATGGCTCGCTCTCACCCTCGCGGCCGCTGCTGGCACCGCCGCGGCCCAGGGCTATCCCACCAAGATCATCAAGCTGCAGGTGCCCTTTGCACCCGGTGGCACCACCGACATCATCGCCCGCGTCATTGCCGACCCGCTGGGCCGTGCGCTGGGCCAGAGCGTGATCGTGGAAAACAAGTCGGGCGGCGGCGGCATCGTGGGCGCCAACGAGACGGCCAAGTCGGCACCCGATGGCTACACGCTCGGCGTGGCCACGGTGTCCACCACGGCGGCCAACCCGGCCATCAACCCCAAGACGCCGTACAACCCGCTGACCGATTTCACGCCCATCATCAACATCGCGGCCACGCCCAACATCATTGCGGTGCACCCCAGCTTCGCAGCCAAGGACTACAAGTCGTTCGTGGCCGAGGTCAAGAAGTCGCCTGGAAAATACTCGTATGCCTCGTCGGGCACGGGCGGCATCGGCCACCTGCAGATGGAGCTGTACAAGAACCTCTCGGGCACCTTCGTGACCCACATCCCCTACCGCGGTGCAGGCCCCGCACTGAACGACACCGTGGCCGGCCAGGTGCCCATGATCTTTGACAACCTGCCTTCGGCGCTGCCTTTCATCAAGGAGAACCGCCTGGTGCCCATCGTGGTGGCCGCACCCCAGCGCGTGGCGGCCTTGCCCAATGTGCCCACCTTCAAGGAGCTGGGCCTGGAGCCGGTGAACCGCATGGCCTACTACGGCATCGTGGGCCCCAAGGGGCTGCCCAAGGATATCGTCGACAAGGTCAATGCCGCCGTGCGCAAGGCGCTGGAAGATCCGGCCGTGAAGAAACGCATCGAAGACACGGGCTCGCTCATCGTGGGCAACACGCCGGAGCAGTTCAGCGCGCAGATCAAGGCCGAGTACGCGGTCTACAAGGACGTGGTGGCCAAGCAGAAACTCACGCTGGAATAATCCCCCACCTTGCCCCCTGTAGCCGCCCGCACCCCCGGGCGGCTTTTTTACGTGCTATGGTTTTTTGAACAGGTTCTTACATGCTTGCCGCCAGCCTGACCGCCATCGATACCTTTGTGGATGCCCTGTGGCTGGAGGATGGCCTGGCGCGCAATACGCTGGCGGCCTACCGACGTGACCTCACGCTGTATGCCACCTGGCTGGCGCAGCAGCAGCCCGCGCTGGCGCTGGATGGCACGGCCGAGCACCACCTGCAGGCCTATTTTGCCGAGCGCCATGCCCAGACGCGGGCCACGTCGGCCAACCGGCGCCTGACGGTGCTGCGGCGTTATTTCCACTGGGCGCTGCGCGAGCGGCGCATCCGCGCCGATCCCACGGTGCGGCTGGAGGCGGCGCGCCAGCCGCTGCGCGTGCCCAAAACCCTGTCGCAGGCGCAGGTCGAGGCCCTGCTGAACGCCCCCGACGTGGGCACCCCGCTGGGCCTGCGCGACCGCACCATGCTGGAGCTGATGTACGCCAGCGGCCTGCGCGTGACCGAGCTGGTCACGCTCAAGACCTTTCAACTCGGCCTGAATGAAGGCGTGCTGCGGGTGATGGGCAAGGGCAGCAAGGAACGTCTGGTGCCGTTTGGCGAGGAGGCCCGGCTATGGATCGAGCGCTACCTGCAGGAATCGCGTGGCGTGATCCTGGGCGGCCAGCAGACCGAGGACCTGTTTGTCACCCAGCGCGGCGCCGGCATGACGCGCGTGAGTTTCTGGATGATCGTCAAGAAATGGGCCGCGGTGGCGGGCATCACGGTGCCGCTGTCGCCGCATACGCTGCGCCATGCCTTTGCCACCCATCTGCTCAACCATGGCGCAGACCTGCGGGTGGTGCAGCTGCTGCTCGGCCATGTCGATATCTCCACCACCACCATCTACACCCATGTGGCGCGCGAGCGCCTGAAGGCGCTGCACGAACGCCACCATCCACGGGGGTGAAAAGTGCGCGGGCGCAGCCCCGTGATCTGCGCGAAAATCGCTCTTTTCCCGATTTTTGAAAGCCCCGCAATGCCATTCCAAAGCCGTCGCCGCCTGCTGGCCTCTCTGTGCCTGAGCGCCCTGGCGCCCCTGGGCCACGCCCAGTCGCAAGCGGCAGCCTGGCCTGCCAAACCCATCCGCATCGTGGTGGCCTACCCCGCGGGAGGGGTGAGCGACACGGTGGCGCGCGCACTGGCAGACAAGCTGGCAGTGCAGCTGGGCACCCCGGTGGTGATTGAAAACAAGGCCGGCGCCAGCGGCAGCATTGGCGTGGATGCGGTGGCCAAGGCCGCCCCTGACGGCTACACCCTGGGCTTTGCCTCCATCAGTCCGCTGGCGCTCAACCCGCACCTGGGCAAGTCGCCCTTTGATCCGAAAAAGGACATCGCCCCCGTGGTCCGCGTGATGTATTCGCCGGTGCTGCTGCTGGGCACGCCCGCCAGCAAGGCGCGCGACTTCCGCGATCTGCTGGCCACCGCGCGCGCCAAACCTGGCGAGATTCGCTGGACCACCTCGGGCCCGGCCTCGCTGGGCCACATCATGCTGGAGCAGATCATGGCCAGCGCCCAGGTGCAGATCACCCACGTGCCTTACAAAGGGGGTGGCCAGCAGATGAACGATGCGCTCGGCGGGCAGTTCGAGGTGCTTTCCACCAATGCCGGCCCGGCCGTGCTGCAGCATGTGAAGTCGGGCAAGCTCAAGGCCCTGGCGGTGGGCGCGCCCGCACGGCTCGACAGCCTGCCCGATGTGCCCACGCTGGCGGAGCTGGGGCTGCCGGCCGCGAACATGTCGTCGCTGTTCGGCATCTATGCGCCGGCGCAAACCCCTGCCGCCGTGCTGGCCCGGCTCAATGCCGAGCTGAACAAGGCGCTGGCGCAGCCCGACATCCGCAACAAGCTCGATGCCACCGACAACGTGCCGACGGGTGGAACGGCGGCCGAGTTTGCCCGCCAGATCGCGCTGGAATCCGAGAACAACGCCCGCATCATCCGCAGTGCAGGTATCCAGGGCAACTGAGCCCGGGGCTCAAGCCGCTGCGGTTCCGTCCGGGCGGCGCTGCCGCCGGATTACTCTTCGCCCAGGCTCTCGGCCCAGGTCAGGGCCTGCAGGTGGGCCCAGTTGACTTGGCGGTTGGACAGGTGCAGGGCCTCTGCTGCCTTGGCGAATGCCACTTCGTCGCCGCTTTCGCAGGCCTGCGTGAGTTCAAGAAACGGCGCAAACACGCCCGTGCCATGCAGCAGCGCATCCGTCACGGGCTCTGGCAATGCCACCGAGGCGAGGGCTTTTTCGAGCGGCACGCCCAGCATCACATCGAGCAGCGAGAAAACGCCCACGACAAAGGCGTTGTCGCATTCTTCGGGGGTCAGCAGTTCGGCCGCCAGCAGTTCCATGAGCCGGCCCCGCACTACCGCCGTGGTGCCTATGGCTGGCGGCGCGCCACCCGCGCGCGAGGTGGTCATGAGCAAGGCGGCCCAGCGGAACAGTTTTTTGAGCCCCAGGATCATGACCGCATGGCGGAACGAGGTGACCTCGCACGACAGGCCAAAACCCGAGGAGTTGATGAAGCGCAGCAGGTTGAAAGATAGCGTGGGGTCTTTCTTGAGCAGGTCTTCAATTTCAGCGGTGCTGGCCTGTTTGTGCACCAGGTTGATCAACTGGATGATGGTCGCCCGGGAGGGGCGGATGGTGGTGGCCTTGACCAGCGAGGGCTTGGCGAACCAGTAGCCCTGGAACAGCTGGACCCCCAGGTCCGCCATCAGCTGATACTGCTCGGAGGTTTCCACTTTCTCCGCCACCAGCGTGGCCTGGCTGTGGATACTGGCAAATTTGACCAGCGGGCCCGCCAGTTCGGGTTGGAAGGCCTGCATGTCCAGCTTGATGAAGCCTGCCAGCGGCAACCACGAGACGTAGCTGGGCTTGAGCACGTTCTGGTCGAAGGCCAGCCGGAAACCGCGGGTGCGCAGGGCGTCCAGCGTGGCAACCCGGGCTTCGATGTCCTCGGCCGTGGCGCTATCGGCAAGCGGGGGAACCTCCAGCACCACCTTGTCGGGGTGGATGAGCTCCAGATGACCGCCTGCCAGGCTTTCGTGCGTGCAGTTGATGAACACCGTTTTCTTGCCGACCAGGGCTTCGGTGCCGGCATGCGACAGGGCGTTGAACAGCAGTGCGGCATCGCTGGCGGCGGTGTGGGAGTTCGATGCCGTGGTGCGGTCGAACAGCTCGTAGCCATAGACCGCACGGTTGGCATCCACGATGGCCTGGCGCGCGATGATGGCCAGATTTTCGTTCTCTGTGCCATCGGATGCGGTGACTGCGGCTGCCGGGATGTCTTGTTCGTGGGTGCTCGACATGGGTGTCGCTGGTCAGGGGTTGCGGGAGAGGTTCCGGGGCATTCTAGACCGGGGCCGTTGCCCGGGAGATCAATCCGTGCGCTGGTCCGCCCAGGCGAGTGCCTGCAGATGGGCCAGGTTGATGCACGGGTGATGCCGGCCTGCGAGGCCGGGAGCGGTTGGGCCTCGGTGAGCGCGGGGCGGGCGAACCAGTATCCCAGGAACGAATTGCCACCTCGGCGCCAGCGGTGTGGTACAGGGGATATTTCGAGCATGACCTTGTCGGGGTCCACCCATTCGAGGTGGCCCCCGTCAGGCTTTCGTGGGTGCCATTGACAAAGATGGGCTTCTTGCCCACCAGCGCTTCGGTGACCGCGCAGGAGGGCAGATGCGGCCTCTGGCGATGGTGGAAAAACCGGTGATCGGGGTGGTTCGATCAGCCCTGCTGCAACCACAGCAATTCGGCTTCGGTAAAGCCCGCGCTGCGGCGCGCGGCCTCGTTGAACGGTGGCTTGAGCCGCGGCGCCTCGTACTGGCGCACCAGCTCGCCGTACAGGGTTTCGGGGTCCAGCCCCTGGCGCGCGCACAGCCAGCGGTACCAGTGGTTGCCAATGGCGACGTGGCCCACCTCATCGTGCAGGATGGTGTCGAGGATGCCTGCGGCTGCCAGGGCATCGGGCGTGCCCACCTGGCGCAGCTTGCGCTGTATTTGCGGCGTGGCATCGAGCCCGCGCGCTTCCATGGTGCGCGGCACCAGGGCCATGCGGGCCACGATGTCGTGCTGGGTCTTCTCGCACATGGTCCACAGGCCCTGGTGGGCCGGGAAATCGCCGTAGTCATGGCCCTGTCGGCGCAGGTGGTCGCGCAGCAGCCGAAAGTGCCTGGCCTCTTCGGCCGCCACGCGCAACCAGTCGAGGTAATAGGCCTGCGGCATGCCGTCAAAACGCCAGACCGCATCGAGGGCCAGGTTGATGGCGTTGAACTCGATGTGCGCGATGGCGTGGATGAGAACGGCGCGGCCTTCGGCCGTGGCCGGGGAGCGGCGAGCGACCTCGGTGTGACGCAGCAATGCCGGGCGCTCGGGATGGCCGGGCAGGGCGCAGGCATCCACCGGGACAGTGGGGGTTTGTTTTGCTATTGAAAACGTAGCTGCTTGCGCATGAAGATCAATTGCTGCGGCCGTTTTTTGTTCTGGGTCTGAGAGGCACAAGACCTGCAGTGCACGTTGGCGAAGCTCCATCCTTACAATTCTAGGCCCTGCACTGCGGGCCAGAGCACATGCTCTGTCACCCACAGGCAGATCCATTTTTACGGAGTATGGTGCATGGCGATTTACGAACTGGATGGCGCGGCTCCCCGTGTGGCGGATTCGGCCTGGGTGGCCGACAGTGCGCAGGTGATCGGCAACGTCACGCTGGGCGAGGACGCCAGCGTATGGTTTGGCACCGTGGTGCGCGGCGATACGGAGGCCATCACCATCGGTGCGGGTTCCAACATCCAGGACGCGAGCGTGCTGCATGCCGACTTCGGCAAGCCGCTGGTGGTGGGTGAGCGCGTGACCGTGGGCCACCAGGTCATGCTGCACGGCTGCACCATTGGCGACGAAACACTGATCGGCATCGGCGCCATCGTGCTCAACGGCGCCAGGATCGGCAAGAACTGCCTGGTGGGCGCGGGCGCGCTGGTGACCGAGGGCAAGGAGTTTCCGGATGGTTCCATGATCATCGGCAGCCCTGCCCGAGCCGTGCGCGAACTCAGCCCCGAGCAGATCGAGGGCTTGCGCCAGAGTGCCCGGCACTACATGGACAACGCACGCCGCTTTCAAAACGGCCTGCACAGAATCGGCTGAATGCCGCTGCCGATTTATTTCTCCGGGAATCCCCTGCGTGTCTGAACTCCACAAGTTTCTTTTCGATGGCATGCCCGTGCGCGGCATGCTGGTGCGCCTGACCGAGGCCTGGACCGACATCCTGCAGCGCCGCGCCAGCAACACCGCCACCGGCCCCTATCCCGCGCCTGTGCGCGAGCTGCTGGGCGAAATGGCCGCTGCCGGCGTGCTGATGCAGTCGAACATCAAGTTCAACGGTGCACTGGTGCTGCAGGTGTTTGGCGACGGCCCGGTCAAGCTGGCCGTGGCCGAGGTGCAGTCCGACCTGAGCCTGCGTGCCACCGCCACGGTCAACGGCCCCGTGGCCGACGGTGCGCGCCTGAGCCAGATGCTCAATGTGGCGGGCGGCGGGCGCTGCGCCATCACGCTCGACCCCAAGGACCGCCACCCGGGCCAGCAACCCTACCAGGGCGTGGTGCCATTGCATGGCGATCAGCATGAAAAGCTTGAGCGCCTGTCGGATGTGCTGCAGCACTACATGCTGCAGTCCGAGCAACTCGATACCGTGCTGGTGCTGGCGGCCAACGACACCGTGGCGGCCGGCCTGCTGATCCAGCGCATGCCCCTCAAGGGTGAGGGCAACCTGGCGGCAGGCCTGACGCACCGCGAGAATGAAGACCAGATCGGCCGCAACGAGGACTACAACCGCATTGCCCACCTGGCATCGAGCCTGACCCGGGAGGAACTGCTGACCCTGGATGTGGACACCATCCTGCGCCGCCTCTTCTGGGAAGAAAAGCTGCTGCGTTTCGAGCCGCAGCAGGGTGAAACCGGGCCCCGCTTTGCCTGCAGTTGCAGCCGCGAACGCGTGGGCAACATGCTGCGCAACCTGGGCCGGGACGAGATCGAGAGCATTCTGGCCGAGCGCGACGATGTCGAGGTGGGCTGCGAATTCTGTGGGCAGCAGTACCGCTTCGACGCGGTGGATGCGGCGCAGATCTTTGTCTCGCCGGCCGTCAGCCAGCCTCCGGTGTCTCCCGGAATCCAGTAAGCCCTGCGATGCGCTTGGCAGTGCCCCGGCCGGCAAGGTTGCTGAACAGGCGGTGCTCGCAGTCGGGGTCGCTGCATTTCTCGCAATCCCAGGCGCGCAGGCGCATGGGCTTGTCGTCAAGCTGGTTTCTTGCGCTTTTTGATCGTGCTTTTGTTGCTACGGCTTCAATAGCGTGCAATGCATTGTCGATGCGTTGGGCCCCCTGGCCGTACACCACCTGGTAGCGCACGGCCGCATCTGTCAGCAGGGCGCGCAGGCGTGCGTCGAAAGCCTCGCGCCGCGCTTGCTCGGGTGCGGGGCAGGGCGCGTCCAGGCCCATCAGCAAGGTGATGGCGGCGCCGTGCAGGGTGTGGCGCATCGCGTCGGGCAGATGCGGGGCATCTGCCAGTGCAATGGCCTGGGCCGTGAGCGCGGCATCGGCGAGACGGAGGTTCAGGGCCTCGGCCAGTTCGGCCGTGCCGGTGCCGGGGGCCCCCAGCAGGGCAATGGTCTGCGGCGCAGGCAAGATGACGGCCTGGCGGTTCAGCGGGGTGTGTATTGCACGTAGACCTCGTTGGGCTTGACCATGCCCAGCTCGCTGCGTGCCTTTTCTTCCACCATGTCCAGCCCCTCCTTGAGGTCGTGCACCTCGGAGTTCAGGCGTTCGTTGGCCTGGCGGGCCTGGTCGTTGGCGGCTGTCTGCGTGGCCAGCTGGCGCTGCATCTCCTGCACGCGCGGAATGCTGCCCCGCCCCAGCCAGAGCTGGGCGTGCAGGGCTGCCAGCAGGGCCAGCAGGACAACGGGAACCAGACGGGACACCATGGCTTAAATGGTACGCCTGGAAAGGAGGTGTGTGCCATCCGTTGCACCCAGCCACTGCCCCACCGCCACAGGGCGTACGGGGGCCGTGGGGCGAGCGCAGCGGAGCCAGGCGCTTGGCATGCTTCAGCGCAGGTTGTAGAACGCAGCGCGGCCAGGGTAGTGGGCGATTTCACCCAGGTCTTCTTCGATGCGCAGCAGCTGGTTGTATTTGGCGATACGGTCCGAACGCGACAGCGAGCCGGTCTTGATCTGGCCGGCATTGGTGCCTACGGCGATGTCGGCGATGGTGCTGTCTTCGGTTTCACCCGAGCGGTGCGAGATCACGGCGGTGTAGCCGGCGCGCTTGGCCATCTCGATGGCGGCGAAGGTTTCGGTCAGGGTGCCGATCTGGTTGATCTTGATGAGGATCGAATTGCCGATGCCCTTGTCGATGCCTTCGTTCAGGATCCTGGTGTTGGTGACGAACAGGTCGTCGCCCACCAACTGCACGTTCTTGCCCAGGCGTTCGGTCAGGATCTTCCAGCCGTCCCAGTCGCCTTCGTGCATGCCGTCTTCGACGCTGATGATGGGGTACTTGTCGCACCATGATGCCAGCATGTCGGTCCATTGCTGGGCGGTGAGCTTCAGGCCGCCTTCACCTTCGAGCACATACATGCCGTCCTTGTAGAACTCGCTGGCCGCGCAATCGAGGCCCAGGGCAATCTGCTCGCCTGCCGTGTAGCCGGCGGCTTCGATGGCCTGCAGAATGAGCTGGATGGCCGCTTCGTGGTTTTCCACCGATGGCGCAAAGCCGCCTTCGTCGCCCACGGCGGTGCTCATGCCCTTGTCGTGGATGATCTTTTTCAGCGCGTGGAACACCTCGGCGCCCCAGCGCACGGCCTCGCGAAAGCTCGGTGCACCCACGGGGATGATCATGAATTCCTGCAGGTCCAGGCTGTTGTTGGCGTGCGCACCGCCGTTGATGACGTTCATCATGGGCACGGGCAGTTGCATGCTGCCCATGCCGCCCAGGTAGCGGTACAGCGGCAGGCCCGATTCTTCGGCCGCAGCGCGGGCCACGGCCATCGACACGGCCAGCATGGCGTTGGCGCCCAGGCGGCTCTTGTTCTCGGTGCCGTCGAGGTCGATCAGGGTCTTGTCCAGAAAGCCTTGCTCCGAAGCGTCCAGGCCCAGCACGGCTTCGGAGATTTCGGTGTTGATGTGTTCCACGGCCTTGAGCACGCCCTTGCCCAGGTAGCGGCTCTTGTCGCCGTCGCGCAGCTCGATGGCTTCGCGCGAGCCGGTGGATGCGCCCGAGGGCACGGCGGCACGGCCCATCACGCCCGACTCAAGCAGCACGTCGCATTCGACGGTGGGGTTGCCGCGGCTGTCCAGCACTTCGCGGCCTACGATGTCAACAATGGCACTCATGGTTTTCCTTGGATGGGAAGTTTAAAATTTTTCAGGCCATCTTGGCCTGTAGCGCTTATGGGGTAATCGCTTCTAGCTACCAAAAATATACTGCCAATCAGGCGTCGAAGTGGTTCTCAAGGAACCCGCTCTTCTTGGTCACGTCGTCCAGCGCCACCAGGGTTTCCAGCAGGGCCCTCATGTGCTTGAGCGGCACGGCGTTCGGCCCGTCCGACCAGGCCTCGGCCGGCTTGGGGTGGGTTTCCATGAACAGGCCCGCCACGCCCACAGCCACACCGGCGCGGGCCAGCACCGGCACCATGTCGCGGGCGCCGCCGCTCACGGCGCCCAGGCCGCCGGGTTTTTGCACCGAGTGGGTCACGTCGAACACCACGGGCGCGCCGGACTTGCGCATTTCGGCCAGGCTGGCCATGTCGGCCACGAGGTTGTTGTAGCCAAAGCTCACGCCGCGCTCGCAGGCGAGGAAGCGGTCTTCCGACAGGCCCACCTCCGCCGCAGCCGCGCGGGCCTTGTCGATGACGTTCTTCATGTCCCAGGGCGCGAGGAACTGGCCCTTCTTGATGTTCACCGGCTTGCCGCTTTGCGCCACGGCGCGGATGAAATCCGTCTGGCGGCACAGGAAGGCGGGCGTTTGCAGCACATCGACCACGCTGGCCACCTCGGCCACCTGGGATGCGTCGTGCACATCGGTCAAGATGGGCAGCTGCAACTGGCGGCGCACCTCGTCCAGGATCTTCAGGCCCGCTTCCAGGCCCACGCCGCGCTGGCTTGTGCCAGACGAGCGGTTGGCCTTGTCGAACGAGCCTTTGTAGATCAGGGGAATGCCCAGCGCAGTGCAGGCCTCCTTGAGCTGGCCGGCAACGTCCAGCGACATCTGCAGGCCTTCGATGGAGCAGGTGCCCGCGATCAGGAAGAAGCGCTGGTCGAGGCCGACGTTGAATCCGCACAGTTGCATGGTAGTTTCCCTCAGGCTTGCGCCGCTTGCTTCTGGTGTTCCACGGCCGCCTCGATGAAGGCGTTGAACAGCGGGTGGCCGTTCCAGGGCGTTGACTTGAACTCGGGGTGGAACTGCACGCCGATGAACCAGGGATGCACAGCGCTGGGCAACTCGACGATTTCGGTGAGCTGCTCGCGCTGCGTCAGGGCTGAAATCACCAGGCCCGCCTTGCGCAGCTGGTCCAGGTAGTTCACGTTGGCTTCGTAACGGTGGCGGTGGCGCTCGGTCACCACGTCGCCGTAGATGCTGTGGGCCAGTGAGCCCTTTTGCACATCCGAGCTTTGCGCGCCCAGGCGCATGGTGCCGCCCAGGTCCGAGTTTTCGTCGCGTTTTTTGATGGTACCGTCCGCATCCTTCCACTCGGTGATCAGGGCGATCACGGGGTGGGGCGTTGTGGGATCGAACTCGGTGCTGTTGGCGTTGGCCAGGCCCGCCACATGGCGCGCGTATTCGATGGTGGCCACCTGCATCCCCAGGCAGATGCCCAGGTAGGGCACTTTGTGCTCGCGGGCAAACTGGGCCGTGCTGATCTTGCCTTCCACTCCGCGGCTGCCGAAGCCGCCGGGGACCAGAATCGCGTCGTACCGGGCCAGTTTTTCAGCGGCGTTGGCGTGGTCGATGGTTTCGGAGTCCAGGTGCTCGATCTTCACGCGCACATGGTTCTTCATGCCCGCGTGGCGCAGTGCCTCGTTGACGGACTTGTAGCTGTCCGACAGATCCACGTACTTGCCTACCATGGCGATGGTGACTTCGCCCCGGGGGTGTTCGGTTTCATACACCAGCTCGTCCCAGCGCTTGAGGCTGGTGGGCGGGGTGTTCAGGCGCAGCTTGTCGCAGATCAGGCCATCGAGGCCCTGCTCGTGCAGCATGCGGGGCACCTTGTAGATGGTGTCCACATCCCACATGCTGATCACACCCCATTCGGGCACGTTGGTGAACAGCGAAATCTTCTCGCGCTCTTCTTCGGGCACCGGCTTCTGTGCACGGCACAGCAGGGCGTCGGGCTGGATGCCGATCTTGCGCAGCTCCTGCACGGTGTGCTGCGTGGGCTTGGTCTTGAGCTCGCCGGCCGCGGCAATCCAGGGCAGGTAGGTGAGGTGCACAAAAGCCGAGTTGTTGGGGCCCAGCTTGAGGCTCAACTGGCGCACGGCTTCAAGGAACGGCAGCGATTCGATATCGCCCACGGTGCCACCCACTTCGCAAATGGCCACGTCCACCGCATCCTCGGTGCCAATGCCGGCACCGCGCTTGATGTATTCCTGGATTTCGTTGGTGACATGCGGGATGACCTGCACGGTCTTGCCCAGGTAGTCGCCACGGCGCTCTTTTTCGAGCACCGACTGGTAAATCTTGCCGGTGGTGAAGTTGTTGGACTTCTTCATGCGCGTTTCAATGAAACGCTCGTAGTGGCCCAGATCGAGGTCGGTTTCCGCGCCGTCGTCGGTCACGAAAACCTCGCCGTGCTGGAACGGCGACATGGTGCCCGGATCTACGTTGATGTAGGGGTCAAGCTTGATGAGGGTGACTTTGAGTCCCCGCGATTCGAGGATCGCGGCAAGGGAGGCTGAGGCGATTCCCTTACCGAGGGAAGACACCACACCGCCGGTGACGAAGACAAATTTGGTCATGTCTTTTTTGGTGGTGGGAAATCGGGATTATAGATGGCCCCCCGGCAAGCGGGGACGGCGGGGCCTTCTGCCGTCTGCTAAATTCGCGTCCATGAATGAGCTTGCTGGCAAACACATTGTTCTGGGTCTGAGCGGGGGCGTGGCTTGCTACAAGGCGGCTGACTTGTGCCGCCAGCTCATCAAGGAGGGTGCCACCGTGCAGGTGGTGATGACCGAGGCGGCGGAGCAATTCATCACGCCGGTGACCATGCAGGCCTTGTCGGGGCGGCCGGTCTATGGCTCGCAGTGGGACACGCGCGAGGCCAACAACATGCCCCACATCAACCTGAGCCGCGAGGCCGATGCCATTGTGATTGCGCCGTGCAGCGCCGATTTCGTGGCGCGCCTGGCACAGGGGCGGGCCGATGAATTGCTGAGCCTGCTGTGCCTGGCGCGGCCCACGGGGCGCGTGCCGCTGCTGCTGGCGCCGGCCATGAACCGCGAGATGTGGGCCCACCCGGCCACCCAGCGCAACCTGGCCCAGGTGGCACAGGATGGCGCCGTGGTGCTGGGCGTGGGCCATGGCGACCAGGCCTGCGGTGAGACGGGCGACGGGCGCATGCTCGAACCCCTGGAGCTGCTGGACGAGCTGGTGGCTTTTTTTGCGCCCAAGCTGCTGTCGGGCCGCAAGGTGCTGATCACGGCGGGCCCGACCTTCGAAGCGATCGATCCGGTGCGCGGCATTACCAATCTGTCGAGCGGCAAGATGGGCTTTGCCATTGCGCGTGCCGCCCGGGAGGCGGGCGCCGAGGTCGCTTTGGTCGCGGGACCCGTGCATCTGCCAACGCCCCGTGGTGTGCACCGCGTGGATGTGCAATCGGCACAGGAAATGCTTGCGGCGGTTGAACAGCGTGCGCAGGCAGCTTCCGTTTTCATCGCGACAGCGGCAGTGGCCGACTGGCGGCCTGCCATGCCCTCCACCCAGAAGATCAAGAAGGATGGCCCGGGCCAGATGCCGGTGCTGGGTTTTGTTGAAAACGCCGACATCCTAGCGACCGTGGCCAGGTCGCAGCATGCGCTGGTGGGCGACCTGTATTGCGTCGGGTTCGCGGCCGAAAGCCACGATCTGCTGCAGCACGCCACGGCCAAGCGCCAGCGCAAGGGCGTGCCGCTGCTGGTGGGCAATATCGGCCCCGCCACCTTCGGGCAGGACGACAATGCCCTGCTGCTGGTGGATGCGCAGGGGCATCGCGAGCTGCCCCGGGCCTCCAAGCGTGTACTGGCCCAACAGCTGATTGCCGAGATCGCCCGGCGCCTGCCTCCCGAGTGAATCCGCAAGCGCAGGCCGTGGCGCGCGCCGCCGGCACTGTGGCCCTCATGCGGGGCGAGCGCTCACGGACGGGCGCCGAATGTTCCCGCACTCCCACCACTACGCATCAGAAAGCAAGAAGTGAAGATTGACGTCAAGATTCTCGATCCGCGCATGGCCGAACAGTTGCCGGCCTATGCCACGCCGGGCAGCGCGGGCCTGGACCTGCGGGCCTGCCTGGATGCGCCCCTGGTGCTGGCCCCCAATGCCTGGCATCTGGTGCCCACGGGCATCGCCGTGTTCATCCGAGACCCCGGTTACGCTGCGCTGATCCTGCCCCGCTCGGGGCTGGGGCACAAGCATGGCATCGTTCTGGGCAATCTGGTGGGTCTGATCGACAGCGATTACCAGGGGCAGCTCATGGTCAGTGCCTGGAATCGCAGCACGGTGCCCTTCACGCTGGAGCCCATGGAGCGGTTGGCCCAGCTGGTGATTGTTCCTGTGGTGCAGGCGCGGTTCAATGTGGTGACCGAGTTCGAGGCCACCACGCGCGGCGAGGGCGGCTACGGCTCCACCGGCAAGGGGTGAGTGGCGACGGGTGGCCCTGGGGCCGTTTTTGTACCATCGGTGTGTCGGCGCATTCCTACGCGGTGCAGAGCTCCAGGCCGACCTTTGCGTTCGTACTTCACCGTCCCGGGGAACCTCGGGTCCATGCTTCAATCGATTCACCGGGTGGCCAGGGGCAATGACTTCACCACGGCCTGCCACCACTGGAATATTTCAAGGAGAACCCCTATGCGCAAGATCACACGTTTCGCCACGCTGGCAGGCTCTGCCCTTTTGCTGGGAGCGCTGGCCGCATGTGCGCCGCAGCAGCCTTACCCCTCGCAATACCCAACCCAATACCCTTCGGGCGGATATTCCTCCGGGGGTTACCAGAGCAATGCGCCGGTCTATTCGAACCAGCCCATGGGCACCGAGTATGGACGTGTGGCCAACATTGAAGTGCTGCAGGCGCGCAGCCAGGGGCAGACCACCGGTGTCGGTGCCGTGCTGGGCGCCGTGGTGGGCGGGGTGCTGGGCAACCAGGTGGGTGGGGGCTCGGGCCGCACTGCCGCCACAGCGGTGGGCGCGGTCGGTGGCGCATTGGCAGGCAATGCCATCGAAGGGCGCAACCGCGATGCCGGTGGCGCAGAGGTACAGGGCTACCGCATCTCGATTCAGCTCGACCAGGGGGGCTATCGTTCCTATGACGTGAGCCATCCGGGCGATCTGCGCCCTGGTGACCGGGTGCGTCTCTACAACGGCCAGATTTCCCGGCTGTAAATAGCAGGCACACCACGGCGGCCGCAGCCGGCCGCCGTGGCATTCAATGCAGCAGCGAGTTGCCAGGCGCCTGGGGCTGAATCCGAAAGAAGCCCGTGCCTGCAGTGCCTTTGCCAATCTCGTCTTCGGTGGCTTCGCGCACCCCCCGCACCGTGAGTTGCAGCCGCAGTGCAATGCCGGCAAGAGGGTGGTTTCCGTCCAGTACCACATGGTCTGGATAGATTTCCGTCACGGTGTAGAGCCCGCTGCGGGGTGCGGAAGGGTTGACGCCTTCCGGCAGCGCGCTGCCGTCGAACGTCATGCCTTCTTCGATTTCGGGGGGGAAGAGGTTGCGGGATTCCAGGAACAGCAATTGATCGTCGAAGTCGCCAAAGGCATCCTCGGGTTCGAGGTGGAGCGCAAGTGTGGCGCCAGGGCCGTGGCCTTGCAGGGCTTCCTCTATCCGTTGCAGCAGGTCATCGCCGCCCACCAGGAATTCGACAGGGTCATCGAGCACGTCGAGTTCTTCGCCGAGGGTGTCTTTCAGGGTCCACGTCAGTGCGACCACGCATTGTTGGGTAATTTCCATAGGAGAATTGTCGCAGTTTGATCAATGGCCCTGTCATGGGGCGGACAGGTATTCATGGATAGCCAGCAACCCCTCACCCTCCTTGGTGGCCTGACCCCCACGCAATTCATGCAGCGGCACTGGCAGAGAAAGCCCTTGCTGGTACGCCAGGCCATCCCCGGATTCAAGCCGCCCGTGTTGCGTGCCGGTCTCTTTGCCCTGGCTGCACAGGAGGGTGTGGAATCCCGGCTGGTGCAAAAGGTCAAGGATGTCTGGAAGCTGCGCCACGGACCGTTTTCGCGCCGTGCATTGCCTGTCCTCCAGCAGCCTGACTGGACCTTGCTGGTGCAGGGCGTCGATCTGCACAACGACCAGGTGCATGCCCTCATGCAGCAATTCCGTTTTGTTCCGGAGGCGCGGCTCGATGATCTGATGATCAGCTACGCCAGTGACGGTGGAGGCGTGGGCCCGCATTTTGACAGTTACGATGTATTTTTGCTGCAGGCCCACGGGCGCCGCCGCTGGCGCATCGGGCGCCAGAAAGACCTGAGCCTGCGGGACGATATTCCACTGAAAGTGCTGGCGCAGTTCGAGCCCGAGCAGGAGTTTGTGCTGGAACCCGGGGACATGCTGTACCTTCCGCCCAGGTATGCCCATGACGGTGTCGCCGAAGGGGAGTGCATGACCTACTCGATCGGGTTCCGTGCTCCGGCCCGTGCAGAGCTGGCCCAGGAACTCCTGACGCGGGTGGCGGAAGATGCGGGCGAGGAGGACGCGCCCGTGCTGTACCGCGACGCGGGCCAGGAAGCGGTGGAGCAGCCTGCCGCCATCCCGGATCGGCTGCACGACTTTGCCCGCGAGGCCCTGCAACGCGCGTTGAGCGAGCCACTGGTGCTGGAGCGCGCGCTGGGGGAGTACCTGACCGAGCCCAAGCCCAGCGTGTGGTTCGAGGCGAATGACGCAGGGGTGATGCTGGAGGGCGTTGCGCTGGATCGGCGCACCCGCATGATGTATGACGCGCACCACGTTTTCATCAATGGCGAAAGCTATCGTGCGGCAGGCCGTGACGCCACGCTGATGCGGCGCCTGGCGGATCAGCGCCGGCTGCAAAGCCGCGATCTGGCGCGTGCGAGTGACGATGCCCTGGAGCTGTTGTCTGCCTGGTGCGACGCCGGCTGGGCCCATGCCTGTCAAGAGGCCAAGGAAACCCCATGACCGATGCGGCGCCCTCAGCTCCTGCGCTGCCTGACTTGCCTTCGGGGCGGTTCAGCGGTCGGGATGCCTTCATGCAGTTGGTGCGCAATGGTCTGGCTACGGCTGCCCGCGACGGCTGGACGGAGATCGTGGTGAGTGATGCCAATTTCCATGACTGGCCGTTGGGTGAACTCGCCGTGATCGAGTCATTGCAGCAGTGGGCGCGCAGTGGCCGGCGATTCACCATGCTGGCCTGCACGTTTGATGAGGTGATTCGGCGGCATGCGCGCTTTGTGCGCTGGCGCGGCACCTGGGATCACATCATTACCTGCCGGCGCAGCCCGTCGGCAGATCCGCTGGACCTTCCCAGTGTTTTGTGGTCTCCCGCCTGGGTGCTGCACCGGATTGATCCCTTGCACTGTGTGGGGGTCAGCGGGTTCGAACCGGATCGGCGCGTTTTGCTGCGTGAATCGCTCAATGAGTGGCTGCGGAGTAAAAGTTCTCCTGGCTTTCCGTCAACCACTTTGGGCTTGTAGCGTTAATACTGATGTGTATCTGAAAGATTGAATGCATTGCTTGCGCTCAGTCAGTGTTAGTCGGTATTGACGAATCCCCAATATAATTTCCGACTGCGCTGAAACGCATGCAAATGCATTCCACCAACGCGTCAACAGATGTCGAAGCTGATCGTGGTGGCAATTCCGGTTCTTTGTCTGTCTATTTAGGAAAATTGAAATGAAGAAATCCCTCGTTCTGGCTACTCTGATCGCTGCTGCTGCCCTTGCCGCTTGTGGCAAGAAAGAAGAGCCCGTTGCTGCTCCTGCCCCAGCTCCTGTGGAAGCTCCGGCTCCCGCCGCTGACGCATCTGCTCCTGTAGACGCTGCCAAGGCTGCTGCTGACGCTGCCGCCACGGCCGCCACTGGCGCCCAGACCGCTGTGGACGCAGCCGCCACTGCCGCATCCGATGCCAAGGCTGCTGTGGATGCTGCTGCTACTGCAGCCACCAACGCCGCTTCTGCTGCCAAGTAAAGCCAGAAACGATTTCAGAGGTTTCCAGCTTTGCTGGAGTGTCTGAAGCCGAAAGCCCCGACCTCTGCAGGTGCGGGGCTTTTTTGTGGGTGGCCTCCGTGTTCAGGGGGGCTATTCCCGCAACAGTGGTGTGTGTATTGCCCGCCAACCGCCTGATGGGTGTGAATCCATCGCTTAGCGGGACAGCGTGACGTCGATCCATTCAGTGCCTGCGACGGCCGAGGCAACGTCCACAGCCTGAGCCGGCCAGTCCAGCGCCTGCGCCAGCGCCTGTTGTGCCAGCCAGGGCTGGTTGTTCTGAGCGCTGAGGTGGGCCGCCACCACCCGATTCAGGCTTGCGTGCCGAACGGCCGTCAGGATACTGGCGGCCGCATGGTTGGCCAGATGTCCGTGCTCGCCGCCGATGCGCCGCTTGAGAAAGGCGGGGTAGCCGGATGCCTCGAGCATGTCCGGATCATGGTTGGCTTCCAGCAAAAGTGCGTGGCAACCCTGCAGTTGCTGCAGCACATGGCTGCTGGCGTGGCCCAGGTCGGTGAGCAGACCCAGGTGAGAGGCGCCATCGGTGCAGCGCAATTGCAGCGGTTCCCGTGCATCGTGTGGCACGGTGAAGGGCAATGCGCACAGGGTACCGAGGTCGATCGGCGCCATGTCGTAGGCCACCTGCAGCAGCCCATCCAGATCGGGAAAACCCAGTGCCGCGTGGGTGCCGGCGCTCATCCATACGGGAATACGGTGTCGCAACGCCAAAGCTTTGGCGCAACCCACATGGTCGGCATGTTCGTGCGTGATGAAAATGGCATCGATCTGGTCGATGCCCAGACCCGCAGCGCCAAGCCGCGTGGCCAGCTGCCGGATGCCGAAGCCGCAATCCACCAGCAGGCGGCGAATCTGTGATCCGTCGCCTGCCTCCACCACAGTGGCGTTGCCTGAGCTGCCGCTGCCCAAGCTGCGAAAGCGCAGCATTGGCAGTCAGGCTCTTATTTCAGGTCGTCTGCCAGCACGCGCAGGATGCGCTCGGCGTTGGCAGACGATTCGGGAGCGCCGGCCTCGTTCAGCACGGAAACCGTGGTGGCGTCGCCCTGGCTGCGCACCACCACCTGGTACTTGAGCGGTGGTGTTGCGGCAGAGCCGCCGCCCAGCAGCTTGTTGAAGAAGCCGGGCTCCTTTTTGTCGGTTCCTGGAGCGACATAACGCACAAAGTACAGACCGTCATTGCGGTTGCGGTCTTCCACGGTGAAACCGGTGCGATCCAGGGCCAAGCCTACCCGGCGCCATGCGCGATCAAAGCCCTCGTCCATCTGCACCACGGGAACGTTGTTCACCGAGGCCATGCGCACCGTGGCCGCCTTCAGTGCGGGCGCTGCCGCCACCGCCTTGGATTGCTCCTGGCTCACACCGAGCTTGACCATGAGGCGGCGCAGGAATTCGGTTTCGAGTTCGGGATCGGCGGCGCGGGGCTGCCAGACGGTGCTGTCCTTGGCCGCGCTGGTGTACACCTCCACCATGCCGCGGTGGGTGACATAGATTTCGGTGCCGCCTGCGGCATTGCGCTCCAGGCGTGTGCGGAACTTGTCACGTTCGCCGGTGGAATACAGCGAATCAAAAACCTTGCCGAGGGTGGCGCGGATCACGTCCTGCGGCAGCTTGGCGCGGTTTTCCGCCCAGTCGGTTTCCAGAATGCCCAAGTCGGCCTGATCGACAACCAGGTTGAAACCATTCTCCAGCCAGTATTCACGCACGGGCTCCCACAGTTGGTCGGCCGGTCGGTCGATCACCAACCAGCGCTGGTTGCCATTGCGTTCGATGCGCACGTCGCCAATTTTGGTGGCTGCTGCGGTGGATGTGTTCGATGTTTTCGCGCTCTGGCCTGCCTGGAATGCTGCCGCAGAGACGGTCGTGCCGGGCACCGCGTAGCGGTTGTCCCGCGACAGTTGTGTCAGATCGGGCGGCACTTCCAGCGTGGCCCCCTGGGTGGCGCTTTTGTAGTCGATCTTGTCGCTTTCCAGGACGGAGCAGGCGGACAGGACCATGGCAAGGCCCAGCAGGCCCAGTCGTGCGGTGTGATTCACGCGGAAATCCTCAGAGTGTCTCAAGTGTCGGGGGACGGGCGGCTTACAGAAGGCCGCTGGCGCGCAGGGCTGCTTCGACCGTGGATTCGTTGCCCTGGCTCAGGGGCGTCATGGGCAGGCGCATGGTGCCTGCGCACAGACCCATGCGGGCCATGGCCCATTTGACGGGGATGGGGTTGGCTTCGATGAACAGGTTTTTGTGCACCGGCATCAGCTGGAACTGGATTTCCATGGCGCGCCGTGCATTGCCGGCCAGTGCTGCAACGCACAGCTCGTGCATCAGGCGGGGCGCCACGTTGGCGGTCACGCTGATGTTGCCGTGGCCGCCGCACAGCATCAGGGCGACAGCGGTGGGGTCATCGCCCGAATACACGGCAAAGCCCTTGGGCAGGTCGCGGATCAGCCACTGGGCGCGTTCGATGTTGCCCGTGGCTTCCTTGATGCCGATGATGCCGGGCACCTGGGCCAGGCGCAGCACGGTGTCGTGCTGCATATCGGCCACCGAGCGGCCGGGCACGTTGTAGAGCACGATGGGCAGGTCGCCCGTGGCCTCTGCAATCGCCTTGAAATGCTGGAACTGGCCTTCTTGCGTGGGCTTGTTGTAGTAGGGCACGACCTGCAGCTGGCTGTCGGCCCCCACACCGCGGGCAAACTTGGCCAGCTCGATGGCCTCGGCGGTGGAGTTGGCGCCGCAGCCGGCCATGATGGGCACGCGCTTGGCCGCTTGCTCCACAGACACGCGGATGATTTCGCAGTGTTCTTCGACGTTGACCGTGGGCGATTCACCCGTGGTGCCCACCACGCCGATGCAGTCGGTCCCCTCGGCGATGTGCCAGTCGATCAGTTTGCGCAGGGCAGGGTAGTCCACGCTACCGTCCTCGTGCATGGGGGTGACAAGGGCGACGATGCTGCCGGTAAGGGGCACGGAAGAAGAGGTCATGTCCGCAGTGGTAAACGGTAAAAGGGCATTCTAACTAGACCGGAAGGTCCAGGCGGTATCGGACGGGCTGGCCTGGGTGCTCGATTTCGCGCACGGCCGCAATGCGTTGCACGAAACGCGCGGGGGCGTCCACAAAACCGTCTTCGTAGGCAATGGTGCGCAGGCGCGCGCAGGCGGCCAGCAGCTCTCCGGGGCGCAGCAGAAAGTCGGCGCGCGCAGGGCGGCCCACGGTTTCGTTGCCGCTGGCGAAGGTTTCATAGATCAGCACGCCGCCGGGGGCCACGCTGTCCACCAGAAGGGGCAGCAGCGGGCGCCAGAGGTAGTTGGTGACGATCACCGCACCAAACTGTCGGCCGGCAAAGGGCCAGGGACCCGCTTCGATGTCGGCGCAGTGGATCTCGCCCCAGGCCGCGCAGGCGGCCACGGCATCGGCGGAGCGGTCCACGCCCACCGTGGGGTGGCCGCGTTCGTGCATCCACCGCAGGTGGCGGCCCGCGCCGCAGGCCACGTCCAGCACCGCGCTGCCCGGCGGGGCCAGGGGAGACCAGCGGCGCACCCAGTCTGAAGGGGCTTCAGTGCCGTGCATGGGAAATGTTTGCTATTGCAATAAGAGCTGCTGGCGATTGATTCATGAGCGCTCGTGGCCTAGAAGGTTTGAAATTCTCAGAAACATGCCCAGAGCTGGTCTGACAGCATGACCATGAAGCCTGGCGCGGTGTACAGCGCAAACACCGCCAGCAAGGCCAGCACAGCGACCACCCAGCCCAGCAGCCGGGCAGTGCGGAATGCAAGGCGTGGAGTGGGGTTGTGCAGGGCCATGGACGGATTGTGCGGAGGAACGGGTGTGGTCAGGCGGGCAGCGGCGCGGCGCGGCGGATGGGAGCTTCCTTGACGGGAAGATTCACCAGTCCCGCAAAAATTCCCAACCCGATCGCGATGTACCACACCACATCGTAGCTGCCCGTGCGGTCATACAGGTACCCGCCCAGCCACACGCCCATGAAGCTGCCGACCTGGTGGCTGAAAAAGACAAAACCGCCCAGCATGGACAGGTGCTGCACGCCAAAAATCTGCGCAATGGTGGCATTGGTGGGGGGCACGGTGGACAGCCACAGTGCCCCCATCACGGCGGAAAACACATACACCGACAGCGGCGACAGGGGCACCAGCAGAAAAACGGTGATGACCACAGCCCGCGCAAAGTAGATGAAGGCCAAAATCCTGCGCTTGGGCATGTGCTGGCCCAGCGTGCCCGCAATGTAGGTGCCGAACACATTGAACAGCCCGATCAGCGCCAGTGAATAGCTGGCCACCTGGGGCGAGAGCCCATGGTCGCGCAGGTAGCTTGGCATGTGCACGCCAATGAAGACCACCTGGAAGCCGCATACGAAATACCCCGCCGTCAGCAGCAGGAAGCTGGGGTAGCGGAACGCCTCGCCCAGCGCCTGGGCAATGGTCTGGTCGCGTCGAGCGGGTGCCGATCCGTGAAATCCGGGCTCGCGCAGGCCGAAAGCCAGCGGAACGATGAGCAGCACCATCAGCGCCAGTGCCAGCAGCGCCTGCTGCCAGCCCAGGCTGGCAATCAGCCAGCCCTCCACCGGCACCATCAGAAACTGCCCGAACGAGCCGGCCGCCGCCGCCACGCCCATGGCCCAGGAACGCCTTTCGGGTGCGATCTGGCGGCCCAGCACCCCGTAGATCACGGCGTAGGTGGTGCCGGCCTGGGCCGCGCCGATTAGCACACCCGCAGTCAGCGCAAACAGGGTGGGCGTGGGAGACAGCGCCATGCCGGCCAGACCCAGGCCATAGAGCGCCGCGCCGCCCACCAGCACGCGAAAGGCGCCAAAACGGTCGGCCACCATGCCAACAAAAATGCCGATCAGGCCCCAGGACAGATTCTGGATGGCAATGGCCAGCGCAAACGACTGCCGCGTCCAGCCCATTTCCTGGGTGACGGGTTGCAGCCATAGCCCGAAGCCGTGGCGGATGCCCATGGACAACGTCACGATGGCGGCACCGCAGGCCAGCACCTGGAACATGGACAGTTTGGGAGGATTCGTAGGCATGCGGGGAATGTAGCGAATACCGCACGCATCTGCCTGACACCTGCATGACCTGGGACGGTGTGGGATTCCATGACTGGGTATTCATCCAGTTCATGCACGGCTGCGGCACTACAATCCGCCCCATGTCTGCCAAACCGTCTTCTGTGTCCGCCAGCGAATATTCCGAGGGTTCGATCCGTGTGCTCAAGGGGCTGGAGCCTGTCAAGCAACGCCCGGGCATGTACACCCGCACCGACAACCCCCTGCACATCATCCAGGAGGTGCTCGACAACGCCGCCGACGAGGCGTTGGCCGGCTATGGCAAGAAGATCAAGGTCACGCTGCACGCTGATGGTTCGGTGGGCGTCGAGGACGATGGGCGTGGCATTCCGTTTGGCCTGCACCCCGAGGAAAAGGCCCCGGTGATCGAGCTGGTCTTCACCCGCCTGCACGCTGGCGGCAAATTTGACAAGGGCAAGGGCGGCGCGTACAGCTTCTCGGGCGGCTTGCATGGCGTGGGCGTGAGCGTCACCAACGCCCTGGCCACGCGCCTGGAAGCCTGCAGCCACCGCGAAGGGCAGGTGGCGCGCCTGGTGTTCTCGGCGGGTGACGTGATCGAGCCCCTGGTGGCCCGTCCCCTGGAGGCCGGCGAGCGCAAGCAGGGCACCTCGGTGCGCGTGTGGCCCGATGCCAGATACTTTGAATCGAGCACCCTGCCGTTGGGCGAGCTCACCCACCTGCTGCGCAGCAAGGCGGTGCTGATGCCGGGCGTGTCGGTCTCGCTCGTCAACGAGAAGACGCGGGACACGCAAACCTGGCAATACAAGGGCGGCCTGCGCGACTACCTGCAGCAGACGCTCAACGGCGACCCGGTGATCCCGCTCTTCGAGGGCGAGGGCTTTGCCGATAGTGGCAACGACAACTTTGCCGAGGGCGAGGGCGCCTCGTGGTGCGTGGCCTTCACCGAAGACGGCCAGCCCGTGCGCGAAAGCTACGTCAACCTGATTCCCACCAGCGCCGGCGGCACGCACGAGAGTGGCCTGCGCGATGGCCTGTTCAACGCCGTCAAGAGCTTCATCGAGCTGCACAGTCTTTTGCCCAAGGGCGTGAAGCTGATGCCCGAAGATGTGTTTGCACGCGCCAGCTATGTGCTCAGTGCCAAGGTGCTGGACCCCCAGTTCCAGGGCCAGATCAAGGAGCGCCTGAACTCGCGCGATGCGGTGCGGCTGGTGAGCGGCTTTGTGCGCCCCGCGCTCGAACTCTGGCTCAACCAGCATGTCGAATACGGCAAGAAGCTGGCCGAACTCGCCATCAAGGCCGCGCAGACGCGCCAGAAGGCCGGCCAGAAGGTGGAAAAGCGCAAGGGCTCGGGCGTGGCTGTGCTACCCGGCAAACTCACCGATTGCGAAAGCCGCGACATCGCCTACAACGAGGTGTTCCTGGTCGAGGGTGACTCGGCCGGTGGCAGCGCCAAGATGGGCCGCGACAAGGAAAACCAGGCCGTGCTGCCGCTGCGCGGCAAGGTGCTCAACACCTGGGAGGTGGAGCGCGACCGGCTGTTTGCCAACAACGAGATCCACGACATCTCGGTGGCCATGGGGGTGGACCCGCACGGACCCAACGATTCACCCGACCTGTCGGGCCTGCGCTACGGCAAGGTGTGCATCCTCAGTGATGCGGACGTGGATGGCTCGCACATCCAGGTGCTGCTGCTCACGCTGTTTTTCCGGCATTTCCCCAAGCTCATCGAGGCCGGCCATATCTATGTGGCGCGCCCGCCGCTGTTTCGCGTGGATGTTCCCGCGCGCGGCAAGAAGCCCGCGGCCAAGATGTATGCGCTCGATGAAGGCGAGCTCACCGCCATTCTCGACAAATGCGCGAAAGACGGCGTGCCGCGCGAAAAATGCCAGATCAGCCGCTTCAAGGGCCTGGGCGAGATGAATGCCGAGCAGCTGTGGGAAACCACGCTCAACCCCGACACGCGCCGCCTGCTGCCCGTGCAGCTGGGGGGCACGGATTTCTCTGCCACGGAAGGGCTCATCACCAAGCTCATGGGCAAGGGCGAGGCCGCTTCGCGGCGCGAGCTGATGGAGCTGCATGGCGATGCAGTGGAAGTGGATATCTGACCACGCATTGCCGGTACTTGCCATGTCCATGATGCATCGTTCTTCAGGCCTTTTGCGCTTTCTGGCTGTGCTGCTGCTATGGATAGCGCAACAACCGGCGCATGCAGACCTGTGGGCCTTTGTGGACGAACGCGGCGTGACCCACTTCGCCGCAGAGCAGACGGATGCGCGTTACCAGCTGTTCTTTCGCGGCACGCAATTCGATTCATCGAGCGATGGGCCGCAGGGTGCGGTGCGGCCTGTGCCGGGGGCGCTGCCCGCGGCCAGTGCGCGTTTGCTGGCGTTTTTTGACATCTCGCCCGACTACCAGCGCGTGAGGCACCACCTGCGCGCATCGGCCAGCCACCAGGGGGTGGACTATGAATTGCTGCAGGCCCTGATTGCCACCGAATCGGGGTTTGACGCCGGCGCCGTCTCGCCCAAGGGCGCCATTGGCCTGATGCAGGTGATGCCGGCCACGGCGGGACGCTTCGGCGTGGCGGCGGACGCCCGCCGGACCGTGGCGCAGAAACTCGTCGACCCGGCCGTGAATGTGTCTGCCGGCACCCGTTATCTGCGCTACCTGCTCGATCTGTTTCCCGGCCGCATGGACCTGGCCCTGGCCGCCTACAACGCGGGCGAGGGCGCGGTGAAAAAGGCGGGCAACCAGATTCCGGCCTTCAAGGAAACCCAGAACTATGTGCGCACCGTGCTTGGCCTGTATGCCCAGCTCAAGCCGCCAACGACCGTGCTGGCCCAGCGCGCTGCTCCGGGCCGCGTGCGCATGGAGCTCCCGGGCGGCGCCGTGGGCCGGGACAAGCTTCCAGACACGCGTGACTTCGCACCAGAACGTGATTGAACCGAACCCGAACGAATGAGCGATCAACCCACTCTCGATTTCACCACCGCTGGCGACGGGGGTGACTCCCTGGATCTGGCGGGCTATGCCCAGCGCGCCTATCTGGAATATGCGTTGTCCGTCGTCAAGGGCCGCGCGCTGCCCGATGTGTGCGACGGCCTCAAGCCCGTGCAGCGGCGCATCCTGTACTCGATGGACCGCATGGGCCTGGGCTACAGCGGCCCCACGCGCAGCACGGCGGCCAAGCCCGTCAAGAGTGCCCGCGTGGTGGGCGATGTGCTGGGGCGCTTTCACCCCCATGGCGACCAGTCGGCCTACGACGCACTGGTGCGCATGGCGCAGGACTTTGCCCAGCGCTACCCGCTGATCGACGGCCAGGGCAACTTCGGCAGCCGCGACGGGGATGGCGCCGCCGCCATGCGCTACACCGAGGCGCGCCTGTCGCGCATCACCAGCCTGCTGCTTGACGAGATCGACGAAGGCACCGTGGATTTCATGCCCAACTACGACGGCAGCACGGAAGAACCCCGCCAGCTGCCCGCGCGTCTGCCGTTCGCGCTGCTCAATGGCGCCAGCGGCATCGCCGTGGGCCTGGCCACCGAGATCCCGAGCCACAACCTGCGCGAGATTGCCGACGCCTGCATCGCGCTCATCAAGACGCCTTCGCTCAGCCAGGAAGAGCTGCTGGCCCTGGTGCCCGGGCCCGACTACCCGGGCGGCGGCCAGATCATCAGCAGCGCGGGCGACATTGCCGACGCCTACCGCACGGGCCGCGGCAGCCTCAAGGTGCGGGCGCGCTGGAAGATCGAAGAACTGGCCCGTGGCCAATGGCAGTTGGTAGTCAATGAGCTGCCGCCCGGCGTGAGCACGCAGCGCGTGCTCGAAGAGATCGAGGAAATCACCAACCCCAAGGTCAAGGCGGGCAAGAAGGCACTGAGCCAGGACCAGACGCAGCTCAAGGCCAGCATGCTGGCCGTGCTGGACGTGGTGCGCGACGAATCCAGCAAGGATGCCCCCGTGCGCCTGGTGTTCGAGCCCAAGACGGGCAAGACGCCGCAGCAGGAGCTGATCACCGCATTGCTGGCCCACACCAGCCTGGAGACCTCGGCCCCCATCAACCTCACCATGGTGGGGCTCGATGGCAAGCCGGTGCAGAAGTCGCTGCGCGTGATGCTGGAGGAGTGGATTGCGTTCCGCCAGACCACCATCACCCGCCGCAGCCAGCACCGGCTGGCCAAGGTGCTGGACCGCATCCACATCCTCGAAGGGCGGCAGACCGTGCTGCTCAACATCGACGAGGTGATCGCCATCATCCGCGCGGCCGAGGAACCCAAGGCCGCGCTGATCGCGCGCTTCAGCCTGAGCGACCGGCAGGCCGAGGACATTCTCGAAATCCGCCTGCGCCAGCTGGCGCGCCTCGAAGCCATCAAGATCGAGCAGGAGCTGAAAGAACTGCGCGAAAGCCAGGGCAAGCTCGAAGACATTCTGAACAACCCCGGCTCGCTGCGCCGCACCATGGCCAAGGAGATCGAGCAGGATGCCAAGACCTTTGCCGATGCGCGCCGCACACTCATCCAGGCCGAGAAGAAGGCCGTGGCCGAAGTCAAGGTGGTGGACGAGCCGGTGACGGTGGTCGTCTCGCAAAAGGGCTGGGTGCGTGCCCGCAACGGCCATGGCCACGAGGCGGCCAGCTTTGCCTTCAAGGCGGGTGACGGGCTCTACGCCACGTTCGAATGCCGCACCGTGGACCCGCTCATCGTGTTTGGCAGCAATGGCCGCGTCTATTCGGTGCCGGTGGCGCAACTGCCCGGCGGGCGAGGTGACGGGCAGCCTGTGACCACCCTGATCGAGCTGGAATCGGGTACGCAGCTGCTGCATTACTTCGCCGGCCCGGCCAGCGCCACCTTGCTGTTGTCGAATTCGGGTGGCTATGGCTTTCTGGCCAGTGTGGAAAACCTGGTGTCGCGCCAGAAGGGTGGCAAGTCCTTCATGACCCTGGGTGATGGCGAGAGCGTGTGCCCTCCTTCCCATGCGGCGGGCAGCACCGGGGGACAGCCGCTGCCCGCCGCCACGCATGTGGCCTGCGCCTCGGCGGGGGGGCGTATCCTGACGTTCGAGATCAGCGAACTCAAGACCATGGCCAACGGTGGCCGCGGCCTGGTGCTGATCGACCTGGAGCCCAAAGACCAGCTGGCGGGGGCTGCCGCTTACACGCGCAGCATCCGCATCGAGGGTGTGGGGCGGGGCGGCAAGGCGCGGGAAGAAACGCTGGAAATCCGCTCGCTCAACAATGCCCGCGCCGCACGGGGGCGCAAGGGCAAGGTCGCAGATTTAGGCTTCAAGCCCGCATCCGTGACGCGCGTCGAATAGTGGCTGTGCGCCGGCTTTTTCGCCGGAATGGGACGCCCAACGGGAGCGCTCGGGGGTTGCAGAAAAACAAAAGCGCGGGTTCCGGCACCCTGCAGGCAGCGGCGGTCGCCATGGAGCCGTTCACCAGCACCGTCCAGCAAAGTGCCAGCAGCGCCCATCAGGCGAGCAGCCTGGCGGCGGCTCCTGGCGGCTGATACGGTTTTGCCTTCAAACGTAAACGATAGTTGGTTCGCCTTGCCGTGCTAGAGCACTGTCTGCGGCTTCCCGCCTAGTTATCCGCTTGAATGCGAGACCGTATGAGTGCCTTTTGGCGCGGACTGATCACAGTACGCTCCGTCTTTCAGGCCAGTTCGGCGATCAATTCGATTTCCACACACGCTCCCATGGGAATCTGCGCCACGCCAAAGGCGCTGCGGGCGTGCACCCCTTTTTCACCAAAGACCTGGCCCAGCAGCTCACTGGCGCCATTGGTCACCAGGTGCTGTTCGGTGAAGTCGCCGGTGGAGTTGACCAGGCTCATCACCTTCACGATGCGCTGGACGCGGTTGAGGTCCCCCCCGCAGGCTGCGTGCAGCGTGCCCATCAGGTCGATCGCCACGGCCCGGGCGGCGGCCTTGCCTTCTTCGGTGGTGATGTCGCGGCCAAACTGGGCGGCCCAGGGCTTGCCGTCCTTGCGTGCGATATGGCCGCTCAGGAACACCAGGTTGCCGGTCTGCACATAAGGCACATAGGCGGCCGCAGGCACCGACACGGGGGGCAGGGTGATCTGGAGTTCTTTCAGCTTGTCGTAAACGCTCATGGTTTTCCTCGGAGGGGTGAAGGGAAAGTCCGGTCAGGCGTGCAATAGAGTGCGGCGCCTGGATTTCGGTGCAGAGGGCGCCAGTGTTGCACAAGCCTGCGCGAAAACCGCCCATTTCTGCGATGGAAGGTGGGTTTAGCATGTGCCCATGCCACCCATTGCGCCCTGCGCCATCCGTCCTGCTGCGCCCCATCCGCCAGAGGAGAGTTTCGCGCGGAGCGCTTGGCGCTTGCCGGCGTGCTTGCTGGGGATGCTGGTGGGTGCGGCGCTGCAGTTGCAGCAGCCCCTGCTCTGGAATGGGCGGGCCTATGGGGTGATGCTGGCCCTGGCGGTTGTGGCGTGGCTCCTCAGTGGCTCGCACAGGGTATTGCGGGTGGCGTATCGCCTGGCTGCCGGGCGGCGCGTGGCCCGGTGGTGGGCCTTGGGCTTTGCGGCCTGTGCGGGGGCACTGGCCTTGTTTGCGCTGTGTGGGCTGCGTGCCGGTGCCTATGCGTCCCATGCGCTGGCACCGGGGCTGGAGGGGCGCGACCTGCGCGTGACCGGCGTGGTCGCCACCATGCCGCAGGTGAATGAAGCGGGTGTGCGCCTGCGCCTGGAGATCGAGTCTGCCTTGTGGCAAGGCACGGTGGTGAAGCTGCCGCCGTTGGTGGATGTGTCGTGGTACGGCGAGCCGGCGCAGGGGTGGGCGCAGCCTGCCGATGCAGGGCGGCAGCCGCCACCACTGCGGGCCGGCGAGCGCTGGGAAATGACGGTGCGTCTGAAAGCCCCCCACGGTGCGCGCAACCCCCATGGGTTCGACTTCGAACTCTGGATGTGGGAGCAGGGCGTGCAGGCCACGGGCTATGTGCGCACCGGCGCGAAGGATGTGCCGCCGGTGCGGCTGGGCAGCACCTGGCGGCACCCTGTCGAGCGCGCGCGCCAGGCCGTGCGGGACGCCATCGTGACCCGCCTCGCCGGCCATGCCGCTGCTGGCGACGAGGGCCCAGGGCGTGTTGCGGGAGTGGTGGCAGCGTTGGTCACGGGCGACCAGCGCGCGATTGACCGTGCCGATTGGGATGTGTTCCGCGCCACCGGCGTGGCGCACCTGATGAGTATTTCGGGCCTGCACATCACCCTGTTTGCCTGGCTGGCGGCACTGGTGGTGCGGTGGCTGTGGTGCCGTGTGCCGCGCTGGTGCCTGGCGCTGCCGGCGCCCTCTGCGGCGCTGCTGGCGGGTGTCCTGCTGGCCGCTGGCTATGCGCTCTTCAGTGGCTGGGGCGTGCCCGCGCAGCGCACCGTGCTGATGCTGGCCACCATTGCCGCGCTGCGCCTGAGCGGGCGCCGCTGGCCTTGGCCGCAGGTGTGGCTGCTGGCCTGCGCTGTGGTGGTTGTGGCGGACCCTTGGGCGCTGTGGCAGGCGGGATTCTGGCTGAGTTTTGTCGCTGTGGCGGTGCTTTTTGCGACGGATCCGATAGCCGGTGGCGATGATGGTACGGGCGCTAGAGCCCATTTCTATGCACTTTTGAGAGAGCAGTGGGTCGTCACGCTGGCACTGACGCCGCTCACACTGCTGCTGTTTGGCCAGGTGTCGCTGGTGGGGTTTGCGGCCAACTTGCTGGCCATTCCGTGGGTCACGCTGGTGGTGACTCCGTTGGCGCTCGCGGGCGTCTTGTGGGCGCCGCTGTGGAGCCTGGCCGCGTGGGCGGTTCAGCCCCTGGCTGTTTTCCTGCAATGGCTGGCGGCCTGGCCTTTTGCGGTAGCGTTTGTGCCGATGGCGCCGCTGTGGGCGGGCGTGGCGGCCGTGATGGGCGGCGCCGTGCTGGCCATGCGCCTGCCCTGGGCGGTGCGCGCGCTGGCGCTGCCGCTGCTGGTGCCCGCGTTGTGGTGGCAACCGGCGCGGCCTGCGCCGGGCGAGTTTGAGGTGCTCGCGACCGATATCGGCCAGGGCAATGCCGTGCTGGTGCGCACCGCCACCCATGCGCTGCTGTACGACGCCGGCCCCCGCTTCAGCCGTGAAAGCGACGCGGGCCACAGGGTGCTGGTGCCGCTGCTGCGCGCTTTAGGCGAGCGGGTGGACCTGCTCATGCTGAGCCACCGCGATTCCGACCACACGGGCGGCGCGGCGGCCGTGCTGGCCCAGCAACCCCAGGCCGCCGTGACGGGATCGATCGAGGCCGAGCATGGCTTGCAGGCGTTGCGCCCGGTCACGCCCTGTGTGGCGGGTCAGCGCTGGGATTGGGACGGCGTGGCCTTCGAGGTGCTGCACCCGGCGGTGGGCGACGGCGCCCGCGCCACGGGCGCCGCACGCACCAATGCTGCCAGTTGCGTGTTGCGCATCGCAACGCAGGGGCCGCAGCCCGCCGTGGCCTTGCTGGCCGGGGATATCGAGCAGGCCCAGGAGCAGGCCCTGGTGGCGGGCGCCGCACCGCTGGCCGCCGATCTGCTGCTGGTGCCGCACCATGGCAGCAAGACGTCGTCGAGCGCGCCGTTTCTGGACGCTGTCCAGCCGCGCACCGCCCTGGTGCAGGCCGGTTACCGCAACCGCTTTGGCCACCCGGCTCCCGAGGTGCTGGGGCGCTACCAGGAGCGGCAGATCCGGGTGGTGGAGTCCGCGCGCTGCGGTGCGGCCACCTGGCAGTCGCTGCAGCCCCGGCAGGTGCGCTGCGAGCGGGATACCGGGCGGCGCTACTGGCAGCACACCCTCGCACCCTGACCGGCGTCAGGCGCCGACGCCTGCGCGGGCGGTCTGGTTGCATGGTTTGTCATGGAACAGAGGTGGTGGGTGCGCAACTTGCTATCCTGGTTTCCAGGAGGCCCGCCGATGCAGAAATTCGACGAGATGTACGCCATGCTGCCCTTTGACGGCAGCGATGTGCGCGAGCACTACAAGCGCTATGGCCAATGGCTCGCGCGCCAGCCGGCAGACGCCATGCAGGCCCGGCGCGCCGAGGCCGAAATGATCTTCCGGCGCGTGGGCATCACGTTTGCGGTCTACGGCGCCAAGGACGAGAGTGGCGCGGGCAGCGAGCGGCTCATTCCGTTCGACCTGATTCCCCGCATCATTCCGGAGCATGAATGGACGCAGGTGCAGCGCGGCCTGGTGCAGCGGGTCACGGCGCTCAACCGCTTCATCCATGACCTGTACCACGGCCAGGACATCCTGCGCGCCGGCGTTGTTCCGAGCGACCTGGTGCTGAACAACGCCCAATACCGCCCCGAGATGGTGGGTGTGCAGGTGCCTCGCAACATTTATGCGCACATTGCCGGCATCGACATCGTGCGGGCCGCCGACGCCCGGGGCGATGGCGTGTACTACGTGCTCGAAGACAACCTGCGTGTGCCCTCGGGTGTCTCCTACATGCTGGAAAACCGCAAGATGATGATGCGGCTTTTTCCCGAGCTGTTCAGCGCGCATGCGGTGGCCCCGGTGGCGCATTACCCCGACCTGCTGCTCGAAACCCTGCGGGCCAGCGCCCCGCCCACGGTGGCCGCGCCCACGGTGGTGGTGCTCACGCCCGGCATGCACAACAGCGCTTATTTCGAACATGCCTTTCTGGCGCAGCAGATGGGGGTGGAACTGCTGGAGGGGCAGGACCTGGTGGTCAAGGACCGGTTTGTGTACATGCGCACCACGCGCGGCCTGCGGCGTGTGGATGTGATCTACCGGCGCGTGGACGACGATTTCCTCGATCCGCAGGTGTTTCGCCGCAACTCCACGCTGGGCTGCGCCGGCCTCATGGACGCCTACCGCGCGGGCAACGTGGGCATCTGCAATGCCGTGGGGACGGGCGTGGCCGATGACAAATCGGTCTACCCCTATGTGCCCGAAATGATCCGCTTTTACCTGGGGGAAGAGCCGATCCTGCAAAACGTGCCCACCTGGATGTGCCGCAAGCCCGACGATCTGCGGCATGTGCTGGCGCACCTGCCCGAGCTGGTGGTGAAGGAAGTGCATGGCGCCGGGGGCTACGGCATGCTCATCGGCCCAGCCGCCACGCAGGCAGAAATCACGGACTTTCGCCGCGCCCTGCTGGCCAATCCGGCGGGCTACATCGCCCAGCCCACGCTCAGCCTGTCCACCTGCCCGACCTATGTGGACAGCGGCATCGCTCCGCGCCACATCGATCTGCGCCCCTTCGTCCTCAGCGGGCGCGATGTGCAGATGGTGGCCGGCGGCCTCACGCGCGTGGCGCTGCAGGAGGGCTCGCTGGTCGTCAACTCGTCGCAAGGCGGCGGCACCAAGGACACCTGGGTACTGGGACAGGAAGGGGAGGAAACATGCTGAGCCGCACTGCCGACCACTTGTTCTGGATGTCTCGCTATACCGAGCGGGCGGAGAACACCGCCCGCATGCTCAATGTGAGCTACGAGACATCGCTGCTGCCGCAGTCCACCGCTGTTGCCCAGGAGGGCTGGCTGGGCTTGCTGTCGATCAGCGAACTGATTCCGGCCTACACCGCAAAGCATGGGGAGGTCGCCCCCGCCAAGGTGCTCGAATTCATGGTGTGCGATGGCAACAACCCGTCCTCCATCCTGTCGTGCCTGCGGGCAGCGCGCGAGAACGCGCGGGCGGTGCGCGGGGCACTCACCACGGAAGTCTGGGAAACGCAGAACCAGACCTGGCTGGAACTGGCCCGGCAGCTCGAAGGCGGCGCCTTCGAGCGCGATCCTGCGCAGTTCTTCGAGTGGGTCAAGTACCGCTCGCACCTCTCGCGCGGGGTCACGCTGGGCACCATGCTGCAGGACGAGGCCTTTCATTTCCTGCGCCTGGGCACCTTCCTGGAGAGGGCCGACAACACGGCGCGGCTGCTGGACGTGAAGTTCCATGCGGTCGAGAGCGATTTTTTCGGCCGCGCCAGCGAGCGCAACCAGGAAAAGGACTTCTACCACTGGAGCGCCATCCTGCGCAGCGTGTCCGCCTTCGAGGTGTACCGCAAGGTCTACCGCGACGTGATCACGCCGGGGCGGGTGGCCGACCTGCTGATCCTGCGCCGCGACATGCCGCGCTCGCTGCATGCCAGCCTGCGCGAGGTGGTGGACAACCTGGCCATGGTGGCCAACGGGCAATCCGCCGAGACGCAGCGCTGTGCCGGGCGGCTGCTGGCAGACCTGCAATACGGGCGCATCGACGAAATCCTGGCCACCGGCCTGCACGCCTATCTCACGCAGTTTCTGGACCGGGTGAATGACCTGGGCGGGGGGATCAGCCGCGACTTTCTGGTGGCGGCAGCCGATTGAGGCATCCGGTTCCGCCACTCCCCAGGCGCCAGTGTTTGCGCCGGGAGCTTCAGGGGGTGTCTTGCGCGTTGCGCCGCTGCTCGCGCAGCATGAAGAGATAAAGACTCTCGACCTTGGCGCGCGCCCAGGGCGTCTTGCGCAGGAATTTCAGGCTCGATGACACGCTGGGGTCGCTTTGGAAGCAGCGCACCGGGATGCGCTCGCCCAGCCCCTGCCAGCCAAAATAGTCGGCCAGTGCCACCACCATGGCTTCCAGCGTCACGCCATGCAAGGGGTTGTGGGCCTGGGTGGGGCGCGCACCGGGAGGCGCCGCGATGTCGGCTGCGGGCTTGTCGGGGTCCGGGATGGGGAGGGGCGCTGGGGCATTCATGGCCGCAAGCATAAGGCGAATGCAGAACATGGCGCTGGCGCATGTGACGCACTGCAGCAGGGGCCCGTTCTGGAGCAATTGAGCAGCCCGGTTCGATGTCCAGGGGATGCTTGGGCGTTCCAGATATCGGGGCAGCGTGCGTGAAAATCTGCCAGACCCGGAGGGGTGATCAACCCCGCTCCCGCCGTTCCCGGTTCACGCTCAGGCGGCCGCGCGGGTTGGGGCGCACGTTGGTCATGCTGGCCTCAAGAGCGAATCATTGAGCAATCATTTCCTTCATCAATGGCGTCGCATCTTCTTCGCTCACGACCTTGATGGTCATGGGGTCGCCCCCCAGCGGAAAGGCCCACGACTTGCCAGGGCTGTAGCCCACCACCAGGTAATACGTGTTGCTCGCCTGCGCTTCCAGATGGGCGACACGCTTGCCGGACGGAAAAGGTTTGAATCGGAATTCATGCGGGCCAGGCGCGATGCTCAAACGCTTGTATGTGTTGCGCGGCAGGCTGACCAGTTCCTTTCCGTTGTCTGTGATGTCCTGGTTGCTGGCCAGCAAAGTGGGGCCGCTGATATTGAGCACCACCAGAAATGCCTCCGGCTCTTGCGCCTTCACAACAGGTGGCTCCACTGTGGCAGCTATATCTTCTGCCCATGTCACGCCGATTCCAGCGAACACGATCCATAAGCCCACAACCGTTCTGCGCAATAAAGCCATCATGTCGTTTTCTTTCACGGTAGCCATACGCTGCCAGCATACTGGCGACCATGGGCCATGTGAAGTCTATCGATGTGGTGGCTGGGCGCATCACCGATGTGCTCAAGACCCACCGGTTCAACAGCCATGAAGCCGTGGTATCAGGAGCCCCCGGACCTGTTCCACAGGCGACCATATGATCGTCCGGGAGGCGCCCCTATTCAACAAGAATAGTCCAATGGGCAGGCCGCGTCAGAAATCCACGCTGGCGCTGATCGACAACGTGCGCGGCGCACCCACCACCAGGTAGCCCTGGCCGGGGTAGCCACCGGCGGACGCCCAGTAGTTGCGGTTGGTCAGGTTGTCGATGCGGGCACGCAGCGTGACGAGGCGGCCTTGCACTTCGGTGAGGTAGCGGGCGCCCACGTCCAGGCGGTTCCAGCCGGACACGCGCAGGGTGTTGGTGGCGTTGGCATAGCTGGCGCCGGTGTGCACCACGCGGCCGTCCAGGGCCAGGCCGGGCGCGCCGGGTACATCCCATTCGGCGCCCAGGTTGGCTTGCAGCTTGGGCACGCCGATCACGCGCTTGCCATCGGTCGTGGCCGAGCCGGTGGTCTGCTGCTTGGCGTCCAGCCAGGTCAGGCCGCCCAGCAGCCGCAGGCCCTTGGTGGCCTCGCCCTGCACGGCCAGCTCCAGGCCCTGGTGGCGGTCTTTGCCGTTGGTGCCAAAGACGTTGTTGCTGTCCAGGTAGGCGCGGGGCTTGTCGGTGCTGAAGAAGGCCAGGCTGCCGCCCACGCGGCCGCCGTCGTATTTCACGCCCACTTCCTTTTGCCTGGAGACGTAGGGTGCCAGCATGTCACCCCGGTTGGCGGCGGTGCTGGGCGCGGTTTGCCCCTGGCTCAGGCCCTCGACGTAGTTGGCGTAAAGCGACACGCTCTTGTCCAGCTTGAACACGCCAGCCAGCAGCGGGCTGGTGCGGCTTTGCTCGTAGCGGTCGGTGAGTGCGGCGGTGCCATAGGCGTAGTTGCCGATGTCGATCTTCTGGTGGCGCAGGCCGGCCGTGAGCAGCAGGCGCTGGTCCATGAGCGCAAGGGTGTCGCCCACGGCAAAGCTGGTCAGGCGCGTGATGCCGGTGCGCAGCGGGTTGGACAGATCGCCGCCCCGGAAGGCGTTGGCGCTGAAGGCGGGCAGGCTGGTGGCCACGGGGCCGTACAGGTTGGTGGCCTGGGTGTTGGCGTAGTCCATGGCGTAGGCGTTTTTCTTCTCGGCGCTGAATGCCGAGGCCACCGCCACCCATTCATGCCCCACGCCGCCCGCCTGCAGATTGCCGCGCAGGCCGAGTTCACCGGTGTTCACGCTGTCCTTGCGGGTGTTATCGAAGCGGTAGGTGGTGGCGGCGCCCGTCGCGGCATTGTTGACGGTGAGGTTGGCCAGCGCGTTGGCTTCTTCGCTGCGGCGCGCACCGGCTGCGGCCCAGGCGGTCACGCTGGTGCTGATGTCCCATTCGCCGCGCAGCGTGCCGAAGGTGTCGCGCTCGTTGGAATAGCTCCAGGGCTGGGCGAAATTGGTCTGGTTGTCGGGCGCCGCGGGCACGCTGGCGACGGAGGGGCCCAGGGTCACGTTGGTGCGGGTGCGCTGGAGCTTGTGGTCCTGCCAGCCGATGTCACCCGACAGGCGCACGTCGCGGCTGCGCCAGTCCAGGCCCACGGCCAGCAGGCCGAGCCGGGCGTCTTCGTCGTTCACGGCGGTACCGCCCTGGTGCGAGGCTGCGTTCACGCGGATGCCGGTGCTGCCGTCCGGACCGAAGCGGCGAGCGATGTCGGCCGCCACCTGGGTCTGGCCGCCGCTGCCCACGCCAAAGGTCACGCGGTTCAACGGCTCATTGGGGGCACGCTTGGGCAGCAGGTTGATGCTGCCGCCAATGCCGCCACCACCGGGGCTGGCGCCGCTCAGAAACGCCGAGGCGCCCCGCAGCACTTCCACACGCTCGAACAGTTCGGTGGCGATGTACTGGCGCGGCAGCAGGCTGTACAGGCCGTTGTAGGCGGTGTCGTCCGAATCCAGGATGAAGCCGCGAATGAAGTAGGCCTCCTGGAAATTGCCAAAGCCCCGCGCCACGCGCACGGTGGGGTCGTTTTGCAGCACATCGCCCACGCTGCGGGCGTGGCGGTCCTGGAGGAGTTCGTTGGTGTAGCTGGTGATGGAGAACGGCGTCTCCATGGCGTCGCGCGTGCCCAGAACGCCCGCGCGGCCGCCGCGTGCCACCTGGCCGCCGGCGTAGGCGGGCGACAGGCCCTGGGCCGATGCGTCGGCGCTGGCGTTCACCGTGACGGTGGACAAGGTCTTGTCGTCGTTCGCGGTGGTGGTGGACGCTGTCTGGGCCTGCGCCGAGGGCAGCGCCAGCACGCACAGCATGGCGGCAGCGATGGCGGCGGGAGTCGGGGCGAAGACCGGGCGTTTGCGGGATGGCGAAGAGAGGTGGAAATTGCGCATGGTGATCAGCGGTGGGTTGAGTGAGGTGTGCAAGCGTTGTCGGCGCCGCAGCGGTGATGCGATGCAGGAGCGACCGGGGCGGGCAGGGCACGTGAACGGGGCCAGGCGTGCCAGCCCATTACGGCCACAGGCAGGCCCAGGCCCAGCCAGGACCACCAGTCGCCCCAGGTGTCGGACACCAGGGCGCTTGCAAGACCCGAGGCCGACAAGACGGCCAGGGCCAGGGGCCAACCCCACATGGCGAGAAAGGACGACTTTTTCATGCCGTGTGCTTGCCGTGGGTGAGTGCCGTGGCCACCAGGGGCTGGCCCTTGCCGGGCGGCGTGGACGGGGTCTGCGTTGCCGCAGCCGGGGCCTTGCGGCGCACCCACAGGTACAGGCCGCTGCCCAGCACCGCGATGGTGGCAATGTCCAGCAGCGCCCAGATAATCTTCATCGGCATGCCGCCGTAGTCGCCAAAGTGCAGAGGCTGCGAGACCAGCAGCGCCGTCACATACCAAGGCAATTGGGGGGCCGCGGTGACCTGCGCCGTGCGCGCATCCACCAGCACCGGCTGCAGCAGGCGCGAGGTAAGGGGCGTGTTGCCGCGCAGGAAGAACGTGTTGTGGTGCGGGCTGGAAAACGATGTGCCCGGGAACGCAATGAACGACAGCCTGGTGCCCGGCGCCTTGGCTTGTGCCGCCTCCAGCGAGTGCTGGAGCGGGCCGCGCTCGATGGCGGGCACGATGGGCTGGCCTTCATACGGCTTGAGCAATGCCGACAGCTGGTCGTGCTGCCAGTATTGGATGACCAGATCAGCCCACGTGTTGACCATGCCCGTGGCGCCCACCACCAGCGCCCATGTCAGCGTGACGATGCCCAGCAGGTTGTGCAGGTCGAGCCATTTCACACGGGTGGACCGGTGCTGCCGCACCTCGCCAAAGCGCAGCTTGCGCATGAACGGCGCATACAGCACCACGCCCGTGACGATGGCCACGAGCAGCAGCAAGCCCATCAGCCCCAGGAAGAGCTTGCCCGCCAGCCCCGCGAACAAATCCACATGCAGGCGGAACATCACATGCATGAAGCCTTCGCCCACCGGCCGCTCGGACAGCACGGCACCCGTGCGGGCGTCCACGGCGATCGACTTGAAGTCGTCGGTGGGCGCGGGCGTGGGGGTGAGGGTGACGAACCAGAGCGCATCGCCGTCCTCGGGTTGTGATGCGAACTGCACCACGCGCTGCGGGTGCAGTGCCTGTGCGGCGGCCAGCACCTGGTCGAGGCTGGCTCGCGGCGTGTTGGCGGGCATGGCCGGCGTCTCGACCTCGGTGTCCAGCAGGTGCCCGATTTCGTGGTGAAAAACCAGCGGCAGGCCCGTGAGGCACAGCAGCAGCATGAACACGGTACACACCAGGCTGGACCATTGATGGACCCAGGACCAGCGACGGATGGCGACGGGAGAAAGCATGGCGGGGCGGTTTGCGCTAACGGTTTGGCGGACACTTGCGCGAATCCCTTGCCCGCGCCTGCACGGCCCGATCGCGGGCTGGCAGGGATGCAGACCGAAGGTCCGTGGGGGCAATGGAGTGGTTCAAGCCAGGCAACCCGAAAAGTCTCGGCAGGGTGGGTGCTGGCTCCAGCCGGGGCGGCTGTGGCTTGCGGAAACCGAATTTTACGATACAAATGATAATTGATCTCATTTGTATTGTCGTGGCGTAGCAAACAAGCAACGGCCTGGCTGCGGCCGCCCGTGTTGGCGCACGAGAGGCGCCGTGGCTCGGCCCTGTTTCCGCACGGGATGCCATGGCTTGCGGGGCCTGGCGGCGTCGTTGGGTGAGGGCGCCGATAATCAGCACCCGCTTCCGCACCCGCCACGCACTGGCGGCCACCCTGTCCATCCCCCATGCCTGCCCAGCCTGCCCTTCGTGTCCTGTCCGTCATCCCGCCGATGACGCAGCTCAACACCCCGTATCCGTCCACCGCATACCTCACGGGGTTCCTGCGTTCGCGCGGGGTGGCGGCGGTGCAGGAAGACCTGGCGCTGGCTCTGGTGCTGCAACTGCTGTCGCCCGCAGGCCTGCGCGCGGTGGCGGCGCAGGTGGACGCATTGCCCGCGCCAAGGCACAGCCCTGCGGTGCAGAGCTTTGTGGCGCAGCGCGATCGCTACGTGGCCACCATCGCGCCCGCCATCGCTTTTTTGCAGGGGCGTGATTCAACCCTGGCGCACCGCATCGTGGGGCGCAACTTTTTGCCCGAGGGGCCGCGCTTTGCGTCACTGGATGTGTACGTGGATGACGAGGGCGGCGACCCGCTGGGCTGGGCCTTTGGCGCCCTGGGCCTGCACGACCGCGCCAAGCACCTGGCCACGCTGTACCTGAACGACCTGGCCGATGTGCTGCGCGATGCGGTCGACCCGCGCTTTGAATTCGTGCGCTATGCCGAGTCGCTGGCGGGCAGCCAGCCCACCTTCGAGCCGCTGGCGCAGGCGCTGGCCGCGCCGCCCAACCTGGTGGATGACACCCTGCGCGATCTGACGCTGGCTGCCGTGCAGCGCCACGCGCCCACCGTGGTGCTGCTGTCGGTGCCGTTCCCCGGCTCCGCCTATGCGGCTTTCCGCATTGCCCAGACCATCAAGGCACACCACCCGCACATCGTCACGGTGCTGGGCGGTGGCTTCGTCAATACCGAACTGCGCGAGCTGACCGAGCCGCGCGTGTTCGACCACTTCGACTACGTGACGCTGGATGCGGGCGAGCGCCCTCTGCTGGCGCTGCTGGAACATCTGCAGGGCCAGCGCGGCCGCCAGCGGCTGGTGCGCACCTTTGTGCGCGAGGTCGAGACCGGCGCGGTGCGCTACATCAACCTGCATGAACCTGACGTGGCGTTCGCCGAAGTGGGCACGCCCACCTGGGACGGCCTGCCGCTGGACCGCTACCTCTCGCTGCTCGACATGCTCAACCCCATGCACCGGCTGTGGAGCGACGGTCGCTGGAACAAGCTCACCGTGGCCCATGGCTGCTACTGGAAGAAGTGCAGCTTCTGCGACGTGAGCCTGGACTACATCGGCCGCTACGAAGGCGCCTCGGCCACCGTGCTGGCCGACCGCATCGAATCCATCGTGCGCGAAACCGGGCAGACCGGCTTTCACTTCGTGGACGAAGCGGCGCCGCCCAAGGCCCTGAAGGCGCTGGCCACCGAGCTCATCGCACGCAATGCCGGCATCTCATGGTGGGGCAATATCCGATTCGAAAAAACCTTCAGCCCCGAGCTGTGCAACCTGCTGGCCGACAGCGGCTGCATCGCCATCTCGGGCGGGCTGGAAGTGGCGTCCGATCGGCTGCTGAATCTCATGAAAAAAGGCGTGTCGGTGGACCAGGTGGCGCGCGTGACGCGGGCCTTCACCGAAGCCGGCATTCTGGTGCACGCCTACCTGATGTATGGCTTTCCCACGCAGACGGTGCAGGACACCGTGGATGCGCTGGAATACGTGCGCCAGCTGTTTGCCAATGGCTGTATTCAAAGCGGCTTTTTCCACCGCTTTGCCTGCACCGTGCACTCACCGGTGGGCCAGCACCCCGAAGACTTTGGCGTGACCCTGCAGCCGCTGCCGCCGGTGAGCTTTGCCAAGAACGACATCGGCTTTCACGACCCCACGGGCGTGGACCACGACGCCCTGGGCGGCGCGCTCAAGAAGGCTATCTACAACTACATGCACGGCATCGGGCTCGAAGAGGACGTGCGCAGCTGGTTCCCCTTCAAGGTGCCCAAGACCACCGTGCAACGCAACCGCATCGAGCGGGCACTGCGCGAGCGCCGGTGACCGGACTGCGGGCGGGTGCGCCGATCCGGCGCCCTGTCTCGGCAATGCGCTTTTTCGATAGCCGCTTGCGCCTGATCCGCAAGCGCTGTGGGCCTGCAGCACTTGAAACGCGGGGCGTGTGGGCGCACCAAGGCGTCGCATCAGCAACGCCGGCGCAGCGTCACTCCACTTCACCCATCTGCGACTGCAGGTAGTTGGGCAGGCCCACCTTGGCTATCAGGTCGATCTGGGTTTCGAGGAAGTCGATGTGTTCCTCGGTGTCGTCCAGGATCTTTTGCAGCAGGTCGCGCGAGACATAGTCGCGCACCGTTTCGCAGTGGGCGATGCCGTCCTTGATGGTGGCCTGGGCGCCTTGTTCGGCGCGCAGGTCGCAGGCCAGGATTTCGGGCACATCTTCGCCCACCTGGATCTTGGCCAGGTCCTGCAGGTTGGGCAGGCCGTCGAGTACGAAGATGCGGTCCATCAGCCAGTCGGCGTGCTTCATCTCGCCGATGGATTCGGAATATTCCTTCTTGGCCAGCTTGTCAAAACCCCAGTGCTTGAGCATGCGGTAGTGCAGAAAGTACTGGTTGATGGCCGTGAGCTCGTTCTTGAGCTGGGCCTGCAGATGGCCAATGACCTGTGTGTCGCCCTTCATGGTGGTTTCCTTGGTGGGTTGTTCCGGCAATGATTGTCGCGGCCCGGCAGCACGCGCGCAACACAAGCCCCTGCGAGGAGCGGCGGGGTGGCGAAGCAGCCTGCGGCCTTGTCATAAAATAGCAATAACCAATTGATTCAATGAATTCAATTAATTGGATTGATTTGTTTGAAAAGCCTAGACTTCAGTCCTGTTCAGTCAACCAACCACCAAGGAAGCAGCAATGTCCCTGATCAACACCCAAGTTCAGCCCTTCAAGACCGAAGCCTTTCACAACGGCAAGTTCATCACCGTGACCGAAGAGAGCCTGAAGGGCAAGTGGTCGGTCGTGATCTTCATGCCCGCCGCATTCACCTTCAACTGCCCCACCGAAGTGGAAGACGCTGCCGAGCACTACGCTGAATTCCAGAAGGCTGGCACCGAGGTGTACATCGTCACCACCGATACGCATTTCTCGCACAAGGTGTGGCACGAAACCTCGCCCGCCGTGGGCAAGGCCCAGTTCCCGCTGGTGGGCGACCCCACGCACCAGCTGACCAACGCTTTTGATGTGCACATTGCCGAAGAAGGCTTGGCGCTGCGCGGCACCTTCATCATCAACCCCGATGGCGTGATCAAGACCATGGAAGTGCATTCCAACGAAATCGCCCGCGACGTGAAGGAAACCCTGCGCAAGCTCAAGGCTGCCCAGTACACCGCCGCCCACCCCGGCGAAGTCTGCCCCGCCAAGTGGAACGAAGGCGCAAAGACCATCGCTCCATCGCTGGACCTGGTCGGCAAGATCTAAGCCACAAGACTGTTTGACGGCGGAGCGCCTGGGAGGCGCTCCCAAGCCGGACCACGCTGTGGCGCCCGCGCCATGCCGTCCGGCTTTTTTACGTCCGTTTTTTGTGCGGGCGGCGCCACAAGCGCCTTGAGCACACACCCTCTGCCACTCGAATCTACAAGGACACCACCATGCTCGACGAACAACTCAAGACCCAACTTTCGGCATACCTGGAACGCGTGCAGCAGCCGTTCGAGCTGGTGGCATCCCTGAACGACAGCGACACCTCCCGCGAGATGCTGGAGTTGCTGCAAACCATCCAGTCGCTGCGCAGCGACAAGATCACGCTGCGCACCGACGGCAACGATGCCCGCAAGCCCTCGTTCACGCTGCAGCGCACGGGCAGCACCAGCCAGCTGCGCTTTGCCGGCCTGCCGCTGGGCCATGAGTTCACGTCCCTCGTGCTGGCCCTGCTGTGGACGGGCGGCCACCCCCCCAAGGTCGAGGCGGACGTGATCGAGCAGATCCAGGCCCTGGAAGGCGACTTCAACTTCGAGGTCTACATGAGCCTGACCTGCCACAACTGCCCCGACGTGGTGCAGGCGCTGGCGCTCATGGCCATCCTCAACCCCCAGGTCAAGACCACGGTCATCGAAGGCGGCGCCTTCCAGCAGGAAGTAACCGAGCGCGGCATCATGGCCGTGCCCATGGTGTACCTGAACGGCCAGGAATTCGCCTCGGGCCGCATGACGGTGGAGGAGATCGTGGCCAAGCTCGACACCGGAGCCGCCGCGCGTGACGCGGCCAAGCTGTCGGCCAAGGCCCCCTACGACATGCTCATCATTGGCGGCGGCCCCGCTGGCGCCGCCGCCGCCGTGTACGCCGCCCGCAAGGGCATCCGCACCGGCGTGGCCGCCGAGCGCTTTGGCGGCCAGGTCAACGACACGCTGGGCATCGAGAACTACATTTCGGTGATCGAGACCGACGGCCCCAAGTTTGCCGCCGCGCTGGAGGCCCACACCCGCGCCTACGACGTGGACATCATGAACCTGCAGCGCGCCGACAGGCTGATTCCGGCCACGCAGCCGGGCGGGCTGATCGAGGTGCAACTGGCCAACGGCGGCTCGCTCAAGGCCAAGAGCGTGATCCTGTCCACCGGCGCGCGCTGGCGCAACGTCAACGTGCCCGGCGAAGCCGAGTACAAGAACAAGGGCGTGGCCTACTGCCCGCACTGCGACGGCCCGCTGTTCAAGGGCAAGCGCACGGCGGTGATTGGCGGCGGCAATTCGGGTGTCGAGGCCGCCATCGACCTGGCCGGCATCGTGGCGCACGTCACGCTGGTGGAGTTTGCCGACCAGCTCAAGGCCGACGCCGTGCTGGTCAAAAAGCTCCAAAGCCTGCCCAACGTCACTATCCACACCAACGCGCAGACCACCGAAATCACGGGCGCCGACGGCAAGGTCAACGGCCTCAAATTCAAGGACCGCGCCACGGGCGAAGAACATCTGGTGCCTTTGGCCGGCGTGTTCGTGCAGATCGGCCTGGTGCCCAACACCGACTGGCTCAAGGGCACGGTGGCCTTGAGCAAGTTTGGCGAGATCGAGATCGATGCCAAGGGCCAGACCAACGTGCCCGGCGTGTTTGCCGCGGGTGACTGCACCACGGTGCCCTACAAGCAGATCGTGATTGCTGCAGGCGCCGGCGCCACAGCCGCGCTGAGCGCGTTCGATCATTTGATCCGCACCAGCGTGCCAGCTTGATTTTCAGAAGAAATCGGCCGGTAGCGCTTATGTGGTGAGCGCGGGAAGCCATCCCGTTGGAAGCGGCGGGGCTGTGAGGAGCAGTCCCGCCGTTTTTTTGCTCTGAATGCCCGGGTCTGGAGCCCGGTCAGAAGGTGTGCAGCACGCCGGTGGTGATGCCGGTGGCGCGGTCCCTGTTGGCGGCGCCCTGGAAGCCGTCGCGCCACTGGGTGCGGTCCAGCTCTGCATACAGTTTGGTGCGGCGCGAAAGCTTGTACTCGGCAAACAGGAGGGCCCGGGTGTAGCCGTCTTCCCGCTTGCCGGTTCGCTGCCGGTCCAGGCGGTACACGGCGGCGGTGAGGTCCACCGCACCGGTCACCGACCATGTCGCCCCCGCTGACTGCACCCGCTGTTCCGTGCGCGCCGTGGTGGACGTGTCGGCTTCGCTGCGCGCGGTGTTGGCGGCCAGGCGCACGCTGCCCAGCTGGTAGGCGGCGCCCAGCGTGAAGGCCTGCAACGACAGGTTGCCTGCCGTTTTGAAGCGCTGGACGGCGCCCGAGACGGTCCAATCCCCTGCGGCATAGGCGAGGCCCGCTCCTGCCGAGGACTGGGCCGAGGTGCTCCCGGCGTTTTCTCCGAAGCTGTACATGGCGCGTGCGGTGACGGGCCCGAACCGGCCTGTGTATTTGAGGGCGTTGTCCAGCCGGTAAGAGCCGCTGGAAGAACCTGCCGTGCCATATTCAACGCCCAGGCCATGGCTGCTCAAGGCCGCCGTGGCGATGTTGGGGTTGAACGAAGCGAAGCGCATGCCCGCCGCGTCAACGGGGCTCACGGCATCGGCCAGCAAGTTGGTCTGCCGGCCCGCCGTGACCTGGCCCCAGGCGCCGCCCAGGCCGACGATGGCGGCGCGGTCGAAGAACTTGGCGTTGGCGGTGCTGCCGCTGTCGATGTTCAGACCGGTTTCGAAGTTGAAGAGTGCATAGAGACCGCCCCCCAGTTCTTCGCGGCCCCGGAATCCGAAGCGGCTGGTGTTGTTGACGCCGCTGGCCAGGCTGGTCGCAGAGGCGGTGCTGGGTGCATTGGCGGCGGTCATGCCGGCGGTGCGGCGCACGCCGGTATCGGCTATGCCGTACAGGGTGGTGCTGCCCTGCGCCAGGGTGAGCGCGGGTGTGGCCAGTGCGGCCAGCCATGCCAGGTGTTGGGGTTTCATGGGTCTCCTTGTCGTTGTGAGGGGCGCGGCGGTGCGCCGCACCCGGAGGGCGGTGCAGTGGGGGGAGGTCGTTGGGCGAGCGCTGCCGGTGCGCACGCCCGGCGCGCGGAGCAAGGGGCTGAAGCGCTGTCGACGCAGTGTCAGCGGGCGGCCGCAGGCTCCATGCCGGTGCTGCGCACGATGGGGGCTGCCGCCGGTGCTGCCAGGAAACGGATCAGATGCCGCGCCGCGTCGGGGTTCTCTGCGCCCGCGGCCACGCCCGCCGAGAAGAAAACGCGCTGCTGGACTTCGTCCGGCAGCGGTCCGACGAACTCCAGCTCTTTGAAGGGCAGCAGCTCGCTGACCTGCTGGAAGCCGATCTCGGCGTCGCCACGCAACACCACCGCGCCCACGCGCTCGCTGTAGATCTTGGTGGCCTTGTCCTTGATCTGCTCGGCCACACCCAGGCGCGGGAACAGTTCGTTCGAGAGGTAGGTTCCGCTGGCGCTGGCGGAATAGGCGATCGACCTGGCGTTCAGCAGGGTCTGCTTGAGGGCTTCCACGGTGCTGATGTCGGGCTTGGGCGTGCCCTTGCGCACGCTCATGCCGATCATGGAACGGGCCAGGTCCACGCGGCTGCCGGGCTGCACCTTGCCCTGCGCCACCAGGGCCTCCAGCCCCGAGTCGGCCAGGATGACGATGTCGAACTGCTCGCCGCGGGCGAAGCGGCTGGGGATGGAGTCGGGTGCCTTGCCCATCGAAGCGCCCCGTGCAGTGACCACCTTGTGGCCGGTGGCCTGCTCGTACAGGGGAATCAGCTGGTCGTAGGCAGCGGAGAAACCGCCCGAGGTGACGACGCGGATTTCTGCCGCCTGGGCGCTGGAGGGCGTTGCCGCTCCCAGGGCCAGGCCCAGGCTCAACGCGGCGCCGAGCAGGGCGCTCAGCACCCGGCGGCGGGGCATTTCGATGGGGCTCACAGTGTCTGGCTTGAAGGTTTGCATGTCATGTCTCCTGATTGATGTCGTAGGGGTTGCGGGCCGCTATGTCAGTCGGCGGTTATCTTGCGCTCGTGGATGATGCGGCCCCACTTGCTGTATTCGGCGGCGATGAATTTGCCCAGCTCATCGCGGGTGCTGGGCGATGCGGTCTGGCCATGCTTGAGCATGTTCTCGCGCACTTCGGGGGTGTTGAGCACCTTCACCAGTTCGACATTCCAGCGGTCCAGCAGGGGCTTGGGTGTCTTGGCCGAAGCCACGAATGCATACCAGTTCGTGGCGTTGAAGCCCGGAAAGCTCTCTGCCACCGTGGGTACGTTGGGCAGATAGGCAGGACGCGTCAGTCCAGTGGTGGCCAATGGAATGAGCTTGCCCGACTCGATGTGGGGCAGGGCGGTGGGGGGCGCTGCATAGAACGCGGTCACACGCCCTCCCAGGACATCCTGCAGCGCAGGGGCGCCGCCCTTGTAGGGCACGTGCACAGTGTCGATCTTGGCGACGTCGTTGAGCAGTTCACCGGCCAGGTGCGCCGCCGAACCGGGGCCGGTGGAGGCAAAGTCGAACTTGCCCGGCTCGCGCCTGGCCTTGGCCACGAATTCGCCCAGGGTCTTGATGCCGGTGCTGGCGGGCACCACCAGCACGTTGGGGAAGCTCACGCCCATGGTGATGGGCGCCAGATCCTTGAGCGGGTCGTAGCGGACGCTCATGAAATGGGGGGCGATGCTGAGCGGGCCAATGGAGCCGAACAGCAACACCGAGCCATCCGACGGGCCCGTGGCGACCTGGGCGTGGGCCAGGTTGCCCCCCGCGCCGGGCTTGTTGTCCACCACCACGCTCTGGCCGATGTTCTCGCCCAGCTTCTTGGCGATCAACCGCGCCGCGATGTCCGCTGAACCGCCGGCGGCAAAGCCGACCACCAGGGTCACGGGCTTCTTGGGAGGAAAGTCCTGGGCCTGGGAGGCGGTGTGGACCAGGGGGAGGCATGTGGCCAGGGCGGCGGCCACGATCAGGGAGCGTCGTTGCATGGTGGATTCCAGAAGTGGCCGATGCACGGTCGGCCTTGCGAAAGGACGCCAGTCTAGGTAGGACGCAATAATCTGTGAATTGCAATTTATGACAGGACTATTGCATGTTGCGCATCAAATTCGATCTGGGTGAACTGCAGGCATTCGTGGTCACTGCAGAGAAGGCGAGCTTTCGCCTGGCGGCAGAAGCCCTGTGCCTGTCGCCGCCGGCCCTCAGCCGCCGCGTCGAGCGGCTGGAAGCGGCTCTGGGTGTCCGGTTGCTGGAGCGCACGACCCGCAGCGTGGAATTGACGGCGGTGGGGCAGGAGTTTCTGCACGAGGCGCGCACGGCCCTGGCGGGCCTGGATGAAGCGGTGCAGCGCGTGAATGACCAGGTCCATCTGCGCCGCGGGCGGGTGGCGATCGCCTGCATTCCGTCGGTGGCGAGCCATCTGCTGCCCCGTGTTCTACGGGCCTTCGCGGTGGCGCAGCCGGAGGTCCAGGTGCACGTCATCGACGAAAGCGCCAACCAGGTGCTCGATGCTGTGGTGCGGGGAGACGCCGATTTCGGGCTGAGCTTTACCGGCAGCCAGGAGTCGGCACTGCGTTTCGAGGCACTGATGCGCGAGCGCTACGTCCTGGCCATGCAGCGGGGTCACCGCTGGGCCGGGCGCAAGGAGGTGGCATGGGCTGAACTGGCGGGGCAGCGCTTGGTGTCGGTCTCGCGTGACAGCAGCAACCGGCTGCTCCTGGACCAGGCCACGGCCGATCTGCCCCAGCAACCTGTCGCTTGGTACGAGTGCAATCATGTTGCCGGAGCGCTGGCCCTGGTGGAAGCCGGGCTGGGCCTGGCCGTGCTGCCGCAACTGGCGCTACCGGCGGAGCACCCCCAGGTGTGCGGCGTGCCGCTGATAGAACCCGACCTCTGGCGTACCTTGGGATTGCTGCAGCGGCGCGACCGCGTGCTGGCTCCCGCTGCAGAAGCCTTGCGCCAACGCCTGGTCCAGCTGCATTCAGGTGGTTGAAGGGCGCGCGGGGCGCGACACGGGGGCGGGTGCGCCGATGGGGCCCGGGGCAGCCGGTCCATCGGGTGAAAGACGGTGGACCCACTGCCCGGCCCGGGGCTCACACGCGTGGTGCATTGCGCCGCCGTTCGGCCATGCCGGGCGGCTGCGCGGCGCAGCTCGGGGACCCGCGCACGGCCGCATCAATACACCAGCCGGTCCGGCTGCAGCTCCTGCAGGATGGTGGTGGCGATCTCTTCAATGGATTTGGTGGTGGTGGACAGCCAGCGGATGCCGGCGCGGCGCATCATGGCCTCGGCTTCGGCCACCTCGTGGCGGCAGTTCTGCAGGCTGGCGTAGCGCGAGTCGGGGCGGCGCTCGCTGCGGATCTCGGACAGCCGCTCGGGGCTGATCGTCAGGCCGAAGATCTTCTTGCGAAACTCCATCAGCGCGGGCGGCAGCTGGCGGCGGTCAAAATCTTCGGGGATCAGCGGGTAGTTGGCAGCCTTCAGGCCATGCTGCATGGCCAGGTACAGGCTGGTGGGGGTCTTGCCGCTGCGGCTCACGCCCACCAGGATCACGTCGGCGCCGGCCAGGTCGCGGTGGCTCTGGCCGTCGTCGTGCGCCAGGCTGAAGTTGATGGCCTCGATGCGGTCGGTGTATTCCTTGCTGCGGCTCACATCGCTGAAACGGCCCACCCGGTGGTGCGACTTGACACCCAGTTCTTCTTCCAGCGGGTGCACGAAGGTGCCAAACATGTCGAGCAGCATGCCCTTGCAGCCCTCCTGGATGACCTTGAGCACCTCCATGTTCACGAGCGTGGTGAAGACGATGGGCTTCTTGCCTTCCAGCTCGGCGGTGTGGTTGATCTGGCGCACCGCCTGATGGGCCTTGTCCTCGGTGTCCACGAAGGGCAGGCGCACGCGGCGCGGCACCAGTTCGAACTGGGCCAGGATGGCGTTGCCGAACGTTTCGGCGGTGATGCCGGTGCCGTCCGACACAAAGAATACGGTGCGCGAGTGCATGGGGGCCTTTTCAAGAGCGTCGGGCGGTTGCCGGTGCGGCCCGCCTACAATTGCGTCAATTATCCAATTCTCACCATGCACCCGGTCGGCCCACAACCACAACCAGAAAGCTGCAGCCCGTGCATGGCCGCTCCCTCCCTGCTCCTGTCGGGCGGGCGCGCAGACCCGGTTTTAACTTCTGGAGCTTTCCCATGTCTGCACTTTTCAGCCCGACCGCCCTGGTCGTACCGTTTGAAAACCTGAGAATGACCGACGTCGAGGCGGTAGGCGGCAAAAACGCCTCCCTCGGCGAAATGATCTCGCAGTTGCCCCATGGCGTGCGGGTGCCTACGGGCTTTGCCACCACGGCCCACGCGTTCCGCGAATTTTTGGCCTTTGAGGGCCTGGCCGACCGCATCAGCGCCAAGCTGGCAGCGCTCGACACCGAAGACGTGCGCGCCCTGGCTGCCGTGGGCGCCGAGATCCGTGCCATGGTCGAGGCCCAGCCTTTCCCTGCCGATCTGCAAAAGGCCATTGCCGAGGCTTTTGCCACCCTGTCCGAAGGCAATCCCGAAGCCAGCTTTGCCGTGCGCTCGTCCGCCACGGCCGAGGATCTGCCCGACGCATCGTTTGCCGGCCAGCAGGAAACCTTCCTGAACGTGCATGGCATCGACGCAGTGCTGCACAAGATGAAGGAGGTGTTCGCCAGCCTCTACAACGACCGCGCCATCAGCTACCGCGTGCACAAGGGTTTTGCGCACGATGTGGTGGCCCTGTCGGCCGGCGTGCAGCGCATGGTGCGCTCCGACCTGGGCGCCGCCGGCGTGATGTTCACCATCGACACTGAGAGCGGCTTTGAAGACGTGGTGTTCATCACCAGCAGCTACGGCCTGGGTGAAACCGTGGTGCAGGGCGCCGTGAACCCTGACGAGTTCTATGTGCACAAGCCCATGCTCAAGGCGGGCAAGAAGGCAGTGATCCGTCGCAACCTGGGCAGCAAGCTGATCCAGATGGTGTTTGCCACGCCCGATGAAAAGGCGCAGAGCGGCAAGCTCATCAAGACCACCGACGTGCCCACCGAGCAGCGCAACCGCTATTCGCTCACCGATGCCGATGTCGAGCAACTCGCGCACTATGCCGTGGTCATCGAGCAGCACTATGGCCGCCCCATGGACATCGAATGGGGCAAGGACGGCACCGACGGCCAGCTCTACATCCTGCAGGCCCGCCCTGAAACAGTGAAGAGTCAGGCCAAGGGCCAGGTCGAGTTGCGCTACAAGCTCAAGGGCCACGGCGCCGTGCTGGCCGAGGGCCGCGCCATTGGCCAGAAGATCGGCACCGGCCCCGTGCGTCTGGTGCACCACATTTCCGAGATGGACAAGGTGCAGCCCGGCGACGTGCTGGTCACCGACATGACCGACCCCAACTGGGAGCCCGTGATGAAGCGCGCCAGCGCCATCGTCACCAACCGGGGCGGCCGCACCTGCCACGCCGCCATCATCGCGCGCGAACTGGGCATTCCGGCCGTGGTGGGCTGCGGCGACGCCACCGAGCGCCTGAAGGATGGCACGCTGGTCACGGTGAGCTGCTCCGAGGGCGACACCGGCCGCATCTACGACGGCCTGCTCGAAACCGAGGTGACCGAAGTGCAGCGCGGCGAGATGCCTGCCATCCAGACCAAGATCATGATGAACGTGGGCAACCCCCAGCTGGCCTTTGACTTTGCCCTGCTGCCCAACCAAGGCGTGGGCCTGGCGCGGCTGGAGTTCATCATCAACAACAATATTGGGGTGCACCCCAAGGCCATCCTGGACTACCCCCAGATCGATGCCGACCTGAAGAAGGCCGTCGAATCCGTGGCCCGGGGCCATGCCAGCCCGCGCGCGTTCTACGTGGACAAGGTGGCCGAAGGCGTGGCCACCATTGCCGCCGCCTTCTGGCCCAAGCCCGTGATCGTGCGCTTGTCGGACTTCAAGTCCAATGAATACCGCAAGCTCATTGGCGGCAGCCGCTACGAGCCCGAGGAAGAGAACCCGATGCTGGGCTTCCGCGGTGCGGCCCGCTACATCAGCGAGGACTTCGGCGAAGCCTTTGCGATGGAATGCGAAGCCCTGAAGCGAGTGCGCAACGACATGGGCCTGACCAACGTGCAGGTGATGGTGCCGTTTGTCCGCACGCTGGGCCAGGCTGAGCGCGTGACCAAGCTGCTGGCCACCCACGGCCTGCAGCGTGGCAAGGACGACCTCAAGGTCATCATGATGTGCGAGGTGCCCAGCAACGCCATCCTGGCCGAACGCTTCCTGGAGTTCTTCGATGGTTTCTCCATCGGCTCCAACGACCTGACCCAGCTCACCCTGGGCCTGGACCGCGACTCGGGTCTGGAGCTGCTGGCGCAGGACTTTGACGAGCGCGACCCGGCTGTCGAGGCGCTGATCCACCAGGTCATCAAGGCCTGCCTGGCCCAGGGCAAGTACATCGGCATCTGCGGCCAGGGCCCCAGCGACCACCCGGACTTTGCGCAGTGGCTGGCCAGGGAAGGCATCTCGTCGATTTCGCTCAATCCTGACAGCGTGATCGCCACCTGGCAGCAGCTGGCACGCTGAGTGCGCAGGGGCTGCCCTTGTCCGACCCGCGGTATGCGAGCACGCCCTGGATGCAGCCCCTGAAAAAAATCCACGAACCCGAACTGGCGGGCCCCTTCCCGCCAGACATGCACGATGTGCGCCACCTCTGGCTCAAGGGGGGGCTGCTGCTGGCGTGGGCGCTGGTGTCTTTCGTGGCCGCCTACTTCGCCCGCGATCTGCAAGCGTTCGTCGTGGCAGGCTGGCCGCTGGGCCACTGGATTGCTGCACAGGGTGCGGTGCTGATGTTCATTGCCATCGTGGTGGTCTATTGCTGGGCCATGAACCGGTTTGAGCGCCAGGACGCCGCGCGGATGGCCGCGCTAACCACCGAGCGGGCCCCATCCCATGGTTGAGCCCGGGGGCGCGGGACAAGGGGGCGATGACAAGGCCTACCTGTGGCGCCTGCACCGCATCTTTGCCCTGTATGTGGTGGGGGTGGCGGCGTTTCTGATTCTGATGGCCTGGGCCGAGCAGCAGGGGCTGTCGCGGCACTGGATCGGTCCGATCTTCCTGTTTCTCACGGTGATGGTCTATGCCGGCATCGGGGTGTACGGGCGCACCACCGATCCCGAAGAGTATTACGTGGCGGGGCGGCGGATTCCGCCGGTGTACAACGGCATGGCAGCGGCGGCCGACTGGATGAGCGCGGCCTCGTTCATCAGCCTGTCGGGTGCGCTGTACCTGCAGGGCTTTTCTGGCACACGCGGCCAGGCCGGTGGGCTGGCCTACCTGCTGGGCTGGACTGGCGGTTTCTGCCTTGTGGCCATGCTGATCGCCCCCCATCTGCGTGCGATGGGTCTCTACACGGTGCCCGACTTTTTCCATGTGCGCTTTGGTGGCCGCTGGCCGCGCATCATTGCGGCGCTGGCGGCGGTGCTGTGCTCCTTCACCTATGTGGTGGCCCAGATCTACGGTGTGGGCCTGATTGCCTCGCGCCTTACGGGGGTGCAGTTCGAGATCGGCATCATGCTGGGGCTGGGGGGCGTGCTGCTGTGCTCGTTCCTGGGGGGCATGCGCGCCATCACCTGGACGCAGGTGGCGCAATATGTGGTGCTGCTGCTGGCTTTCCTGATCCCCGTGTCGTGGCTGGCCTACAAGCAGCTGGGCAACCCGCTGGCACCGCTGGTCTATGGCACGCAACTGGGCAAGATTGCCGATCTGGAGGAACGCCTGCTCGATTCGCCGGCAGAGCACCAGGTGGTGGTGGCCTATTTGCGGCGGGCCCAGGACTACGAGGCGCGCCTCAAGGACGTTGAAGGTGCGTTGGAGCGTGAGCGCGAAAAGGCGCGTGAGCGTGTTCGTACCCTGCGCGACCAGAATGCCGATGTGGGCCTGATCGTTTCTGCCAGCCGGGAACTGGTCGCACTGCCGCGCGATGCGGTATCGGCACGCGAGCGCTGGACGCGTGAGATGCGCGAAAACTACGAGCGTGCCCGGCCCCTGGGGGGGCTGCCGCTGCACAGCCAGGCCTATGCGGGCAACCCTGACGGCTCGCCGCACGAGCGGCAGGAGTATGAACTCACCCGGCGCAATTTTCTGGCACTGATGTTCTGCCTGATGGTGGGCACGGCGGGGCTGCCGCATCTGCTGACCCGTTACTACACCTCCCCCACCGTGGCGGCTGCACGCTCATCGGTGGCCTGGTCGCTTTTCTTCATTGCCTTGCTGTACCTCAGCGCGCCGGCGCTGGCGGTGCTGGTGAAGTTCGAGGTCATGCAGAACCTGGTGGGCAGCAGCTTCGATACCTTGCCCAGCTGGATGGCGCAATGGGCGCGCGTGGATGCGTCGCTGCTGTCGGTGGAAGACGTGAACGGCGACGGCCTGGTGCAGTTTGGCGAGATCCGCCTGGGGGCCGATCTCATCATGCTGGCCACGCCGGAGCTGGGGGGGCTGCCCTATGTGGTGTCGGGCCTGGTGGCGGCGGGCGGGCTGGCTGCGGCGCTGTCCACGGCCGATGGGCTGCTGCTGACCATCAGCAATGCGCTGGTGCGCGACCTCTATTACCGCGGCGCCCCCAGGGAGGCATCGCCCGAGCAGCGCGTCATCCTGACCAAGTTCACCTTGCTGTCCGTGGCGCTGGCGGCGGCATTCGTGGCGGCGCTCAAGCCGGCCGAAATTCTGCCGCTCGTTTCGGCATCGTTTTCCCTGGCGGCATCGGCTTTTGTGCCGGTAATGGTGCTGGGCATCTTTTGGCGTGGCACCACGCGCCAGGGCGCGGTGGCCGGCATGCTCGCCGGGCTGGGCGTTGCGGTGTACTACATGCTTTCGCATGTTGCCGCCATGCGCGCATGGGTGGGCTGGCTGCTCGCGGATGGCCTGTGGTTTGGCATCCAACCCATTTCTGCGGGGGTGTTTGGAGTGCCTGCGGGGCTGATCGTGGCCGCCGTGGTGAGCCGCATCACGCGACCGGCTCCCGCGCTGCCCGTGGTGCGCTCCGAGATGTGAGGGCCAGTTGCCTGCGCACGGTGAAGGCCTGGCCGGCGGCCATTGCCGGTTTGTCGAGGTGCCTGCTTGATGGAAACCCCCGATGTCAAAACGCGGCAAACCTGCGAGACTGTTTCAAAAGATTGCACGCACCGCCGGTGCCGTGTCATCCCACCTTTGAAGGAGGCACATGGTACTGGTTAAAACGCAAGCGGGTCAGGAGTCTCTGAAAGACAGGCAAGGGGGGCTGACATCTCGCCAGCGCACCGCTTTCATTTTGTTTGATGGCAAACGAACGACCCGTGACGTGCTTGCAGCCACTGCTGGGATGGGGATCACCCAGGAAGACGTGCAGACCATGTTGGCGCAAGGGCTGCTGGAGCCGATCACCGGGCTGGCGGTTACCGGGTTGTCGTTGGCAGGCGGTGATGGCATCTCGTCGTCGCTGGAGTTGTCGGACGAGGTCAGTGGCCGGTCTGATACAGAGCGCTACCAGGCCGCCTACCTCATTGCCACCGAATTGACCGCTGGCTTGGGTTTGCGCGGTTTTCGCTTAAATCTGGCCGTGGAGGGGGCGGGCAGTTTTGATGACCTGGCGGCATTGGCTCCCAAGATCCGGGATGCCGTCGGCGATGCCAAATTTGCCCGGCTGGAAAAAGCCTTGTTCAGCTGATGCTGCTCTTGGGTCAGGTTTCAACGGGCGGAATCAAAAAAGCGGCCTCGCGGGCCGCTTGCTGAAGTGAAAGGGCGGGGTGCTGCTTCAGCGCACGCCCAGCAGTTCCACATCGAATTTCAGCGTGGCATTGGGAGGAATCACCCCACCGGCGCCGCGCGCGCCATAGCCCAGTGCAGCGGGAATGATCAGGGTGCGCTGGCCACCGATCTTCATGCCCTGCACCCCCTCGTCCCAGCCCTTGATGACCATGCCGGCGCCCAGCGAGAAGGCGAAGGGGTCGTTGCGATCGCGGCTGGAGTCGAACTTGGCACCTTGCTCTCCGTTGTTGTACAGCCAGCCGGTATAGTGCACCGAGACGTTCTGGCCCTTGGTGGCTTCGGCGCCTTCGCCGACGACGGTGTCTTCGTATTGCAGGCCGGATGCAGTGGTGGTCAGTGCCATGATGAAATTCCTTGAATGCTATTAAAAATATAGCTGCCAATGCATTTTTGTAGAGCGTTGGCAGCCATTTATTCCATATTCTAGCGAAGGCTTGGCGAGCGGGCGGGGCCACCCGGCTCGGCGGATGGACGCTGCTTCAGGCCTTCTTGGCACGGCCCGCCACCCAGCGGGTGGCAAAAGCCTGCACGTCGGACAGGCGCTTGAGCAGATCGGCGCCCGAGGGGGTGACGGTGTAGCCGTCGCTGCCATGGTCGACAAAGCCGGCCTCGCGCAATTCCTTGATGCGGGTGTTCAGCGTGTTGGGTGTGATGCCGCCCACGCTGTCTTGCAGCAGACGGAAGGTCTGGGGGTGGCCATCCCGCAAGGCCCAGAGCACGCGCAGTGCATAACGGCATTCGAGCCGTTCAAACAGCTGGTTGATGGCGGCATTCTCTTTGGAGCTCATGGATGTTTCTCCTCGCGCGAGTGGTGGGTCAAAGTTCGGGGCGGCGCGACAGGCACCACGTCCGAGGGAGCGCTGCGACTATAGCGCGTAACCTCTTTTGCTACAAGTTTGGTAGCTCAAAAGGCACAGTACACATGATCCAACCTTCAGGAAAGCCCCAAATCATTTTAAAGTGTTGCATGCGGGCCACGAAGCCGGAACCGGGTCGACGGGGCGGGTCGGCGGCCTGAAATGGTACGCGTCCGGGCTGCTTTCGCTGGTGCGGCGGGCCTCCGGGGCCCTCAGTACGGGATGCCGGCGTGGCCCGCGCGCGCCAGGTGGTCCACCAGCAGGCGCGCGCAGGGGGTCAACGCCTGGCTGCTGCGGTAGCAGACGGCAAAGCTCCGGCGGGCCCAGGCGTCGCCCAGTGGAACGATGCGCACTGCGGCTGTCCTGGCAAAGGGCTCGGCCACCTCGCGCGGCACCACGCTGATGGCCAGGTTGGCGCTCACCACCCGCAGGGCTGCGTCGAAATTGGACACCAGCACCCGGTGTGCCAGGGTCTTGCCTTCCACGGCAGCGGCGCGCGCCAGCAGCACCTGGACGGCGCTGAGGGCCGGCATGCTGACGAATTCGTACCCCAGCACCTCCGCGAAACAGACACTGGCCGCCTGCGCCACCGGGTGGGACTCATGGGCCACGATGGCCAGGTGGTCGCTGCGGTAGGCGCAGGTTTCCAGTCCCGAGAGGTCGGCGGCATCCCAGCAGATGCCGATGGATGCGCTGCCCTCGTGAATGCCCTGCACCACGTCCGGGCTCACGCGCTCCTCCATGCTCACCTGGATGTCGCGGTGGGCCGGGTGCTGCAAAAAGGCGGCCACATCGTCGGCCAGCGACTCGGCCATCACCGAGGCCGTCACCAGCATGCGCACATGGCCCCGGATGCCGGTGGCATACGCCGCCATGTCGCGCTCGATCTGGCCCATGCTGGCCAGCATGGTGCGGGCATGCTCCAGCAGGGTTTCACCCGCCGGGGTGGGCACCACGCCACGCCGCTTGCGCACCAGCAGGGGTGTGCCCACGGTGTCTTCGAGTTGTGCCAGGCGCTTGCTGATGGCGGAGCCCACGATGGACTCCTGCTCGGCCACGCGGGCGATGCTGCGCTGCTCGCAGACGGCGGCAAACAGCCGCAGGGTCAGCAGGTCCAGGTGGCGCATGGGGGCAGTGCTTTTTGATATTCCATTTGGGAATCATAAGGATTCCAAAATGTATTTTCTGATTCTTGTGGGAATTTCTAGAATCCCACAACCCCGTCTGCCTGGAGACTTAGTGTGAGCCACATCCCATCATCGACTTCTTCTTTGGCCTCTGGCTCTGCCCGGGCGGTTGTCCGCGAGGTCGGGTTGCGCGATGGCCTGCAGAGCATTGCCACGGTGCTGCCCACCGCGCGCAAGCTCGCATGGATCGATGCCGCCTACGCGGCCGGCCAGCGCGAGATCGAGGTGGGCTCGTTCGTGCCCGCCCGCCTGCTGCCGCAACTGGCCGATACCGCCGAAGTGCTGGCCCACGCCAAAACCCTGCCGGGCCTGCTGGCCTCGGTGCTGGTACCCAATTTCAAGGGGGCCGAACGTGCGCTGGAGTGCGGGGCCGATCTCATGATCGTGCCGCTGTCCGCCAGCCACGCCCACAGCCTGGCCAACCTGCGCAAGACGCCCGACGAGGTGGTGGCCGAGGTGGCGCGCATCCGCGCTGCGCGCGACGCTGCCGGCAGCCGCACGCTGATCGAGGGCGGCGTGGGTACGGCCTTTGGCTGCACGCTGCAGGGCGAGGTGGCCGAGGGTGAGGTGCTGCGCCTGATGCAAGCCCTGCTTGACGCCGGTGCCGACCGCGTGAGTCTGGCCGACACCGTGGGCTATGCCGACCCGGCCAGCGTGCGGCGCCTGTTCGAGAAGGCCCGCGCCCTGGTCGGCGAGCGCCTGTGGTGCGCCCATTTCCACGACACCCGCGGCATGGGCCTGGCCAATGTCTACGCGGCCTGGCAGACAGGTATTGGCCGGTTCGATGCCTGCCTGGCCGGCATCGGCGGCTGCCCCCACGCCCCCGGCGCCAGCGGGAACGTCGCCACCGAAGACCTGACCTTCATGCTGGAGCGCATGGGCGTGGCCACCGGCATCGACGTGGCTGCGCTGCTGGCCCTGCGCCAGCGCGTGGCGGGGTGGCTGGCGGGCGAAACGCTGCATGGCGCGCTGTGGCAGGCGGGGCTGCCGCAGAATGCCGCACCCGTCGCGCTGCAGGCGGCCTGATTTTCCTTATGAATGCGCTGAACATGAACGACACACAACCCGCACCATCTCCCCGCCTGCCGCTCGAAGGCCTGCGCGTGGTGGAGTTCACCCACATGGTCATGGGCCCCACCTGCGGCATGGTGCTGGCCGACCTGGGGGCCGAGGTCATCAAGGTCGAGCCCGTGGAGGGCGACCGCACCCGCCACCTGCTGGGCGCGGGCGCGGGTTTCTTCCCCATGTTCAACCGCAACAAGAAGAGCATTGCGCTCGACCTGCGCAGCCCCGAGGGGCTGGAGGCGGCGCGCCGGCTGGCGGCCTCGGCCGACGTGGTCGCGCAGAACTTCAAGCCCGGTGTGATGACCAAATACGGGTTGGACTACGCCGCACTGAGCCAGCTCAACCCGCGCCTCATCTATGTGAACCACACCGGTTTTCTGCCCGGCCCCTACGAGCACCGCACGGCGCTGGACGAGGTGGTGCAGATGATGGGCGGCCTGGCCTACATGACGGGCCGCCCCGGCGATCCCCTGCGCGCCGGCACCAGCGTCAACGACATCATGGGAGGCATGTTCGGCGCCATCGGTGCCATGGCGGCCCTGATGCAGCGCGGCATCACCGGGCGCGGGCAGGAGGTGGACTCGGCCCTGTTCGAGAACAACGTGTTCCTGGTCGGCCAGCACATGATGCAGTACGCCGTTACCGGCCAGCCTGCGGCACCCATGCCCGACCGCATCTCGTCATGGGCGCTGTACGACGTCTTCAGCGTGAAAGACGATGAGCAGATCTTCCTGGCCGCCGTGAGCGACGCGCAGTGGGTCACCTTTTGTGACGCCATGGGGTTTGCAGACCTCAAGGCCGACCCGCTGCTGGCCACCAACAACGACCGCGTGCGCGCACGCCCCACGCTGATGCCAGCGTTGCGCCAGCGCCTGGCCGGGCACAGCGCTGCCGAGCTGGCAGCCATCTTCGAGAAAAACGGCCTGCCGTTTGCGCCCATCCTGCGGCCTGAGCAGCTATTCGATGACCCGCACCTCCAAGCCACCGGAGGCCTGGCCGATATCACCTTGCCCGACGGCGAGCGGGCAGGGCAGACGGCGCGCACCACATTGTTCCCCTTGCGCATGGACGGCCAGCGGCTGGGAGTGCGCCTGCAGCCGCCCGTGCTGGGGCAGCACACGGCCGAGCTGATGGAGCAGCTGGGTTACACGCCCGATCAGGTCCAGGCCCTGCAAGCCCAGGGGGCAGTGGCCTGAGCTGCCTCGGCGCCAGGGCCATGCACGGGCCCGTGCGACAGCATTCCAATGACAACGATGGAGACAACCATGACGACACAGCCACCGGCGCACAGCCTTTTTCCTCCTTCCTTCCATCGAGACGGCATTGCGCGCCGCACGCTGCTGGCGGCCGCGGTGGCCGGCGCCGTGGCCCCGGCGCTGACCTGGGCCCAAGGGTCTGACAAACCGCTGCGCATGGTGCTGCCCGTTAGCGCGGGCTCGGGGGTGGACGGTGTGGCCCGCGTGCTGGGCCCCAGCCTGGGCAAGGCGCTGGCGCGGCCCGTGGTGGTGGAAAACTATCCCGGTGCGGGTGGCATCACGGGCACCTCGATGATCGTCAAGGCGCCCAAGGATGGTTCGGTGTTGGGCATGGTGTCCAACAACCATGTGGTGAACCCCAGTGTGTTCAAGAACATTCCCTACGATGCCGTGGACGACATCACGCCCATCACCATGATCGGCGCCACGCCGTTCGTGCTGGTGGCCCATCCATCGGTGGCGGCCAGGAACTTGCGCGAACTCATCGCCCTGGCCAAGGCCCAACCCGGCGCGCTGAACTACGGATCGTCCGGAAACGGCACCATCCTGCACCTGGCCGCCGAGATGTTCGTGCACGAGGCCCAGGTGGACATCAAGCACATTCCCTACCGGGGCATGGGGCCGCTGACCGCCGATGTGCTGGGTGGGCAGATTCAGATGGCGTTCATTGCCATTGCCGTTGCCGCGCCCCATGTGAAGGCGGGCGCGCTGCGGGCCATCGGGTTGTCGTCCAGCGTCCGCTCACCGCTGCTGCCCGATCTGCCGACGATGGCCGAGCAGGGGCTGTCCCACTACGTGCTCGACGGCTGGGTGGCCGTGGTCGGGCCGGCCGGTCTGCCCAAGGCCGAGGTGGAGCGCGCCTACCATGGGGTGCGCAGCGCGGTGGCCACGCCGGAGGTGCGCGATGCCTTGCTGGCACAGGGTTACCAGCTGCAAAGCCCCCCGCCAGACGCCACGGCGGCATTCTTTCGCAGCGAGATTGGCCGCATGGCCCGGCTGGTGAAGCAGTCAGGGCTCAAGCTGGACTGACTGCTCCTTTTTATAGGACTGATGGCGCTCATCCATCAAGCGCCAAAGGCCTTTCATGGGGAATCTCTGGCAGGACCTGTACACAGCGCTGTGTCGCTCCCAAAACATGACGCCCCGGCACCACAGTGGTGGCCGGGGCGCCTGAAGGCACACCCTGTTGCCAGGGCTGTGGTGGTACGGCTGATACGGTTTTGCCTTCAAACGTATAACTTCGTTGGTTCGCCTTGCCGTGCTAGAGCACTGTCTGCGGCTTCCCGCCTAGTTATCCGCTTGAATGCGAGACCGTATTACAGCGAATCGATGAAGCTGCGCAGCTTGTCCGAGCGGCTGGGGTGCTTGAGCTTGCGCAGCGCCTTGGCCTCGATCTGGCGGATGCGTTCGCGCGTCACGTCGAACTGCTTGCCCACTTCTTCCAGCGTGTGGTCGCTGGTCATCTCGATACCGAAGCGCATGCGCAGCACCTTGGCTTCGCGCGGCGTGAGGCCATCCAGGATGTCCTTGACCACATCGCGCAGGCCAGCCTGCATGGCGGCTTCGATGGGGGCGGTGTTGGCGCCGTCCTCGATGAAGTCGCCCAGGTGGCTGTCGTCGTCGTCGCCGATCGGCGTTTCCATGGAGATCGGCTCCTTGGCGATCTTCATGATCTTGCGGATCTTGTCCTCGGGGATCTCCATCTTGGCCGCCAGGATGGACGCATCGGGTTCAAAGCCGAACTCCTGCAGGTGCTGGCGGCTGATGCGGTTCATCTTGTTGATGGTCTCGATCATGTGCACCGGGATGCGGATGGTGCGCGCCTGGTCGGCAATGCTCCTTGTGATCGCCTGGCGGATCCACCAGGTGGCGTAGGTCGAGAACTTGTAGCCCCGGCGGTATTCGAACTTGTCCACCGCCTTCATCAGGCCGATGTTGCCTTCCTGGATCAGATCGAGGAACTGCAGGCCGCGGTTGGTGTACTTCTTGGCAATCGAGATCACCAGGCGCAGGTTGGCCTCGATCATTTCCTTCTTGGCATCGCGCGAGGTGGCTTCGCCCTCGTTCATGCGCTTGTTGATGCCCTTGAGCTCGACCAGCGGCACGACCACGCGCGATTGCAGGTCGGTCAGCTTTTGCTGCAGGTCCTGGATGGGCGGGATGTTGCGCGCCATGATGGCCGACCAGGGCTTGCCGGCAGCGGCCTGCTTTTCCACCCACTTGAGGTTGAGCAGGTTGGGCGGAAAGTCCTTGATGAAGGTTTCCTGGGGCATGCCGCACTTGTCCACGATGATGCGGCGCAGTTCGCGTTCTTTCTTGCGCACATCGTCCACCTGGCCGCGCACCATGTCGCACAGCTTCTCGATGGTCTTGGCCGTGAAGCGGATGGTCATCAGCTCCTGCGACAGGGCCGCCTGGGCCTTGACATACGCGGGCGTGCCGTAGCCTTCCTTGTCATAGATCTGGTGGACCTTCTCGAACAGCTCGCGCAGCTTGTCAAAGCGCTCCAGCGCCTGCTTCTTGAGTTCTTCGAGCTTCTTGGTCAGGGCCTTGGAGCCGCCCTTGCCGTCGTCGTCATCGGCTTCGTCGAATTCGTCGAAGTCTTCTTCGGCCACATAGTCGTCGGCCTCGTTGGGGTTGGAGAAACCGTCCACGATGGTCGAGATGACAACCTTGCCTTCGCGGATCTCCTCGCCCATGTTCAAGATTTCGGCGATGGTGGCGGGCGATGCGCTGATCGCCTCCATCATGGCCATCAGGCCGCCTTCGATGCGCTTGGCGATCTCGATTTCACCTTCGCGCGTGAGCAGTTCCACCGTGCCCATTTCGCGCATGTACATGCGCACGGGGTCGGTGGTGCGGCCGAACTCGCTGTCCACGGTGGACAGGGCGGCTTCGGCGGCCTCTTCGGCTTCTTCCTCGGTGGCGCCAGCGGGGGCGTTGTCCGTGATGATCAGTGCTTCGGCGTCGGGCGTCTGCTCGTACACCGCCACGCCCAGGTCGTTCAGCGTGGTGATGACGGCTTCGAGGGTTTCGGCATCCACGAGCTTGTCGGGCAGGTGGTCGGAGATTTCAACGTGCGTGAGGTAGCCGCGCGTCTTGCCCAGCTTGATCAGGGTCTTCAGGCGCGCACGGCGCTTGGCCATGTCTTCTTCGGACAGGACGGTTTCGTCCAGGCCGAATTCCTTCATCAAGGCGCGTTCCTTCGCCTTGCTGATCTTCATGCGCAGGGGTTTGACCTTTTCGGCCGTGGGGGCGGCCTCCGCCTCCACTTCGCCTTCGAGGTCGGCTTCGATATCCGACAGGTCTGCGTCGTCACTGCCCACTTCGCCCGCTGCTGCCTTGGGTTTGCGACCGCGCTTGGCGGGGGTCTTGGCCTCGGCGCTATCTGCGGCCTTGGCCGGACGGCCAGGGCGTTTCTTGGGGGCCTCGTCACCGTCGGACGCGGCGGCTGCGGCGCGGGCAGGCTTCTTCTTCAGCAATTCATCGGCAGCTTTGGTCAGCTCGGCAGAACTTTTCACGGGCACGGTTTTCACTTTCTTGGCAGCCGCGGCAGGGGCCGCAGCAACGGCCTTGCGGGGCGCGGCTTGGGCCGGTGCTGTGGCAGCGGTTTTGGAGACAGCCTTTGCGGCGGTGCCTGGAGCGGACTTGGGCGGCTTCGCGGACTTTTGAGCGGGCATGGAACAACCTCAGAATCAAAAACGGACACAAAGAAAACGCAAGCGCCTCAGGTCCCGGCGCGGGTGGCAACGCAAAGCTGGGGTGGCTTCACGTTTTGAGGGGAGGCCCTCAGGGGCAAGATGTCTGGGCGAACATTTGGTGTGCAGTCCTTGCGATAAGTGGGCCCATCAGCGCATAGGTGCGCGTTTGTCACGGTGGCCCGGCTCGGAGGTGCTGCTGTCGCTCTTGCCGAAAAACCCTACATTATACCGACTGTCCGGTATTTCAAGGGGTGCGGGGCAATATGCCTTGCAGTACGTTGCGCCGCTGTTCCAGCGCGCGGTAGCGCTCCAGTGCCGTGGGGTCTTGCGCCGCCTGCAGGATCAGGTTTTTTTGCTGGGCGTTGATGTCTTCGATCAGCATGCGGTTCAGAAGATCCCGCAGTTCCAGCCGCAATTCGTGCAGATCGCCCTCGGTCTGCGCGTGCGAGCCGGTCATGACCTTCACCGCCAGGGCTTCACAGGGGTTGCCCCGCAGGCTTTCCCGCAGCAAGGCCCAGGCCTGCGGCCCATGCTCGTGGAACTGTCCTTCCAGCCAGCTGAACAGCGGGCCATGCGGGGCAGGCTGGGCACACAGCGCCGCGTGGTCGTCGTGCGTCAACTCTTCCAGAAACGCCATGTGCGACAACAGCAGCCGTGCGGCGTGGTCTGCCCGGCTGGCGGTGGGCGTGCGTGGCAGGCGTGGCTGGGGCGGCCAGGGCGCGGCGTCCTTTTTTTTCCAGCTGCCGCCTTTCCAGTCGCCCCCCTTGCGAAAGGGTGGCTTCGGGGGCGAGTCGTAGCCGCCGGGTGATTGCCAGCCGGCATCGGCAGGCGCGCCCCACGGGGGCTCGTCCGTGGGGGTGGCGGCATGGCGGTGCGAGGCCACGGTGCCAGGGTGGCGTGCTGCCTCCTGGGCGGCGGTCTTGCTCCAGAGGTCGGACAGGTCGTGGGCTTCCAGTTGGGCCAGCTGTGCCAGTTCGGTGAGCACCTGGCGCCGCAGCACCCCCTCGGGCAGCGCGCTCCACAGGGGGCGGGCATTGCTCGCCATGTGGGCGCGGCCTTCTGCCGTGCCCAGGTCGCAGCTTTCGCTGGCGGCTTCGATCAGGAAGCGGCTCAAAGGCACCGCATCGCCAATGTGGCGGGCAAAGGCATCGGAGCCGTGCGCGCGCACAAAGCTGTCGGGATCGTGCTCGGGCGGCAGGAACAGAAACTTGATGCTGCGCGTGTCGCTGGCATGGGGCAGGGCACCGTCGAGCGCCTTGCGGGCCGCCCGGCGGCCCGCGGCATCGCCGTCAAAGCTGAACACCACCGCGTCGGTAAAGCGCAGCAGCTTTTGCACATGCTCGGGTGTGCAGGCCGTGCCCAGCGTGGCCACGGCGTTGGGGAATCCCAACTGCGCCAGGGCCACCACATCCATGTAGCCCTCGGTGACCAGCGCAAAACCCTGTTCGCGAATGGCGGCGCGGGCCTCGAACAGGCCATAGAGTTCGCGGCCCTTGTGGAACACCGGGGTTTCGGGCGAGTTGAGGTACTTGGGTTTGTCATCGCCCAGCACCCGGCCGCCAAAGCCGATGCACTCGCCCTTGACGTTGCGGATGGGAAACATCACCCGGTCACGGAAGCGGTCGTAGCGCTTGCCGCCATCTTCGTCATTGACGATGACCAGCCCGCTTTCTTCGAGCAGCGGGTCGTCGTAGTGCGGAAAAACACTGGCCAGGCTGCGCCAGCCTTCGGGGGCATAGCCCAGACCATAGCGCTTGGCTACCGCACCCGACACCCCGCGTCCCTTGAAATACGCCACGGCCCGGGGCGATATGCGCAACTGCCGGCGATAGGCCTCGGCGGCTTTTTCCAGCACATCGGTCAGCGTGGCCTGCTTTTGCCGGGCAGCGGCGGCGCGCTCTTTTTCCTGCGGCGAGATGTCATCGTCGGGCACCTGCAGCCCCACCTGCTGGGCCAGGTCCTGCACGGCCTCGATGAAGCCCATGCCGGCGTGCTCCATGAGAAAACTGATGGCGTTGCCGTTCTTGCCGCAGCCAAAGCAGTGATAGAACTGTTTGGCGGGGCTGACGCTGAAGGAGGGCGATTTCTCGCCGTGGAAGGGGCACAGCCCCATGAAATTGGCGCCGCCCTTCTTGAGCTGCACGTAGCGGCCCACGATGTCCACCACGTCCACGCGCGAAAGCAGTTCCTGAATGAAAGATTGGGGAATCGACACGGGGCTTATTGTCTGCGCAAAGTGTGGTTACACTCGTTAACATTTGGCGAAGCCGAGACATCTCCATGGCAACAACGGGGACCCCGTGGACACGCAGTGCCGCAGCGCGGCTGGGCGTGTGGCTGCGCGCGGCAGCCGTTGCCTGGCTGCCGCTGTGCGCGTCGGGGGCGCCGGTGCTGCGCGTCCTGTCATGGCCCGGGTACGCCGACGCCGATGTGGTGGCCGCCTTTGAAAAGCGCCATGCCGTGCGCGTCGAAATCACCACCGTGGGCTCGGACGACAGCCTGCGTGCCAAGCTGGCCGATCCGGCAGGCCCAGGCTACGACGTAGTGGCCGCCAACACGGTCGAGATCGCCAGCCTGGTCGCGCAAAAGCGCCTCATTCCGCTGCCGATGAAGGACATTGCCAATGCCGGGCGCCAGTTGCCCCGGTTTCGGCAACTGGCATCGATTCCCGGCATCACCAGCGAAGGGGCCGTGTATGCGCTGCCCTACACCTATTCCGAAATGGGCCTGATCTACGACCGTCGGCAGTTCGGCGTGCCGCCAGACTCGCTGAACGTGCTGTGGGATCCGCGTTGGCAGGGGCGGGTGCTGGCGTTCGACGGTAGCAGCCACAGTTTCTCGCTGGCCGCCCAGCGCCGGGGGCTGGCGCCCTTTCACATCGATGCGGCGCGGTTCGGCGGTCTGGCCCGCGACCTGGTGGCGCTTCGCCGCAACGTGCTGTCGTTCTATTCGGTGCCCGAGGAGTCGGTGGAGCTGTTCCGCCGCCACCGCATCGCGGTGATGCATGCCAACTATGGCCAGCAGCAACTCAAGCTGCTGCGCGACGCGGGGCTCGACGTGGGCTATGTCATCCCGAAGGAAGGGGCCCTGGCCTGGCTCGACTGCTGGGCCATCACGCGCCGCTCTGCCCAGCCCGCACTGGCAGCCCGGTGGATCGACTACATGCTTGAGCCGGCGGTGAGCGGTGTACTGACCCGGCGCCAGGGGCTGGCCAACACCTTGCAGGAGCCTCCCGGCGGCGCGGCGGGCGCTGCGGCGAGCCCGATAGTGTGGCTGGAGCCGGTGGAGAGCGAAGGGCAGCGCACCCGGCTCTGGCGGCGCATCGTATCGGGCGAGCGCCCCGAGGGGTTCTGAGCCATGCGCTGGGGCATCGCGTCGCGCCTGGGCTGGATTCTGGCCTCCTTCAGCGTACTGGCTGCGGTGCTGGCGGGCTACTACACCTATGCTGCCGCGCGCGACCTGCTGCGTGAGCGGGCCGAGCGCTCGCTGCTGGCCACCACGCAGGTGCTGACGCGCCACCTCGAAGCCGGTTTTTCGGCCGTGGCGCGCGATGCCACCTTGCTGGCGGCCGCGGCGGCCGTGGCCACCGAGCCGCGCACGGCGCAGCCGCCGCATGCACCTTCTGTGCGCGACCGCCGCCTGCTGGCCGAAGTGTTCAAGGCGAGCCTGGCTGCGCACCCCTCGTACCTGCAGATCCGGCTCATCAGTGCCCGCGACCATGGCCTGGAGCTGCTGCGGGTTGACCGGCTGGGCGATGACCTGGTGGAGGCGCCCCAGGCCGCGCTGCAGGAAAAAGCCCATTTCCCCTTTGTTTTCGAAACCCTCAAGCTGCGTTCGGGCGCGGTGTACTTCAGCGAGTTCGGCATCAACCACGAAGGCGATGCCACCGAAGAGCAGCAGCAACCCATCTTCAACATGGCATCGCCCGTGGTGCGCTGGGGGACCGTCGAGGCCGTGGTGGTAGTGCGCGTGGCGGCCAGCCCCTCCCTGGCCTACTTCAGGAAAAGCCTGCCCGAGAACTATGGGTTTTACCTGTGCAACCGCTGGGGCGACATTCTGGTGCACCCCGATCCGACCCAGACCTTCGGTTTCGATCGTGGCCAACGCATCCTTCTGCAGGACACCCTGGCGCCGGTGGCGCAGATCATCGAAGGGCGCACCCACGAACTCATGATGGACGCGCAGGCGGATGGTGCCGAACCGCGCGTGTTCTCGTTCACCCGCTTGCCCGTCGGGGATTCGGACGAAGACCGCTTCCTGGTGGCGGGGCTCTCGCAGCCCATGGCCGTGGTGCAGGACGAAGTGCTCGAGCTGGGGCGCGGCATCCTCAAGATGCTGCTGGTCCTGAGCGCGGTGGGCATGCTGCTGGCCGCGCTGGTGTCCCGGGCGGTGACCAGGCCCCTGCAGACCATGGTGCGCGCGGCCCGCGCCTTTTCGCGGGGAGAGCCCCACGGTGCCCTGCCGGTCGAGCGGCAGGACGAGGTGGGTGAACTGGCGCGCAGCCTGAGCGACATGGAGCAGCAGATCACCCGCCAGATCGCCGAACTCAACGCCAGCCGGGACAGCATGGCGCACCTGGCCCATCACGATCTCCTCACCGGGCTGCCCAACCGGCGCATGTTCGAGCAGCGCCTGGCGCAGGCGCTGGAGCTCTCAAGGCGCAGCGGACGGGCGTGTGCGCTGTTCTTTGTGGACCTGGACGATTTCAAGTCCATCAACGACGCCCTGGGCCATGCAGCGGGCGATGAGGTGCTGCAGGCCACGGGCCGTGCCATCGTCTCGGCCGTGCGCCAGGCCGATACGGTGGCTCGCCTGGCAGGCGACGAGTTCACCGTGCTGTGCGAGAACGTCGATACCGAAGAAGCTGCGCTTCAGATTGCCGAGAAACTGCAGCAGGCCTTTGGGCAAACGCTGGAACTGTTCGGAAAATCGCTGCGGGTGCGCGCCAGCATCGGCATGAGCCTTTTCCCACGCGATGCGCCCGACGCACAATCGCTGCTGGCCAGCGCGGATGCGGCCATGTACCGTGTCAAGCAAAGCCGCAGCAACCACCCCTGAGGCGTGGCCTGTCTAGCTCCTGTTCATTTTTTCCTTGTGAAGCGCAATGACCTCCATCTACGACCAGCACCTGCCCCGCACTGAAGCCAACTTCGCGCCCCTGTCGCCGCTGGGCTTCATCGAGCGCACCGCCGAGGTTTACCCCGACCGCCTGGCCATCGTGCACGGCAGCCTGCGCCAGACCTGGGCGCAGACCTATGCGCGCTGCCGCCAGCTGGCCAGCAGCCTGCAGCGCGCCGGCATAGGCAAGAACGACACCGTGGCCGTCATGTTGCCCAACACGCCGCCCATGGTCGAGGCGCACTTTGGTGTGCCCATGGCGGGCGCCGTGCTCAATGCCCTGAACACGCGCCTCGATCCCGAGGCCATCGCCTTCATGCTCGACCACGGCGAGGCCAGGGCGGTGATCGTGGACCCCGAATTCGCCGGCGTCATGGCCAAGGCCCTGGCGCTGCGCCAGAACCCGGCGCCGCTGCTGCTGATCGACGTGGAGGACGCTGTCTACGGCCCCGCCAGCCAGAAACTCGGCACCACCACCTACGAGGAATTTCTGGCCGGCGGCGACCCGCAATTCGCCTGGGAGCTGCCCACCGATGAGTGGGATGCCATCGCGCTCAACTACACCAGCGGCACCACCGGCAACCCGAAGGGCGTGGTCTACCACCACCGGGGCGCGGCCACCAATGCCATCAGCAACGTGCTGGAGTGGGACATGCCCAAGCACGCCGTCTACCTGTGGACGTTGCCCATGTTCCACTGCAACGGCTGGTGTTTTCCGTGGACGGTGGCGGCGCGCGCAGGCGTCAACGTGTGCCTGCGCCGCGTGGAGGCGCAGGCCATCTTCGATGCCATCCGCAACCATGGTGTCACGCACTACTGCGGCGCGCCCATCGTGCACGGCCTGCTGGTGAACGCGCCGGCCGCAATGAAGGAGGGTGTGCCTGCCGGCGTGAAGGCCATGGTGGCCGGCGCCGCGCCACCGGCTTCCATGATCGAGGGCATGGAGAAGATGGGCTTCGACCTGACCCATGTCTACGGCCTGACCGAGGTCTATGGCCCGGCCACGGTGTGCGCCCGGCACGAAGCCTGGAACGACCTCGATATCGGCGAGCGCGCCCGCCTCAACGCCCGCCAGGGCGTGCGCTACCACCTGCAGCGCGCAGCCCGGGTGCTCGACCCCGAAACCCTGCAACCCGTGCCCTGGGATGGCGAGACCATGGGCGAGATCATGTTCCGGGGCAACATCGCCATGAAGGGCTACCTCAAGAACCCCAAGGCCACCGAGGAAGCCTTTGCCGGCGGCTGGTTCCACAGCGGCGACCTGGCCGTGCAGTACCCCGACGGCTACATCAAGATCAAGGACCGCAGCAAGGACATCATCATCTCGGGCGGCGAGAACATCTCGTCCATCGAGGTCGAGGACGTGCTCTACCGCCACCCCGACGTGCTGGCCGCCGCTGTGGTGGCCAAGCCCGACGCCAGGTGGGGCGAAACGCCCTGCGCCTTCGTCGAATTGAAGGCGGGCGCACAGACCACGGTCGAAGACATCGTGCAGCACTGCAAGAAGCACCTGGCCGGCTTCAAGGTGCCGCGCGCCGTGGTGTTTGGCGACATCCCCAAAACCGCCACGGGCAAGATCCAGAAGTTCGAGCTGCGCAAGCAGGCGGGCTCGGCCGCGGCCATCGACGTCTGACCATTGCACGGCGGCCAGCCACGGCAGGGGCATTCGAAGGTGCTCCGTTTTCATAGCTATTGGCGCCTTCTGAACAAGCGTTGAAGCCATTTTTCCTCCAATGCCGGGCAGTCGGCAGTGGTGGGCAGATCTGGCGGCATCCCCTGCAGCCAAGCCGGGTGCGATACTTGCCGCGGTTTTTTCGTCCCATCCCTGCCCGCAAGCCCGGGCGAGCGAGTTGTTGATTGACGTCCCTGCACTCCCCCGATCTCGCCGCGCGCAGCCTTGCTGCGCTGTGGCACCCCTGTACCCAGATGGCGCGTGCCGCCGTCACGCCGCCGCTGGCCATCGCCCGGGGTGAAGGCCCCTGGCTTTTCGACCTGGAAGGCCGGCGCTATTTCGACGCCAACAGCTCCTGGTGGGTGAACCTGTTCGGGCACTCGGATGCCGGCATCCGCGCCGCCATCACGCACCAGCTCGAAACCCTGCCCCATGTCATGCTGGCAGGCTGCACCCATGCGCCCGCGGTCGAGCTGGCCGAAAAACTCGCGGCCCTGACGGGTGGCGCGCTGGGCCACGCCTTCTTTGCCAGCGACGGCGCCTCGGCGGTCGAGATCGCGCTGAAGATGAGCTTTCATTCGTGGCGCAACCGGGGCCTGGCGGACAAGCGCGAGTTCGTCTGCCTGCGCAACGGCTACCACGGCGAAACCATCGGCGCGCTGGCCGTGACCGACGTGGCAGTGTTCCGCGATGCCTACGACCCGCTGCTGATGCGCGCCCACATCGTCGAGTCGCCCGATGCACGCCAGGACCCGGACGCCGAGGCCCGCGCGCTGGCCGATCTGCGCCGCGTGCTGGCAGAGCGGCGCGGCCATGTGGCCGCCCTCATCATCGAGCCGCTGGTGCAGTGCGCCGCCGGCATGGCGATGCACGAGCCCTCGTACCTGCGCGCCGTGCGGGCGCTGTGCGACGAGTTCGAAATCCACCTGATCGCCGATGAGATCGCGGTGGGCTGCGGGCGCAGCGGCACCTTCTTTGCGTTCGAGCAGGGCGAGTGCGGCTGGCCCGACTTCATCACGCTGTCCAAGGGCATCAGCGGCGGTACGCTGCCGCTGTCGCTGGTGCTGACCACCGAAACGGTGTACCAGAGCTTCTGGAGCGAGCAGGTGGGGCGCGGCTTTCTGCACTCGCATTCGTACACCGGCAATGCGCTGGCCTGCGCGGCGGCCAATGCCGTGCTCGACCGCTTCGCAGCCGACCAGGTGCTGGAGAAGAACCGCGCGCAGGCCCGGCTGCTGGCCGAGGCCTTCGCGCCGCTGGCCAGCGACCCGCGCGTGGCCCATTTGCGCCAGCGCGGCATGATCCTGGCGTTCGACGTGCGCGAGCCCGGTGAGCGGTTTGCCGAGCGCTTTCACCTGGCGGCGCGCGCGCACGAGCTGCTGATCCGCCCCATTGGCGGCACCGTCTACCTGATGCCGCCCTACCTTATTGACGCGCCCACGGCGCAGTTTTTGTTCCAGGCCGTGATGGCCACGCTGGCGGAGGTGTTGGATGCTGCTTGACCACCTGAACCAGAAGCTGCAGGCCATCGCCGCCAAGGATCTGACGCGCGTGCTGCGCGAGGCCGAGAGCGCCACCGCGCCGGTGCAGCGCGTGCGCGGCGCCGATGGGCAATCCCGCGAGCTGCTGATGTTCTGCAGCAACGACTACCTGGGCCTGGCCGCCCATCCCGCGCTGGCCGAGGCCCTGGCCGAGGGCGCGCGACTGTATGGCGCAGGCTCGGGCTCGTCGCACCTCATCAGCGGGCACTCCAGCGCGCATGCGGCGCTGGAGCGCGCCCTGGCGGCGGCCGTGGCGCCCGCCATCCCGAACGCCGAGGCGCTGTTCTTCTGCACCGGCTTCATGGCCAACCTGGCAGTGCTCACGGCCCTGGGTGATGCCGATGCGGTGATCTTCTCGGAAGAACTCAACCACGCCTCGCTGATCGACGGCGCGCGCCTGGCCAAGGCGCCGGTGCAGCGCTATGCGCATTGCGACGTGCCCCAGCTCGACGCGCTGCTGGGCGCCTGCACGGCCCGCATCAAGCTGATCGTCACCGACGCGGTGTTCAGCATGGACGGCGACGTGGCCCCGCTCGACAAACTGCTGGCGTTGGCCGAACGGCACGACGCCTGGCTGGTGGTGGATGACGCCCACGGCTTTGGCGTGCTGGGGCCGCAGGGGCGCGGCACGCTGGCGCACTTTGGTCTGCGCAGCGAGCGGCTGATCATGGTCGGCACGCTGGGCAAGGCGGCCGGTGTGGCCGGTGCCTTCGTGGCCGCGCACCCTACCGTCATCCAATACCTGATCCAGGCCGCGCGGGCCTACATCTTCACCACCGCCGCGCCGCCCGCCGTGGCGCATGCGCTGCTGCAAAGCCTGGCGCTGATGGCCGGTGACGAGGGCGCGCAGCGCCGCGCCAATCTCGTGCGCCTGCAGGCGCAGCTGCGCGCCGGGGTGGGTGACCTGCTGGCGCGCCATCCCCAACTGGGCTGGCGGCTGGTGGCTTCAGACACCCCCATCCAGCCGCTCATCATCGGCGAGAACGCCGCCGCGCTGCGCGTGGCGGCCGTGCTCGACCGCGCCGGCCTGCGCGTGCCGGCCATCCGCCCGCCCACCGTGGCGCCGGGTACGGCGCGCCTGCGCATCACGTTGTGCGGCACCCACACCGCGGCCGACATCGACCGCCTGCTGGCGGCGCTGGCCGAGGCCGCTAAGGAGCTGGCATGACGCGCGGTTTTTTTGTCACTGGTACCGACACCGAAATCGGCAAAACCGCCATCACCGCCGCGCTCACGCACCTGGCGGCGCAGGCGGGTCTGCGCGCCGCCGCCATCAAGCCGCTGGCGGCGGGGCAGGATTGTGTGGACGGCCGCTGGGTCAACGAAGACGTGCTGCGCCTGCGTGCGGCCAGCAACATGGGCCTGCGCGATGACGAAGTGGGTCCGCTGCAGCTGCGCACGCCCTGCGCACCGCACATTGCCGCCCGCCTGGAGGGCCGCACCATTGCCCGCGACGCCTTGCTGGCCGCCGTGCGCGGCGTGGCGGCGCGGGCCGACATGGCCTTTGTCGAAGGCGTGGGTGGTTTCCGTGTGCCGCTCGTTCCCGGCTGGGACACTGCCGACCTGGCCGTGGACCTGGGGCTGCCGGTGGTGCTGGTGGTGGGCCTGCGCCTGGGCTGCATCAACCATGCGCTGCTCACGGCCGAGGCCGTGCGCGCACGCGGCCTGCGCCTGGCCGGCTGGGTGGCCAACACCGTGGACGCGGCCATGCCCCATGTGGCCGACAACCTGGCTGCGCTGGAGGAAGGCCTTGTGGCGCCATTCCTGGGCCATGTGCCCCGCCTGCCAGACCCCAGTGCGCCGGCCATCGCGGCCCATCTGCCGCAGGCGCTGGCGTTGCTGCAGGCGCCATAGCCGACAGGCAGACGGGTCTGGCGCTTAACCGGCCGGCGGCAGCGGCGCCGCGGCCAGGCCGTGCAGCCGGGCCAGTTCCTCGCAGCCGATCGCAATGCCATGGCGATCGGATTGCGCACGCTGCTGGTAGCGGCGGTCGCCGGGCTGGCGGTCCTGGCCGGCGGCGCGCATGTGCCGCACCAGGATTTCGGTGCGCTGCGCGAAAGAGTGGCCGGCGCCCTTCGATGGGTCGATCACGATCAGCAGCTCGCCTGTCCAGGGCGTCTTGGCGCCGGGATGCTGCGACCAGTCAAACTCAAACGAGAAGTTGCCGCCCGTGAGCGCCGCGGCCAGCAGCTCGACCATCATCGACAGGGCCGAACCCTTGTAGCCGCCAAACGGCAGCAGCGCGCCGCCATCGAGGACGGCGGCAGGGTCGCGCGTGGGCTGGCCATGGCGGTCCACGCCATAGTCCTCGGGCAAGCGGTGGCCTGCGCGCGCGGCGATCTGCACGTCGCCGTGGGCGATGGCGCTGGTGGCCAGGTCAAACACCAGCGGGTCGCCCCCCGCGCGCGGCGCGGCGAAGGCGATGGGGTTGGTGCCGAACAAGGCCTTGTGCCCGCCCGTGGGCACCACGCAGGCCATGCTGTTGACAAAGGCCAGCGCCACCAGCCCTTCGCGTGCAAACGGCTCCACATCGGGCCAGAGCGCGGCGAAGTGGTGCGAGTTGCGGATGGCCAGCAGCGCAATGCCGTTGTGGCGCGCCTTCTCGATCAGCAGGCTGCGCGCGGCCTGCAGGGCCGGCTGGGCGAAGCCGTTGCCGGCATCGACCGCCACATAGCCGGGCGCCACGTCTTGCACCTGCGGCACGGCCCGCCCGTTGACCCAGCCGCTGGCCAGCGTGGACAGGTAGCCGGGGATGCGGAAGATGCCGTGGCTGGCGGCGCCGTCGCGCTGCGCGCTGGCGCAGTTGGCCGCCAGGATCGCCGCCACTTCGGGCGAGGTACCGTGGCGCAGAAAGATCTGGGTGAGCAGGTCTTGCAGTTCGGCAAAGGCAATGTGCTGGGTGGCGGGGGCGGTGGTGTGGGGCATGGGCAGGGTGGTGGAGGCAGCCCGCCATGGTCGTGGCGGTTGTCTACGGATTTTTTTGCTATGTTTTGAGTCGCATCTTGCGCTTATGGGTAATCGCTAGAGCCTCTTTGAATGCTGATTGCTTTCAGTCGCCCATCATCACGCCTTCGCGCCGTGGGTCGGCACCGCCCAGCCACATCTTCTTGCCATGCACCTGGCCGCGCGTGATGGCCTGCAGGCCGCTGGTCATGTTCATCTCGCGCACCTCGGCGCCGCGGGCGCGCAGGGCCTCCACGGTGGCGGGCGGGAAGCGGTTTTCCTCCAGCAGGCTGGGGCCGTTGAACGAACCGAAGTTGGGCAGGTTGATGGCCTGCTGGGGCATCAACCCCCAGTTGAGCACGCCATACAGCGTCTTGGCCGTGTAGTGGATGATGGCCGCGCCGCCGGGGCTGCCGCCGCTCATCAGCAGTTCGCCGCTGGCTTGGTCGAACACCAGCGTGGGCGCCATGGACGAGCGCGGGCGCTTGCCCGGCTGCACGCGATTGGCAATGGGCTGGCTCTGTGCATCGGTGGGGGCAAAGCTGAAGTCGGTGAGCTCGTTGTTGAGCAGAAAGCCGCCAGGGCGCGCGGCGTTGGTCGTGACCATCTGGCGCGAACCGAACTGGTCCTCGATGGTGGTGGTCATGGCCACGGCGTTGCCGAAGGCGTCGACGATGCTGATGTGGCTGGTGCCGTATTCAGGCTGGTCGGGCATGGGGGCATGGCTGGTGCGCACGCTGCCCGGGGTGCCGGGCTGTGCCACCTTCATGCTCTGCGTGCCAATGCGTTTGGCGCGTTGGGCCAGGTAGCCGGGCTCCAGCAGGCTCATCCAGCTGCCGCCGGGGGGTTGCACGAAATCGGGGTCGGCCACGTATTGCGCGCGGTCGGCGAAGGCCAGGCGCGCTGCTTCGGTGTACAGGTGCAGCCAGTCGGCACCGGGCGCCGGGCCGCGCAGGCCCTCTTGCAGGGGCAGCGCGGCCGCGTCGGTGTTCCTGAGGATGCCCAGGATCTGGCCGATGGCGATGGCCCCCGAGCTCGGTGGCGGAAAACCGCACACGCGGTAGTCGTGGGGCGCGACCTGGTAACTGGTGCACAGGGCTTCGCGCTTCTTGGGCTGGTAGCCGGCCAGGTCGGCCAGGCTGAGCGGGCCCGGGTTGGTGGGATGCTTGCGCACCTTGGCCACGATGGCCTGGGCCACGTCGCCCTCATGCAGGGCCTTGGAACCCTGCCGTGCAATGGCCCGCAGCACGGCGGCCAGCTCGGGGTTCTTCAGTACATGGCCCACGGGCCAGGGCTTGCCTGCGGCGTCGTAGAAATAGGCGGCGGCCACGGGGTCTTGCGCCAGGAACTTGTCGTTGGCCAGCAGCGCGTTGAGCCGCGCGCTGACCTTGAAGCCGCCCTCGGCCAGCTGGATGGCGGGCTGGAACAGCTGGGCCCAGGCCAGCTTGCCATGTTCCTTGTGGGCCAGCTCCAGCATGCGCACCGTGCCCGGCACGCCCACCGAGCGCCCGCCCACCACGGCATCGTTGAAGGGCAGGGGTTTGCCGTCCACACCGAGGAAGAGCTTGTCGGTGGCCGCCGCCGGTGCGGTTTCGCGCCCGTCATAGGCTTCGACCCGGGCGCCTGCGGCGTGCAGCAGGAAGGCGCCACCGCCAATGCCGCTCGACTGGGGCTCGACCAGCGTCAGCACCATCTGCACGGCAATGGCCGCGTCGATGGCCGAACCACCAGCCTTGAGCACCTGGTAGCCCGCGTCGGTAGCCAGCGGGTTGGCGGCAGCCACGGCGAACTTCTCGGCGGCCCAGCCCGGTTTGTCGGTGTAGCCCGACGAGCCTTCGGGCTGGTCCGGAACGGTGTAGGCCAGCGGAGGAGCGCTGCTGCAAGCGGCCAGCACGGCAGCGGCGGCAATCAGCACGAGGCGGAGGGCGGGGGGCTTGGGCATCCTGGGATCTCCTTGGGTGGGCGGAAAACCCATGGTACCGGGCTGCCGCGCCGGCCGGCGCCGTTATTACATTACGGAACAGACGCGCAGATGATGAGTGTTTTTGGCTTGCGGCTCCTGATAGGGTTGCGCAAGAAGCTATTAATTAATGAGCGCCGTGGTTCAGGCTGGCACTGGCCCCGCCCGCCCGTCTTCCACCACAAAGCGTGCCTGCGTGGATGCGCCGCTGTCGGCGCGCAGCGGGTCGTCCACCACGCGCAGGGTGGTGGTCCAGCGCTGCGGGGTGATGTCGGCCAGGCCGTAGCCGCGCTGGTCGCTGCGCGCCAGCAGCACATGCGGGTTGTGGCGGGCAATGGCATCGACCTTGTCCTGCGTGGTGCCCGCGCGCGAGCTGATCGAGGTGCCGCAGAACTCGCTGGCGATCACCTCCGGGCTGGATGGCTGGCCGCCCGCCGCCTCGGACTGGACCTTGCAGACGTAGTTCTGGTGGATGTCGCCCCCCAGCAGCACGCTGTTGCGTGGCGCGTGGCGGGCCAGCGACTGCAACAGGCGCGCGCGGGCGCCGGGGTAGCCGTCCCAGCTGTCGGTGGAAACGACGCCCGAGGGGTAGCGGCGGGGCGAGAACAGGGTTTGCTGGGCCATCACGCTCCAGCGGGTGCGGTCGTGCCGGGCGTCGGCGGCCAGGCCTGCATCCAGCCACTGCTCCTGGGTGGCGCCCAGCAGGCTGCGCTGCGGGTCGGCCAGGGCTGCGCAGTCCTGGGGGCGCACGGCAGCAGCACCGCCCGTGTCAGTCGCCCGGCAGGCCTGCCAGGAGCGGTGCTGGCGGGTGTCGAGCAGATGCACGTTCGCCAGCCGGCCCCAGCGCAGGCGCCGGTACACCTGCAGCGTGCCGAAGTCGGGCGACGCCAGGCTGGCGGCGCGCAGCGGCATGTTTTCGTAGAACGCCTGCCAGGCGGCGCTGCGCAGGGCCAGGAAGGCTGCAGGATCGCCCTGGCTGCCCTTGCCTTGGGCGCTGGCGTAGTCGTTCTGCACCTCGTGGTCGTCCCAGGTGACGGCCCAGGGGCACGCGGCATGGGCCGCCTGCAGGGCGGGGTCGCTCTTGTGCAGTGCGTAGCGGTCGCGGAAGTCGGCCAGGGTGCTGGCGTACCGCAGCGCGTGCACGCGGGCCAGCCCTGTCGTGATGGGGGGCGTCGCGTATTCGTAGATGTAGTCGCCCAGGAACAGCACCAGGTCGGGCTGGTCGGCGCACAGGTGGCGCCAGGCGGCGTAGTGGCCGTGTTCCCAGCGCTGGCACGACGCAAAGGCGATGCGCAGATGGGCGTCCAGGGCGTCGGCCGCGGGCGCGGTGCGGGTTCGGCCCGAGGCGCTGACGGCATCGCCCAGCATGAAGCGGTAGTGGTACCAGCGCGCCGGGGCGAGGCCGGTCACCTCCACATGCACGCTGTGGCCCAGGGCCGGCAGCGCCGTGGCCTGGCCGCGTTGCACGATGTGCCGAAAGGCCGGGTCGTCGGCCAGTTCCCAGTGCACGGTGAGCTGCGCAGTGAATGGGTGGTCTGGCGTGGGCTGCAGCCGCGTCCAGAGCACCACGCCCTCCGATGTGGGATCGCCGCTGGCCACGCCCAGCGCAAAGGGGTCGTGCTGCACCGGGCTGTTGCTCCAGGCCCAGCGGGGCAGGGTGCCGGCGGCGGCGGCCCCGCTGGCGTACTGCAGGAAGGCGCGGCGTTGCAGGGGTGTCATGGCAGCGGGTGGGTGGTGTGGGGCGGGTTCAGGCGGCCATGACGCGGTTCTTGCCCGAGCGCTTGGCCAGGTACATGCTCTTGTTGGCGCGCTGAAGGGCCGCGGTGCTGGTTTCGCTCTCGCCCAGCGGGGCCAGCAGGCGCTGAATCAGAATGTGCTGCAGCGGCCCTTCCGGAAAGGCCGGGTGGCGGATGCCGGCAATTTTTCGTGCAGTCCCCTGGTCTGGTGATTCATCAGTTGACCATGACCAGCTTGCCCATCACGCCGCGCGAGCCCATGTGGGCGTAGGCTGCGGGCAGCTCGGCCATGGGCATGGTGCGGTCGATCACGGGCTTGATCTTGCCCTGGCCGTACCACTGGGCCAGCTCGACCATCATGGCGGCATTGGCCTGGGGCTCGCGCCTGGCAAAGTCGCCCCAGAACACCCCCACGATGGAGGCGCCCTTGAGCAGCGCCAGGTTGAACGGCAGCGCCGGAATGGGGCCCGAGGCAAAGCCCACCACCAGGTAGCGGCCGCGCCACGCGATGGAGCGGAAGGCCGGCTCGGCGAAATCACCGCCCACGGGGTCGTAGATTACGTCCGGCCCCTTGCCGCCGGTCAGGGCCTTGATCGCGTCCCGCAGGTTTTCCTGGCTGTAGTTGATAGTGGCGTCGGCGCCGATGGACGTGCACAGCGCACATTTTTCGGCACTGGAGGCCGCCGCGATCACGCGCGCGCCCATGGCCTTGGCGATCTGGATGGCGGCGGTGCCCACACCGCCTGCGGCGCCCAACACCAGCACCGTCTCGCCGGCCTTGAGCTGGGCCCGGTCCACCAGCGCATGGTGCGAGGTCGCGTAGATCATGATGAAGGCGGCGGCATCCACATACGAGAAACCCTCTGGCAGGGGCATGCACAGGGTCGCCGGAGCGATGGTGTGCGTGCCAAAGCCGCCCGTTCCCGAGAGGCAGGCCACGTTCTGGCCGACTTTCAAGTGCGTGACGCCTTCGCCCACCGCCTGCACCACGCCCGCGTATTCGGAGCCCGGCACGAAGGGCAGAGGCGGCTTCATCTGGTATTTGTTCTGCACGATCAGCAGATCGGGAAAGTTCAGGCTGGCCGCCTTGATCTCGATGAGCACCTCGCCCGCTTGGGGCGTGGGCGTGGGCAGTTCGGTCCAGGCGAGCGCGTCAACGCCGGTGGGGTTGGTGCAAAGCCAAGCGTGCATGGGATGTCTCCTGTCAATGGTGGCCTGCATGATAGGGGTGGCCCAAGGGCGTGCGATGTCCCACGAGCGACGGGCGCATCCTGGCTGGGTGCCACCTACAATCCGTTGCAACCCCGCACAGTGACCATGAAGATTCTCCTATCCAACGACGACGGCTACCAGGCACCGGGCATCGTGGCCTTGTATGACGCGCTCAAGACCATCGCAGACGTCGAGGTGGTGGCGCCCGAGCACAACAACAGTGCCAAGTCGAACGCCCTGACCCTGCATTCGCCGCTGTATGTGCACCAGGCCGCCAACGGCTTTCGCTACGTCAATGGCACGCCGGCCGACTGCGTGCACATCGCCCTCACGGGGCTGCTCGGCTACCGCCCCGATCTGGTGGTGTCCGGCATCAACAACGGCGCCAACATGGGTGACGACACCATCTACTCGGGCACGGTCGGTGCTGCCATGGAGGGGTATCTTTTCGGCATTCCGGCCATGGCGATTTCGCAGGTGGACAAGGGCTGGGGCGAGATCGAGGCGGCGGCGCACAAAACCCGCGAAATCGTTGCGCAGATGGTGGCGCAGAACCTGGTGGCCGAAGCGCCCTGGCTGCTCAATATCAATATCCCGAACATGCCGCTGCAGGCGTTGCGCCCCCTGAAGCTGTGCCGACTGGGGCGCCGCCATGCGGCCGAGCGCGTGATCGTCCAGGAAAGCCCGCGCGGGGAGGTGATGTACTGGATTGGCGGGGCTGGCGCGGCCAAGGACGACGCCGAGGGTACCGATTTTCACGCCACGGCCCAGGGGCATGTGTCGGTCACTCCCTTGAAAGTGGACCTGACGGACCATGACAATCTTGGCTATTGGGCGCAAACCGCGTCCCGCCTGGTGGCTGCTGGACCAGCGGCCCCGCAATGGTGATGCAGCGCAGGCCCGGTTTTCCTGCGCGCCTGGATGGTTCGGGGGGGGCTCCCTCCAGAGTCGCACCCATGCCGATGCGCGCCAGTGCCCCCGCAGCGCCCCAGGGGGTCGGGTTGGACTCGGCAGCGGTGCGCGCCCGCATGGTGCAAAAGCTTGCTGCAGGCGGTATTTCCTCGCCGGTGGTGCTTCAGGCCATGTCCACTGTGGAGCGGCACCGCTTTGTCGACAGTGCGCTGGTGAACCAGGCGTACGAAGACACCAGTCTGCCCATTGGCCTGGCCCAGACCATCTCCAAGCCGAGCGTGGTGGGACGCATGTGCGAGCTGCTTTTGGGGGCCGACGGCGCGCGCGCTGGCGGGCTGGGTCGGGTGCTGGAAATTGGCACCGGTTGCGGTTACCAGGCCGCGGTGCTCAGCCATGTTGCACGCGAGGTGTATTCGGTCGAGCGGCTGCGCGGCCTGCACGAAAAGGCCCGTGACAACCTGCGCCACCTGCGGCTGGCCAACGTGCATTTGCTGTTTGGCGATGGCATGCAGGGTTATGCCAAGGGTGCGCCCTATGCGGCCATCATTGCGGCGGCCGGTGGCGAGGCAGTGCCGCAGGCCTGGTGCGACCAGTTGGCCGTGGGAGGGCGCCTCGTTGCGCCCATGGCGCTTGCCGGTGGCCAGCAAGTGTTGCTTGTGATCGACAAAACCGCGCACGGATTGAAACAAAGCGTTCTCGAGCCGGTTCATTTTGTCCCCCTAAAATCGGGGATTGCCTGAAGGGAATGCTTATGTTGGTATCGCGTAGTCATGTCGTTGGTGTTTCCGCCGTGTTGACGGCGCTGGTGCTTGTCGGCTGCGGAACCCGGATGACGAAGGCTCCTGTGGAGGACCGTGGAGCGTCTTCGGCATCCTCCTCTCCCGGGGTGGTTGTTGCATCCGCCAAGCCCTTGCCGGGCGCCGAGAACGCTGGAAAACCGGGTTATTACACTGTCAAGGCAGGGGATACGCTGATTCGCATCGGCCTTGAAAATGGTCAGGGCTGGAAAGACATTGCACGCTGGAACAACCTGGACAATGCCAATCTGATCGAAGTGGGGCAGGTGCTGCGCGTCGTGCCGCCCTCGGCTGCCGTCGCAGAGACGGGCGTGGTGACGCGTCCTGTTGCCTCCGCAGCTGTCACCCCTTCTTCGGCCGCCAGTGCGCCCAGGCCGGCCGCCAGCACTGCAGCGCCCGTGCCAGCACCCGTCCCTGCGCCTGCGCATGCAGCCGCCTCGTCGGAGGATGATGTTCCTTTCATCTGGCCGGCCTCTGGCTCCCTGCTGGCGGGGTTTGATGAGGCCCGTAACAAGGGCTTCGATATTGCAGGCAAAGCCGGTGACCCGGTTCTCGCCGCAGCCGACGGGCGGGTGGTCTATGCGGGCGCCGGTTTGCGGGGGTACGGCAATCTCGTCATCCTGAAGCACAACAACACCTTCCTGACGGCCTATGCACACAACCAGGCGTTGCTGGTCAAGGAAGACCAGACCGTGCGGCGCGGGCAGAAAATCGCGGAGATGGGCAGCACGGATGCTGATCGCGTGAAGCTTCATTTCGAGATTCGCCGCCAGGGCAAACCCGTGGACCCTGTCCGCTACCTGCCGGCGCGCTGAGCTTGTCTGCTGTGTCTGATGCGCTCCACAAGGGGGGATCGAACAAAAAACCGGCGTTGGTAATCGCGCAGGGAGATGGGTTGCCAGAGAGTGCGGAGGACGCAGGCTTCTCGGACGAATTCAGTGGCCTTGCCGAGGCCGAATCCGAACTGCGCCATCTGGAGGTGGGCGTCGCCCAGCATGGCGCACGCCTGGACCGTGCGCTGGTCGAGCTCGTGCCCGAATTTTCCCGCAGCTATCTCCAGCAGCTCCTGTCGCAGGGGCTTGTTTCCCTGAGTGGTCATACGGCGACCAAGGCTGCTGCGCGGGTGAAGGCGGGCGATCCGCTCGTGATCGAGCTGCGCCCGACGCTGCAGAGCCAGGCGTTTCGACCGCAATCGCTACCTATCGACGTGGTTTATGAGGACGAACATCTGCTCGTGATCAACAAGCCGGCGGGACTGGTGGTTCACCCCGCCCCGGGCAACTGGGGCGGAACTTTGCTGAACGGGTTGCTGGCACGCGACGAAAAGGCGCATCTGGTGCCCCGCGCTGGCATCGTGCACCGGCTGGACAAGGACACCAGTGGCCTGATGGTGGTTGCCCGGGATCGGGCAACGATGGACACACTTGTGCGCATGATTGCGCAGCGCACCGTGCACCGGCAGTACCTTGCGCTGGCGCACCGGCCCTGGACGGGGCCTCGCAACCGCACGGTGCAGGCCGCCATAGGGCGCGACCCACGCAACCGTTTGCGCATGGCCGTGGTCAATCTGGACAGCCATGCCGGCAAACCCGCGCGCACCGATGTGCGATGGCTTGCGGGCAACGACATGGGTTGCTGGGTGGAGTGCACCTTGCATACGGGACGCACGCATCAGATTCGGGTGCACATGGCATCCATAGGGCACCCCCTGGTGGCGGACGTTCTTTATGGTGGGGCTCCCGCTGCGGGGTTGGAGCGTCAGGCACTGCACGCTTACCGGCTGTGTTTCCAGCATCCGGTCTCAGGCCTTGCGCTTGAGTTCCAGGCGCCGTTGCCGCCCGATATGGAGCAGGCGCTGTCCCAGTGGGGGCTGGGCTACAATCCGCCCTGACGGTCTGCCCGACCGCATTCGCCCGAAGGCGGTTTCCCGCCGCGCGGTGCTTTGTTCCAGAGTGTCTTTCTGGTGCACCATGGATCGACTCCTGCAGTTGGTGTAGTGCCTGCAAACGCTGTGTGGCCCAATTTTTCCCGGAATCGCTGAACCATGAATACGGTGGATGCCAAACGGGTCCTCGAAACCGCCCTGATCTGCGCTGCGCAGCCCATGGCGGTACGGGAGCTGCGTGTACTTTTTGATGATGCACTGGGGGCGGACACGCTGAAAGTCCTGTTGCAGGAACTCCAGCAGGACTGGGCATTGCGGGGCGTTGAACTGGTGCAGGTGGCCTCCGGGTGGCGATTTCAAAGCCGTCCCGAGATGCGTGAATACCTGGACAAGCTGCATCCGGAAAAACCTCCGCGCTATTCGCGTGCCACGCTGGAGACACTGGCCATCATCGCGTACCGTCAGCCTGTGACGCGTGGGGATATTGAGGACATTCGGGGGGTCACCGTCAACAGCCTGATCGTCAAGCAGCTGGAGGACCGGGGTTGGGTGGAGGTCATTGGCCACCGCGAAACAGTGGGCCGGCCTGCGTTGTTTGCGACCACGCGCCAGTTTTTGGATGATCTGGGCTTGCAGTCACTGGATCAGTTGCCTGTACTGGATGATCCCACCGGCAGTGCCTCGGTACTGGAGGCAATGGCCTCGGCAGCCAGCCTGCAGGGAGCTTTGGAGATGGATGGAGGCGGCATCCCCGAGGTTTTTTCGTCGGTGAGCGATCAGTTGCCGGGGCTGGAGCGCCAGGAAGCGTTGCAGGAGATGCAGGCCAGGCCAAGTGTGGAGACCAATCTCCACGATGAACAAGAGGATGCCCCCGGGGGTGTCTCGGGAAATAATTTATGAACGATTCCACTTCCGATGTACAGAACATGCCGCATGAGATGGAGAATTCCGAGGCGGCAATGCTGCAGAAAAAATCTGCGGCACGAAAAACCTCTCGCAAGAAAGCGGTGCCAGCGGATGGTGCCGTCGAGGCAGTGGCGGCCCATGCTGCGCTCGCCAAAGAATCGGTGGAACCGGAGCCTGCTGCGGTGTTGTCGGTCCCGCTGAAGAGCGCGGAAGTGGCGTTTCAGGTTGCGGAATCGCCAGTGATGGAAGATCACAGCGAGACCGGCACCAGGCCCCCGGCAAATCCGCGCCACGCGGGAGGCGCTGGGCGCGGCAAGCGATCCCCCCCCTCTGCGGCGGGTGGCTACCAGTTCGAAGACGTCATTTCCGGGCGTTTCGATGCCGACGAGGTCAACAGCGAGGACGTGGCCCCCAAGCGCGTTTTATTGCCCCAGGCAGAAACACCCAAGCTTCACAAGGTGCTGGCACAGGCAGGGTTGGGTTCTCGCCTCGAGATGGAGCAGTTGATTCTCGAGGGAAGAATTTCGGTGAACAACGAGCCGGCACACATCGGTCAGCGCGTGCAGTTTGGCGATCAGGTGAAGGTGAACGGCAAGCCGATTCGTTACCGCATCGATCCTCCGCCGGCGCGTGTCATCGCGTATCACAAGCCCGTCGGGGAGGTGGTTTCCCACGATGATCCACAAAACCGTCCGACCGTGTTCCGCAAGCTTCCCCGGTTGCAGCAGGGGAAATGGCAGTCGGTCGGTCGACTGGATCTGAATACAGAGGGGCTGCTTTTGTTCACGAGTTCGGGTGAGTTGGCCAACAAGCTGATGCATCCCCGATTCGGATTGGAGCGGGAATATGCCGTACGCGTTCTGGGTGCCTTGAGCAACGAAGAAAAACAGCAATTGCTGGATGGTGTCCGGCTGGACGACGGCATGGCCGCGTTTGGCTCGATCGAGGACGGCGGTGGGGAGGGTTCCAACTGCTGGTATCGCGTCACCATCTCCGAGGGGCGCAATCGCGAGGTGCGTCGCATGCTGGAGGCCGTGGGCCATGCGGTCAGCCGCCTGATCCGGATCCGGTATGGAGCAATGGTCTTGCCCCGTGGGCTTAAGCGGGGGGCCTGGCTGGAACTCGATGAGAGCGACATCCGCGCCCTGGTGCAGGCTGCCGGGGCGGGACGCTCAGAAGCCAGAGGAGTGGGTGGCGAGGAAGGCATTGGCGGCGCAGAGCGCGGCAACAGGGGGCGCGGACGTGGGGGGCAGCAACGCGTGGGCGATGCTCGCAAGCGTTCTGCAGGTGCCGGTGGCGGAGGGGGCAAGGCGCGCGGCCAGGGGCCTCGTCGATCGGATGATCCGGGGGTGCGCGGCGGCAACCCGGATCGCCAGCGCGGGAGTGCACAACCCGATCCCATGAAAACATCGGTGGGCTACATTGGTGTAGACAGTCTGTCGCGCCACCGTCAGGATCAGCGCCGTATGGGTGGTGGATCCCGTCGCGGAGGCAATCGCTAGACCTGCCGGCGTTTTCTTGCCCGGTTAGAATCAAAAGCTTTGCCCTATGGGCAAAAATCACAGCAACATCACACCAGGAAATCAATATGGCTATCGAACGTACTCTCTCCATCATCAAGCCCGACGCAGTTGCCAAGAATGTCATTGGCCAGATTTATGCCCGCTTTGAAGCCGCCGGCCTCAAGGTTGTCGCTGCCCGCATGGCCCACCTCTCCCGCTTGGAAGCTGAGCAGTTCTATGCTGTGCACAAGGCACGTCCTTTCTTCAAGGATCTGGTGGATTTCATGATCTCCGGCCCCGTCATGATTCAGGCGCTGGAAGGTGAGAACGCGATCCTGAAGAATCGCGAATTGATGGGTGCAACGGATCCGAAGAAGGCCGAGGCCGGCACCATTCGCGCTGATTTTGCAGACAGCATTGATGCCAATGCCGTGCATGGTTCCGATGCCCCTGAGACCGCTCAAGTGGAAATCGCCTTCTTCTTCGCCGGCATGAACGTCTACTCGCGCTGACATGATTGTCCCCACACTCGTTCTGGTCTCGCTGGAGAAATCAAGTGCTGGGGACAGTTGCGACCGACTGAGGGCGCGGCTGCCATGACAACCAACCTTCTGGATTTTGACTTGGATGGGTTGATCGGTTTTTGTGGTCAGCTCGGGGAAAAGCGTTTTCGTGCGACACAGCTTTTCCGCTGGATTCACCAGCGGGGCGCCAGCGATTTTGACGGCATGAGCGATCTGGCCGTTGCATTGCGGACCAAGTTGAAGGGCTGTGCTCATGTGCAGGCCCTGCCAGTCATCAGTGAACATGTTTCGGCTGATGGCACGGTCAAATGGTTGTTTGACGTGGGTGGCGGCAATGCCGTCGAATCCGTGTTCATTCCTGAAGATGATCGGGGAACACTCTGCGTATCGTCGCAGGCCGGTTGTGCAGTAGGGTGCCGATTTTGCTCGACAGGCCATCAAGGCTTCAGCCGCAATCTCACCACGGGTGAGATCGTTGCGCAGTTGTGGTTTGCCGAGCACGCCTTGCGCACCCGCTTTGGCTCTTCTTCCCGCATCATTACCAATGTGGTGATGATGGGGATGGGGGAGCCGCTACAAAACTATGCGGCCCTTGTGCCGGCGTTGAGGGTCATGCTCGATGACCATGGTTATGGCCTGTCGCGCAGGCGTGTAACGGTGTCTACTTCGGGTGTCGTTCCCATGATGGATCGATTGTCGCAGGACTGTCCTGTGGCCTTGGCTGTGTCCTTGCACGCGCCCAGTGATGCCTTGCGCGATTATCTGGTGCCGATAAACCGCAAGTACCCGATCCAGGAGTTGCTGGAGGCGTGTCACCGTTATCTCGAGCATGCGCCAAGGGACTTCATCACATTTGAATATTGCATGCTGGATGGGGTGAACGACCAGATCGAGCATGCCCATCAACTGATTGAACTGGTCAAGCCATCGATTGGCAGGGCGATCCACTGCAAATTCAATCTGATTCCGTTCAATCCATTTCCGGCATCAGGGCTCAAGCGTTCTTCCCAGGCACAGGTGGCAATCTTCGCAAAGGTGCTGAGCGAAGCGGGCATTGTCACGACAGTGCGCAAGACGCGCGGGGATGATATCGATGCTGCCTGCGGTCAATTGGCAGGCGATGTGCAAGACCGCACACGTGTGGTGGAGCGTATGGCAAAGCAACGCACAATCGTGCTCAAACAGGTGACTTAGGTCGCTACTTATCAAGGAAGCGCTACATGGTGGGATCGACTGGTGGTCGCTGGCGGCAATATCGGCACTGGATGCTGATGGCTTGTGGTGTCCTGGGCTTTTGTTTTGCTCTTGGCGGCTGTGCGGCCAATGGGGGCGCCTCTGCTTCGGACTCCACTGCGGATCTGGTGACACCGTCCGACGAACCTGATGCAAGGCGCCGTGCACGAATTCGCCTGGAGCTGGCATCGAATTATTTCGAGATGGGGCAAACTGCCGTGGCCCTGGACGAGGTCAAGCAGTCGCTTGCGGCTGATGCCAACTATGCGGACGCCTACAACCTGCGTGGTCTTATCTATTTGCGGCTCAACGATTTCGCCCAGGCGGAAGAAAGCTTTCGCCGGGCGCAGGCATTGCGTCCAGGCGACCCCAATTTGTTGCATAACTTTGGCTGGCTTTTATGCCAGCAGAAAAAATATGCAGAAGCGGATCAGCAGTTTGTCCGTGCGCTGGACAACCCTGCATATGCTGCCCGCGGCAAGACGCTGATGGCCAGAGGACTGTGCCAGGTGGGTGCAGCACAGTATGCAGAAGCCGAGCAGTCCCTGATCAAGGCCTATGAACTGGATGCTGCAAATCCCGTGGTGGGGTACCACCTGTCTGCGTTGCTGCTGCGACGCAATGAGTTGAGTCGTGCGCAGTTTTACATTCGGCGCCTGAACAACAGCGAATATGCCAACTCGGAATCTTTGTGGCTCGGGATCAAGGTGGAGCGTGCCTTGGGGGACACGGTGGCCGCGCGGCAGCTTGCAGACCAGTTGCGCAAGCGGTTCCCTGAGTCGCGCGAGTGGGGCGCGTATGAACGCGGGGCATTCAATGAGTGAGTTGATGGGCGAGCAGTCGGGGTCTGAATCGCATGACCAATATGCGCGAGGGGTGACGGCGGGCGCGTTGTTGCGGGAGGCCCGGGAAGCTGCCGGAGTGCATATTGCTGCTCTGGCGGGAGCCACGAAGGTTCCTGTGGGAAAGCTCGAAGCCCTGGAGGCGGATGATTTTTCTGCACTCCCGGACATCGTATTTGTGCGGGCTTTGGCGTCCAGCATTTGCCGTACCCTGAAGATCAACCCTGAGCCGGTTCTGGCGCTTCTCCCTCAAGGAGAAAGTCCCAGGCTGTCCAACAATGACGGGGGGCTGAATGCGACCGTCAAGGGCTTCCGAAGCAAATCATCGTCTACGCCGTTTGTCGTTCCACGCTCGAAAACGCTGGTGTGGGCGGTGGGCATGCTGCTGATCGGGGCAGCGCTGATGATTTTCTTGCCCCGCAGCCTTGAAGCTGACCTGCTGGCATTGTTCAAGCAACCAGCGCCAGATGCCGTGATTTCCACACCTGCGGTGGATGTGGCGCAGGAGCGCCCAGCCACTGCAGTTTCCGCGCCGGCGAGTGCCACTTCTGGCGTGGAGGTCACGGCTTTTGCCGGTGACTCCAAGGAGTCGGCGGAGGAAGCACCACCTGTTCCTGCCATGTCTTCCGCTGAAGCATCTGCTGTTCCCGCGTCTGCTGTCGATACACCTGCTGGTGTGCTTGCCTTCAAGGCGCGCAGAGAGTCGTGGATACAGGTTCGGGATGCGACAGGTGCCGTGGTATTTCAGCGCAATTTGGCACCCGACGAGCTGGTTTCTGTGTCGGGTGCGCTGCCTCTGGCGGTAGTCATCGGACGAGCGGATGCTACCGAGGTTTTTGTGCGTGGCAAGCCTTATGAGCTGGGCTCCGTGTCCCGTGAGAATGTCGCTCGCTTCGAGGTGAGATAGTGGAAACAATGGATACCAATACAGCGCCGATCGCCGTGTCAACACCTGCCCTTCGGCGCTCCAGGCAGGCGAGGGTGGTGTGGGGATCTCGTGTCGTCACAGTGGGCGGCGATGCTCCTGTGCGCGTCCAGTCCATGACCAATACGGATACGGTGGATGCTATCGGCACAGCTATCCAGGTGAAGGAACTGGCCCAGGCGGGGTCCGAGTTTGTTCGGATTACCGTCAACACGCCGGAGGCTGCGGCAGCGGTCCCCTATATCCGGGAACAACTGGATCGCATGGGGGAGAGCGTTCCCCTGGTCGGCGACTTTCATTACAACGGCCATCGGCTTTTGACAGATTTCCCGGATTGTGCCCAGGCATTGTCGAAGTACCGCATCAATCCGGGCAACGTCGGCAAGGGAGACAAGCGTGATCGCCAGTTCGGTCAAATGATCGAAGCGGCAATGCGGTGGAGCAAGCCGGTTCGTATTGGTGTCAATTGGGGCAGTCTTGACCAGGAACTTCTGGCAAGCCTGATGGATGCCAACAGCCGTCGCTCCCAACCATGGGATGCGCGCCAGGTGATGTACGAGGCCCTGATCACTTCAGCCGTGGAGTCCGCGCGTCGTGCCGAAGACATGGGCTTGGACGGCAATCAGATCATCCTCTCGTGCAAGGTCAGTGGCGTTCAGGATCTGATCTCGGTTTACCGTGAATTGGCGCGCCGTTGCGACTATGCGCTGCATCTGGGGCTCACGGAAGCGGGCATGGGTACCAAGGGAACCGTGGCATCTACCACCGCGTTGTCGATCTTGCTGCAGGAGGGCATCGGCGACACCATTCGCGTCTCGCTCACCCCCCAACCGGGTGAAGCGCGGACGCAGGAGGTTGTGGTGGCATCGGAGATCCTGCAGTCACTGGGTCTGCGGATTTTCGTCCCCAGCGTGACGGCATGCCCTGGTTGCGGCCGTACGACCAGCACCACTTTCCAGGATCTTGCCAAACAGATTGATGATTTCCTTCGCGCGCAGATGCCTGTGTGGCGCGTGCGTTATCCCGGTGTGGAAAATCTGAAGATTGCGGTCATGGGGTGCATCGTGAATGGCCCGGGTGAAAGCAAGCACGCTGATGTCGGCATAAGCCTTCCCGGTACCGGTGAAGCACCTGCTGCCCCGGTGTTCATTGATGGGGAAAAAGCCCTCACCCTGCGTGGCGACAACATCGCCAATGAATTCCACCAGATCGTCGAAAACTACATCGAGAAGCGGTTCGGGGCAGTGTCTTCGACCGCGTAGTTTGTGAGCGCGGTTCCGGCGCGGTTGGCCTGCAGGTCCTTGGCGCGCCCTGTTTCTTATCCTTCCATCTCCATAAAGAAAATACCGCAGTGCGTACTGAAAAAGGAACCCCTGTGTCGAAGCTTGAAAAGCTAACCGCTGTCAAAGGCATGAACGACATCTTGCCGCCCGACTCCGCACGGTGGGAATGGCTGGAGAGCAAGGTGCGTTCGCTCATGGAGCGGTATGCCTATCGCAATATTCGCACGCCGATTGTCGAGCCGACGTCGCTGTTCGTTCGTGGGCTGGGGGAAGTCACCGATATCGTCGAAAAGGAAATGTATTCCTTTGAGGACCGCTTGAATGGCGAGCAATTGACCTTGCGGCCGGAGGCGACGGCCGGAGTCGTTCGCGCTGTTGCTGAACACTCCATGCTGTACGACGGTGGCAAGCGTTTGTACTACATGGGCCCCATGTTCCGCCACGAGCGTCCCCAGCGGGGGCGGTATCGCCAGTTTCATCAGATCGGGGCGGAAGCGCTCGGATTTCCCGGTGGGGAACTGGATGCAGAATTGATTCTGTTGGCCAATGCATTATGGAAAGAGCTGGGTCTTCACAATGTGCGCCTGGAGATCAACAGTCTGGGCCAACCGGACGAACGCAAGGCCCACCGGGCCGCTTTGATTGCCTATCTGGAACGCCATGTCGATGCTCTGGATGACGAGGCACGACGGCGACTGCATAGCAACCCGTTGCGGATTCTGGACACCAAGAACCCGGCGATGCAGCAGATCGTGGAAGCGGCACCGCGGTTGATTGATTTTCTCGGTGAAGCGTCTTTGCAGCACTTCAACGTGGTCAAGGCCATTTTGGATGCGAATGGCGTTTCCTGGCGGGTCAATCCACGTTTGGTGCGTGGCATGGATTACTACAATCTGACGGTGTTTGAGTTTGTCACGGACCAGTTGGGTTCCCAGGGCACTATTTGTGGTGGCGGACGATACGACTATCTTATTGAGCAGATAGGAGGCAAGGCCGCGCCTGCTGTTGGCTGGGCCCTTGGGGTCGAGCGTGTGCTGGAACTTCTTAAGGAACAGGGCAGCGCCATTCCACCGGTGACCCCGGATGTTTACGCGGTCATTCCGGATGCGGCCGCTTTGCCGGTGGCCATTGCGACGCTGGAGCGCTTGCGGGCGCACGGTGTCAGCGTACAGATGCATGGTGCCCCTGCGTCGGGTGAAGGCATGGGAAGCATGAAATCCCAGTTCAAGAAGGCAGACGCCAGTGGCGCCCGGCATGCGCTCGTTTTTGGATCGGATGAGCTGGCGCGCGGCATGGTTTTGTGCAAGTCATTGCGAGATGGCAGTGGTGCGCAGACGGAGCACTGCCTGGATAGTGTGTCCGAATGGGCCAGCACCCTGCAATTTTCCAGTTAATTTCAAGCAAGCATATTCATGGCCAATCATCTCGATCTCGAAGAACAAGAACAACTTGATCAACTCAAGCATTTCTGGAACACCTGGGGAACATTGATCAGTTCCCTGGTGCTGCTGGTATTTGGCTCTCTCGCCGCCTGGAATGGTTACCAGTATTGGCAGAATCGCCAGTCAACGCAGGCCGCGGCACTTTTTGATGCAGTCGATGTGGCTTCCCGCGCCGGCGACCAGGCTCGCATGGAGCAGGCGCTTGGTGATCTACGCTCTAAATATGCAGGAACGACGCAGACTGCGCAGGCAGGGCTGGTGCTTGCCAAATCCATGCTCGATGCCAGCAACGCTACGGGGGCGAAGGACGCTTTAACCTGGGTCGTCGAAAATGCCGGTGATGATGGCTACAAGGCGATTGCCAGGTTGCGCCTGTCCAGCGTGCTCATGGATCAGAAGGATCTGGATGGAGCACTCAAGCAAGTCTCGGGAGCATTTCCGGCCGAGTTCGATGCGGTGGTCGCTGATCGCAAGGGTGATATCTTGCTGCTGCAGGGAAAGCAGGAGCAAGCCATTGCCGAGTACAGCCGCGCATTCAAGGCTTTTGACGATCGCGTGGAGTACCGCCGCCTGGTGGAGGTCAAGCTCAACGCATTGGGAGTTCATCCTCAAGACGCTGTCGCCGTGGCCGTTACATCCGACAAGGTCAAAAAATGAGATTTGTTTTACCCTCGCTTTCTCCGTTGTCGATCTTGCGTGTCAAGCATGTGGCATCCGTGCTTTTGGCAGGGGCAGTGCTGAGTGGTTGCTCGCTCTGGGGTGGCAGTTCCAAGCCCGTGCCTGCGGATCTTGGCCCCAATGTTCCCGTTCTGGGCGTTCGCCAGGTTTGGACGGCGCGCATCGGTAGCGTTGCAGGGCTGCCTCTGGATGTTCACGCTGCTGGCCATGTAGTGACCGTCGCATCGGCGGATGGCGTGGTGGTTGCTCTGGATGCCCGATCGGGGGCGGATCTCTGGCGTGCCTCACTGGGTGAACCCTTGTCGGCGGGGGTGGGCAGCGACGGCAAATGGACTGCCGTTGTTTCCCGCAGCAACATGCTGGTCTCAATGGAGGCAGGGCGCGAGCTATGGCGCAAGCCTTTGCAGACACAAACCTTTACTGCTCCGCTGGTGGCGGGAAACCGCATTTTTGTGTTGTCTGCCGACCGGTCGGTTGCTGCCTATGATGCTGCGACGGGGGGGCGTTTGTGGACCCAGTCCCGTCCCGGAGAGCCCTTGGTATTGCGTCAATCCGGGGTGCTCCTGGCGGTCGGTGATACGCTGGTGGTCGGATTGTCGGGCCGATTGGTGGGCCTCAATCCGGACAATGGCAGTGTGCGATGGGAAGCCCCTCTGGCCAGTGCCCGTGGTACGAACGATGTGGAGCGTCTCGTGGACTTGGTCGGTCGTGTTTCACGTGTCGGCGATAGTGTCTGCGCGCGCGCATTTCAAGCATCCGTGGGGTGCGTGAATACGGCGCGTGGCATCGTGGCTTGGACGCAGCTTGCGGCGGGAACAGAGGGTATTCACGGCAACGGTGAACTCATTTTTGGAACTGAGAGCAATGGTGTGGTGCTTGCCTGGCGCCGAGCCGATGGCACGCGTGCCTGGACATCGGATCGGCTCAAGTTTCGAAAGCTGACGGCGCCGCTGCTTTTGGGGCGGTCGGTTGTTGTAGGGGATGATGCCGGGCTCTTGCATCTGCTGTCTCGCGATGATGGCGGCCCGTTGAATCGATTGACCACAGATGCCTCCGGCATCGCCGCCGCTCCGGTTGTTGCTGCGGATACCTTGGTGGCTGTCACCCGCAATGGCGGGATATATGGCTTCCGTCCTGATTGATGGGTTATTTTCAATGAAGCCAGTTATCGCCCTCGTGGGGCGTCCGAACGTCGGGAAATCCACGTTGTTCAATCGCCTCACAAAGTCGAGAGATGCCATCGTGGCCGACTTTGCCGGGTTGACGCGCGACAGGCACTACGGCAACGGCAAGCAAGGCAAGCACGAGTACATCGTGATCGACACCGGGGGGTTCGAGCCGGACGCATCCAGCGGCATCTATCGCGAGATGGCCAAGCAAACGCAGCAGGCTGTGGCGGAAGCCGATGTGGTGATCTTTGTGGTGGACGCACGCGCGGGTGTTTCAGCGCAGGACCACGATATCGCAAATTATCTTCGCAGGCTTGGCAAACCGTGTGTTTTGGTGGCGAACAAGGCCGAGGGTATGGTGCAGGGCGTTCAGCTGGCAGAGTTCTACGAATTGGGCCTGGGTGACGTTTACCCGGTGTCCGCGGCCCATGGTCAGGGGATTCGTGGGCTGGTGGATCTGGCCCTGGAGCCGCTTCATCTGCCGGAGCCTGACGATACCGATCAGGACCTAGATAAAAGTACGATAAAGCTGGCGGTGGCCGGCCGCCCCAACGTGGGCAAGTCAACCCTGATCAATACGTGGCTGGGTGAAGAGCGTCTGGTTGCCTTTGACATGCCGGGCACCACGCGCGATGCCATTACGGTGCCTTTTGAGCGCAATGGACAACGGTTCGAATTGGTCGACACTGCCGGATTGCGTCGCAAGGGGAAAGTGTTCGAGGCTATCGAGAAGTTCTCGGTGGTCAAGACCCTGCAGGCGATCGAATCGGCAAATGTAGTGCTGCTGTTGCTGGATGCCACCCAGGGAGTCACAGACCAGGACGCGCATATTGCTGGGTACATCCTTGAGAGTGGGCGGGCGGTGGTTCTGGCCGTCAACAAGTGGGATGCCGTTGATGACTACCAGCGCCAATTGCTTGAGCGGTCCATTGAAACCCGGCTGACGTTCTTGAAGTTTGCAGCTATACATTTCATTTCTGCCAAAAAGCGACAAGGCTTGGGTCCCTTGTGGGCTTCTATCGCCCAGGCGCACAAAGCGGCGACCTGCAAGATGTCTACGCCGGTACTGACGCGTGTGCTGCTGGAGGCGGTGCAGTTTCAAGCACCGAAGCGCGCGGGCATGTTCCGCCCCAAGATGCGATACGCACACCAGGGGGGCATGAATCCGCCGGTGATTGTGATCCACGGGAATTCCCTGGAACATGTGACGGATGCTTTCAAGCGTTTCCTGGAAGGGCGTTTCCGCAAGGAATTCGATTTGGTGGGAACACCGCTGCGCATAGAAATGAAGACATCTCACAACCCCTTCGCTGACAAAGACGACAGTTAAGTCAAGAACGTGGGTGCCAGAGGGATTCTGTGGCATCCACTTTGCCGCAGTGCGTGCTGTGGTAAGGTGATGGTTTACAACAACACTTGAACACGGAGAATATCGTGAGCAATAAAGGCCAACTTCTGCAAGATCCTTTCCTGAACGCTCTGCGCAAGGAGCACGTGCCCGTATCCATTTATCTGGTGAATGGCATCAAGCTGCAGGGGCAAATTGAGTCGTTTGACCAGTACGTGGTGCTGCTGCGCAACACGGTGACCCAGATGGTCTACAAGCACGCCATTTCCACGATTGTGCCGGGACGTGCGGTCAATTTTTCAACAGCAGACACCCCGGATGCTGAAAACAGCGGCGCCTGATTGGGCGCGGTGCTGCACGGCCGGTCAACAAAGACCAGCCACGAAGATGGGCCGGTTCATTTGAGTTCCTCTGATTCGATCAATGCTCCACGTACTCCAGTGCTTCTGGTGGGAGTCGATTTTGGTCTGCCTCATTTTGATGCCAGCCTTGAGGAGTTGGGGCTGCTGGCGCAGACTGCCGGGCTGGAGCCTGTTGCACGGCTGACCTGCAAGCGCAAGGCGCCCGATGCTGCGCTGTTTGTCGGTTCGGGCAAGGCGGATGAGATCCGCATGCTCGCACAGATGCATGGTGCAGTGGAGGTGCTCTTTGATCAGGCATTGAGTCCCGCACAGCAGCGCAATCTGGAGCGCCACCTTGAGTTGCCTGTCAACGACCGGACGCTGCTGATCCTTGAAATTTTTGCCCAACGGGCCCGAAGCCACGAGGGCAAGCTGCAGGTGGAATTGGCGCGTCTGCAATACCTGAGCACTCGACTGGTTCGGCGCTGGTCGCACCTGGAGCGTCAGCGTGGTGGGATTGGTGCGCGCGGGGGGCCGGGCGAAACCCAGATTGAGCTGGATCGTCGCATGATCAGCGACGCGGTCAAGCGGACCAAGGAACGCCTGGTCAAGGTGAAGCGCCAGCGCTCGACGCAGCGACGCCAGCGAGAGCGGCGTGATACTTTCAATATTTCCTTGGTGGGTTACACCAACGCCGGAAAATCCACCTTGTTCAATGCCTTGGTGAAGGCGAGGGCGTATGCCGCCGATCAGCTGTTCGCCACGTTGGATACCACGACACGGCAGTTGTATCTGGGGGAGGCTGGTAGATCCGTGTCGCTGTCAGATACCGTCGGCTTTATTCGCGACTTGCCACACGGACTGGTGGATGCCTTCCAGGCCACGCTGCAAGAGGCGGTGGATGCGGACTTGCTGTTGCATGTCGTGGACGCGTCCAATCCCAACTTCCCCGAGCAGATCGATCAAGTTCAACGGGTACTGCACGAAATTGGCGCTGCCGACATTGCCCAGTTGCTGGTATTCAACAAGCTCGATGCCATTGCGCCGGAGCAGCGTCCCGCCTTGTTGCAGGATATGTACGAACTGGATGGCCGACCTGTGGACCGCCTGTTTGTCAGTGCGCGCAGCGGAGAAGGTCTTGATGTACTTCGGCAAAAATTGGCCCAGACCGTGCTTGCAGTCCAAGCCGACATGACCCCAGTCGATCTCGCTGAATTCCCGACCCAGGCACCCTGATTGGGCACAATGCCGGTTGCATCGATATCACCAGAGAACCAGAGACTTTGCGCATGAATTTTCAAGACCGTAACCCACGCTGGGCAATGCTCCCAGACCGCATCCGTGGGATGTTCAATTTGAACGATCCCCGATGGGGGCGTGGCGAGGACAAGGCCGAGGATGGCAACCGTCCTGAGCCCGAGCGTCCCCCTGTGCAGCCTTCGGGAGGCGGCAGTGGGCGCGACTCTGGATCCAAGGGGCAGCCACCTGATCTGGACGAATTGTGGCGCGACCTCAATCGCAAGCTGGGTGGGCTGTTCGGCAACAAGAGCGGTGGATCTCGGGGCCCTGGTGGCGGCAATGGTGGTGGTTTTCAGCCGGATATGAAGAATGCGGGCATGGGCATTGGTCTTATCGCCGGCATTGTGTTTGTGATCTGGATGGGAACCGGCATCTTCATTGTCCAGGAAGGCCAGCAGGCAGTCATCACGCGCTTTGGCAAGTACCAAAGCACCAAGGGGGCGGGTTTTAACTGGCGCCTTCCCTATCCGATTGAACGCCACGAACTGGTTTTTGTGACCCAGATTCGCTCTGCCGATGTGGGGCGGGACAATGTGATCAAGAGCACGGGCCTGCGTGAGTCGGCCATGCTGACTGAAGATGAAAACATTGTCGAAATCAAGTTCGCCGTTCAGTACCGCCTGAGCGATGCCAGGGCTTGGCTCTTCGAGAGCAAGAATCCGGCAGATGCGGTGGTGCAGGCGGCGGAGACGGCCGTGCGTGAAGTGGTGGGCAAGATGCGCATGGATACCGCCCTGGCCGAAGAGCGCGATCAGATTGCGCCGCGGGTGCGCGCGCTGATGCAGACCATACTCGACCGTTACAAGGTGGGTGTGGAGGTGGTCGGCATCAATCTGCAGCAGGGGGGCGTGCGTCCGCCAGAGCAGGTGCAGGCCTCGTTTGATGATGTGTTGAAGGCCGGACAGGAAAGGGAGCGGGCGAAAAATGAAGCCGAGGCCTATGCCAACGATGTGGTTCCTCGTGCAGTCGGTTCAGCTTCCCGGTTGAAGGAAGAGGCGGCTGCATACAAGGCCCGCATCGTGGCCCAGGCACAGGGCGATGCGCAACGGTTTTCTTCCGTTCTGGCGGAATATCAGAAAGCCCCACAGGTTACGCGCGACCGCATGTATCTGGAGTCCATGCAGCAGATTTACGGCAACGTGACCAAGGTGCTGGTGGAGTCGCGGCAGGGATCCAACCTGCTCTATCTGCCGTTGGACAAGATCATGCAGGGTGTCTCGCAATCATCCGGTTCGGTCGAGACTCCCGGCGCTGGCGGGGCCTTGGCGGTGCCTCCGTCGGCACCGGCTGGCAGTTTGCCGAACGATTCCCGTACGCGTGACAGCAGTCGTACGCGTGACCGCGAAACCCGCTAGGAGCATCTTGTGAACAGAGTTGGATTTATTGCTTCTACCGTCTTGGTAGTGCTCGCATTGATGAGCTCGATGCTCTTCGTCGTGGATCAGCGCCAGTTTGGCATCTTGTATGCCTTGGGGCAGATCAAGGAGGTCATTACGGAACCAGGGCTGAACTTCAAGTTGCCGCCACCTTTTCAGAACGTGTCCTATATTGACAAGCGGTTGTTGACCCTCGACAGCACTGACACCGAGCCCATGCTGACGGCTGAGAAGCAGCGTGTGGTCATTGACTGGTATGTGCGCTGGAGAATTTCTGAACCCACCGAATACATCCGCAACGTTGGTCTGGATGAGACTGCTGGGGCCATGCAGCTCAATCGGGTGGTGCGCAATGCGTTTCAGGAGGAAATCAACAAGCGGACGGTCAAGGAACTGTTGTCGCTCAAGCGCGAGAACCTGATGGCCGATGTGAAGCGCGAAGTCCTGGAAACCGTCCGCGGCGCCAAACCGTGGGGGGTGGATGTGGTGGATGTTCGCATCACCCGGGTGGACTACGTCGAGGCGATCACCGAATCCGTTTATCGCCGGATGGAGGCAGAGCGTAAGCGCGTGGCCAATGAGCTGCGTTCGACGGGGGCGGCGGAGGGGGAGAAGATTCGTGCCGATGCCGATCGTCAGCGCGAGATCACCATTGCAAATGCTTATCGCGATGCACAAAAGGTCAAGGGTGAAGGGGATGCCGAGGCGGCACGCATCTATGCCGAATCGTTTGGCCGTGATCCTCAATTTGCCCAGTTCTATCGCAGCCTGGAAGCCTACAAGGCCAGCTTCAGCAAGAAGAGCGACGTCATGGTGCTGGACCCGTCCTCATCTGATTTTTTCAAGGCTTTTCGAGGCGGGTCTGCTTCCCCTGCAGTCCAGCCGGCGCGCAAGTAACGCCACCGGCCAAGCCACGTGGAATTGAACGATAGTCTCTGGACCGCGCTGGCGTTGGTGTTGGTGATCGAGGGGCTTTTGCCGTTCGTGTCACCTGCCGGCTGGCGCCGTGTCTTTACGCAGATGGTGCAGCTGCGCGACGGCCAGATTCGGTTTTTTGCACTGCTGTGCATCGTTTCTGGCATCGCCATGCTGCTGGTCTGATTCTGCGGACCTCAATCCCGCGACCATGGCCGCGCTCGGTGTGTTTCACCGCTGCCGGTAGAATCACGTTTTTAACAGCCTTCCCATTTCCATGTCTGCTTGGGTCCTGCCGGATCATATTGCCGATGTCTTGCCGTCCGAAGCGCGGCACATCGAAGAATTGCGTCGCGGGCTGCTTGATACGGCCCGTTGCTATGGCTATGAGCTTGTCATGCCGCCGCTGCTGGAGCACCTGGAGTCTCTGCTGACGGGAACCGGTGAGGCACTCGGTCTGCAGACTTTCAAGTTGGTGGATCAGCTCTCAGGCCGATCCTTGGGGTTGCGTGCCGACACCACACCCCAGGTTGCCCGCATCGATGCGCATCTGCTCAATCGTAAGGGGGTCACCCGACTCTGCTACTGCGGCCCGGTGGTGCACACGCGGCCTGACCGTCCCCATGCGACGCGCGAGCCGCTGCAGTTCGGTGCAGAAATCTATGGCCATGCCGGGCTGGAGGCAGACCTTGAGGCGCTGCTGCTGGCGCTGCATTGCTTGCGGGTCGCCAATGTGCAGGACACCACCGTGGATCTTGCCGATGTTCGGATCGTTCGTAGCTTGCTTGCAGGCGTGACGGTGGATGGCAACCTGCTTCAGGCCATTCACGCAGCCTTGGCCACCAAGGATGCCGGCGAGTTGGCTTTTCTGGCCCGCGATTTTCCCGTGGCATCGCGCGAGGGGTTGCTGGCGTTGTTGCAACTCTATGGCGATGAAAGTATTTTGGTTGAGGCAGAACAGGCCCTCAAGCGCACACCTGGTGTGCGCGAACTGCTATCCAACTTGAAGTTGTTGGCATCCCGCCTCGAGGGGGTTCGTGTCACTTTTGATCTGGCCGATTTGCGGGGTTATGCCTATTACAGTGGGGCGCGCTTTGCCATCTATGCTCCCGGAGCCAGCGATGCCCTGGTGCGCGGTGGTCGCTATGACGAAGTGGGTGCCGTATTTGGGCGCAACCGGCCTGCCGCTGGGTTCAGCCTTGACATCAAGCAGGTGGTCGGCGTGGTGTCCCCGCGCGCACTGAAGGCTGCCATTCGTGCGCCCTGGGGCGATTCGGGCGATGTTCATGCGGCCATTTCGGCGCTGCGCAATCGTGGTGAAACCGTGGTTTGCGTGCTGCCGGGGCACGAAAGCGAAGTTGATGAGTTCCATTGCGATCGAGAGCTGGTTCTGGCCTCGGGTCAATGGGTCGTGCAAGCTATTGAAGCAATTGACAATTGAATTGGGTTTGAGATGAAAGCAACCAAAGGTCGCAATGTGGTCGTGGTCGGTACCCAGTGGGGTGACGAGGGCAAAGGAAAGCTGGTGGACTGGTTGACGGAAAGCGCACAGGGCGTTGTCCGTTTTCAGGGAGGGCACAACGCAGGGCACACGTTGGTGATCAACGGCGTGAAGACTGCGTTGCATCTGATCCCCAGTGGCATCATGCGGCCTGGAGTCAAGTGCTACATCGGCAACGGGGTGGTGCTGTCTGCTGCCAAGCTTTTCGAGGAAATCGAGGGGCTTGAGAAAGCCGGTGTCGAGGTGCGCTCGCGCTTGCGCATCAGTGAGGCCTGCCCGCTGATCTTGCCATTTCATGCGGCGCTGGATGTTGCCCGAGAGGCCGCCCGCGAGCAAGGCGGTACGGAGAAAATCGGCACTACGGGCCGGGGAATTGGCCCCGCTTATGAGGACAAGATTGCCCGCCGTGCCCTGCGGGTCCAGGATCTCAAGTACCCAGAGCGGTTTGCTGTGAAATTGCGCGAACTGCTCTCTTTGCATAACCACGTGCTGGCGACTTTCCTGGGATCTGGCAAGTTCGTTTTTGGTGATGCTCTTCAGCCCTATATGCGCGACGGTGAAGTGCAGTTCGATGCAGTCTACGCCGAAGCCATGCGCCATGCCGAGTTGCTCAAGCCCATGATGGCGGACGTTTCGCGGGAGCTCAACAATGCGCACGAGTCGGGCGCAAATCTGCTGTTTGAAGGTGCGCAGGGTACCTTGCTCGACGTGGACCATGGTACCTATCCCTATGTGACCTCCAGCAACTGCGTTGCAGGCAACGCTGCGGCGGGCTCTGGTGTCGGGCCCGGCATGCTGCATTACATCCTCGGCATTACCAAGGCTTACTGCACACGCGTGGGAGGCGGTCCCTTCCCTACCGAACTGGACTGGGAGAAGCCCGGCACGCCGGGTTACCACATGAGCACGGTGGGGGCGGAGAAGGGTGTAACGACTGGGCGCAGTCGTCGTTGCGGATGGTTTGACGCTGCATTGCTCAAGCGCAGCGCGCAGGTCAATGGCCTGTCAGGCCTCTGCATCACGAAGCTGGACGTACTGGATGGCCTGTCGGAGTTGAAGCTGTGCACCGGTTATGAACTTGACGGCGAGCTGATCGACCTGCTGCCGATGGGAGCGGATGACATTTCGCGTTGCCAGCCCGTTTATGAGACGTTGCCAGGTTGGAGTGAGTCCACGGTTGGCGTGACGGACTATGCCAAGCTGCCATTGAGTGCACGGCAATACTTGGAGCGTATCGCTGAAGTCACCGGCGTGCCAATTGCCATGGTCTCTACCAGTCCGGATCGTGACCACACCATCCTGATGCGCCATCCCTACGTGGCATAGCCCCTGGATAGTTAAATTTAAAGCGTTGCCAGCTATTGATTCAGGAGCAAGTATGTTGACGGAAGACGGCAAACACCTTTACGTAAGCTATGACGAGTACCACAATCTCATCGAGAAGCTGGCGCTCAAGGTCCATCAATCTGGATGGGAGTTTGAGACCATCCTCTGTCTGGCCCGTGGTGGTTTGCGTCCAGGAGACATCCTGAGTCGCATCTTTGACAAGCCTTTGGCAATCATGTCTACGAGTTCTTACCGAGCTGAAGCGGGCACGGTTCAAGGGCATCTGGATATCGCACGTTTCATCACTACACCCAAAGGTGAAATAGCCGGACGTGTGTTGTTGGTGGACGATCTGGCAGATTCTGGCCACACGCTGCACGCGGTGATGGACATGTTGAAGACGAACTATGCCCCCATCTCGGAATTGCGCAGTGCGGTCATCTGGACCAAGGGCATGTCAACCTTCACGCCAGACTATTCGGTGGAGTTCCTGCCAACCAATCCATGGATCCATCAGCCCTTTGAAGGCTACGACGCCTTGGGACCCGACAAACTGCTGGAGAAGTGGAAGGTGTGATGGGTTGGTATTGCTGAGTGCACTGTGGGCGGGAAATTTCCGCCTCATTTCCGTGCTATAGTCTATGGCTTCGCTGCCGTGAGCTCTCTTCGTGAGGGCTCTGGATGCAGAGGAAAAAAAGAAGATGGTTTTGGGTTGGTCTGGGTAAAAACCCGGTATATAATTCAAGGCTTCGCTCGGTGGATCTGGTTGCTGCAAGCGGCTGGGATCTGGAGGGAGAAAGTTTTCGAAAGTTTGACGGTTCTTTAAAAACCGTGCTAGAATTTGAGGCTCTGCTGATCGCAGCGGAGTGAGGATGATGAAGCAGCTTTGGCGCTTTGTGATCTGGTTCATTAAAAACATACAGCCGATAAGCGTGGGCGTTTGATGGC